>NZ_JALLGL010000200.1 GCF_023072675.1 Streptomyces sp. XM83C
CCCCCGCCCAGCACCACGACCTCGCCCGCGTCGAACCCGACGCCCACCACGTCCCCCACCTCCGGCGCGTCCCGCAGTGCGCACGCGGCCTCCAGCCGAGGCGCGCCCTCCGGCTGGAGCTGCACGGCGACATGCGTGCCCTTGAAGGTCCGCGCCGCGACCTTGCACGGCAGCCCCTCCGCCGCCGTACCGGCCACCCGCACCCCGCCCGGCCGGACCAGCAGCGTGCACTCGCCCTGCGGGGACCCTTCCGGCACCGGCACCTTCCCCCACGCCGTGTCCGCGGCCTCGCCGACCACGGTCGCCGGCACCACGTTCTCGAAGCCGAGGAACCGCGCCACGAACGCGTCGACGGGCCGCTGCCACACCTCCAGCGGTGTTCCCACCTGTGCGATACGTCCGTCACGCATGACCACGACCCGGTCGGCGAGCGCGAACGCCTCGCCCTGATCGTGCGTCACCGCCAGCACGGTCGTACCGAGCCGCCCGAACAGCTCCCGCAGCTCCACCACCAGCCGTTCCCTCAACGTCCGGTCCAGCTGTCCGAGCGGCTCGTCCAGCATCAGCAGCCGGGGCCGGGGCGCCAGGGCCCGGGCGAGCGCGACGCGCTGCTGTTCACCGCCGGACAGGGCGGACACGGCCTGCCTGCCCGCGCCGGGCAGCCCGACCAGCTCCAGCAGTTCGTCCACGCGCGCGGCCGTCTCGCTCTTCGGCGTGCCGTGCATCCGCAGTCCGAACGCGACGTTCCCGGCCACGTCCCGCTGCGGGAAGAGCTGATGGTCCTGGAACATCAGTCCGACGCCCCGCTTGTGCGCGGGTACGCCCGTCTGGTCCCGGCCGTCGAGCAGCACCCGTCCGGCGTCGAGCGGCTGAAGCCCCGCGACGGCCCGCAGCAGCGTGGACTTGCCGCTGCCGCTCGGCCCGAGCACGCACACCACCTCGTGCTCGGCGACGTCCAGATCGACCGCGTCCAGCACAGGGCGCCCACCGAAACGGACGGTCGCACCGTCGAGGCCGAGCAGCGTCCTGACCCCGCCGACGACACGGGCCTCACCGGCCCCCTGCGCCCCACGGGCCCCCGAAGCCTCCCACGCCCCCGCAGCCTCACGGGCGGCCTGCTGGAACTTCCCCGCGCTCATCTAGAACTCCCCCGTCCGATCGGCGCCCCGCAACCGCTCCAGCAGGAGCAACGCGGCGGCGCAGACCACCATCAGGATCGCGGACAGGGCCATCGCCTGCCCGTAGTTGAGGTCGCCGGGCCGGCTCAGCAGCCGCGCCACGGCCACCGGCAGCGTCGGATTGTCCGGCCGGGCGAGGAACACGGTCGCGCCGAACTCGCCGAGCGACACCGCGAACGCGAACCCGGCGGAGATCAGCAGGGCCCGCCGTACGAGCGGCAGATCGACCTCCCGCCACACGCGCCAGGGCGAGGCGCCGAGGACGGCCGCGGCCTCCCGGAGCCGCGCGTCGACCGCGCGCAGCACGGGCAGCATGGTCCGTACGACGAAGGGGACACCGACCAGGGCCTGGGCGAGCGGCACGATGATCCAGGAGGCGCGCAGGTCGAGGGGTGGTTCGTCGAGGGCGATGAGGAAGCCGAAGCCGACGGTGACGGCGGACACGCCGAGCGGCAGCATCAGCAGCGCGTCGAACCCGCGGACGAGCCGGCCGGCGTCGCGGCGGGTCAGCGCGGCGGCGGCGAGCCCGCCGATCACGACGGCGATCAGCGTGGCGACGACGGCGTACCGCAGCGAGTTGCCGATCGCGGCGATCGGCGGGACGAGGAACATGCCGCCGTCGTCGCTGGTCAGCTCGCGGTAGTAGGTGAAGGTGCCGGGGGTGTCGAGCGAGCGCTGCACGAGCACGGCGAGCGGCAGCAGCAGGAGCAGGGCGACGCTGACGAGGACTCCGGCGAGCAGCGCCCACTGTCCGGCGCCGCGCGGCCGGTGGGCGGTGGTGGCGGCGTCGACGAGCCGCAGGGCGCTCTCCCGGCGCCGTACCGTCCAGGCGTGGACGGCGAGGACGGCGCCGACGGCGACGAACTGCACGAGGGTGAGCACGGCGGCCGTGGACAGGTCGAACACGTCGGCGGTCTGCCGGTAGATCTCCACTTCCAGGGTGGAGAAGGTGGGTCCGCCGAGGATCGTGACGACGCCGAAAGAGGTGAAAGTGAACAGGAACACCATCAGCGCGGCGGCGGCCACGGCCGGGGTGAGCGCGGGCAGGGTCACGGTCCGCCAGGCCCGCAGCCGGGAGGCGCCCAGCATCCGGGCGGCGTCCTCCTGGCGGGGGTCGAGCTGGGCCCACAGGCCGCCGACGGTGCGGACGACGACGGCGTAGTTGAAGAAGACATGGGCGAGGAGGATCGCCCACACGGTGGTGTCGAGGCGTACGCCCCACAGCTCGTCGAGGAGTCCGCCGCGGCCGACGAGCGCGAGGAAGGCCGTGCCGACGACGACGGTCGGCAGCACGAACGGCACGGTGACCACGGCCCTCAGCGTCTGCTTGCCGGGGAAGTCGAGCCGGGCGAAGACGTATGCGCCGGGCAGGGCGACGAGCAGGGTCAGCGCGGTGGAGACGAGCGCCTGCCAGGTGGTGAACCACAGCACGTGCCGGATGTCCGGCTGGGTGACGACATCGGCGATCCGGCCGAGCTGCCAGGTGCCGCCGTCGTGGAGGCCGCGGGCGACGATGGCGGCGACGGGCCAGGCGAAGAAGACGGCGAAGAACGCGACGGGCCCGGCCATCAGGGCGAGCCGCGCCGCGTTCCCGGTCCGCCGACGGGTCACCTCAGTACGAGCGAGGTCCACGACTTGACCCACTGGTCACGGTGGTCGGCGATCTTCTCGGGGGCCATGGTCTCGGGGTTCTGCGCGGCGGGGCCGTACTGCGTGAACTCCGGCGGAACCTTGGCGCCCTTGAGGACCGGGTAGACGAACATGTTGAGCGGCATGTCCTCCTGGAACCGCTCGGAGACCAGGAAGTCGATGAAGGCCTTGCCGCCCTCGCTGTTCTTCGCGTTGCCGAGCAGCCCGGCGAACTCGATCTGCCGGAAGCAGGTGCCGGTGGCGACGCCGGTCGGGGCGTCCTTCGGGCGGGGCTCGGCGTAGATGACCTCGGCGGGCGGGGAGGAGGCGTACGACACGACGAGCGGGCGGTCGGCCTTGGCCTTCTTCCCGCCGGCGGAGCCGGAGAACTCCTGGTCGTATGCCTGCTGCCAGCCGTCGACGACCTTCACGCCGTTGGCCTTCAGCTTCTTCCAGTACGTCTCCCAGCCGTCGTCTCCGTACTTGGCGGCCGTGCCGAGCAGGAAGCCGAGGCCGGGCGAGGAGGTGGAGGCGTTCTCGGTGACGAGGAGGTCCTTGTACTCGGGCTTGACGAGGTCGTCGAAGGTCGCCGGCGGGGCCAGCTTGTGGTCGGCGAAGTACTTCTTGTCGTAGTTGACGCAGATGTCACCGAAGTCGACCGGGGTGACGCGATGTCTGCCGGCGTCGAGCTGGTAGGCGGCGTCGATCCGGTCGAGCCCCTTCGCCTCGTACGGCTGGAACAGGCCGTTGTCGAGGGCGCGGGACAGCAGGGTGTTGTCGACGCCGAAGAAGACGTCGCCCTGCGGGTTGTCCTTGGTGAGGATGGCCTTGTTGACGGCCTGCCCGGCGTCGCCGCTGGTCAGCACCTTGACCTTGTAGCCGGACTGCTTCTCGAAGGCGGCGATGACGTCCTTGGAGGCCGCCCAGGAGTCATGGCTGACGACGGTGACGGTCTTGGACCCGCCGGACGACGACGAGCCGCCGGAGCCGCCGCTGTCGGACGACGAACCGCAGGCGGACACGGCGACGAGCCCGAGGCCGACCGCGGCGGCCACGACCAACTTCTTCTGCACTGGATTCCTCCTGGAGGTGACCAGGAAGAGACGCGGCCCTGCCCGCGGACCTCGGAACCGGGGCGGTTCCGTGCCGCGGGCAGGGCGCAACAGCTTGAGTGATGACCGAACTCCCTACCCAGAATGACCTGGGCGAGGTTCAGAGGGTCTGCGGCCCGGTTGCCGCACTCTCAGCGCTGTGGCGCTCCCCTGTCGGAATATGAACATGTGACGGTGGTCAGACTACCGCTCGGTGGCCGCGAGCTGGCCGCAGGCCCCGTCGATCTCCTGACCACGGGTGTCCCGGATCGTGACCGGCACACCATGAGCGGCGATCGCCTCGACGAACGCCTTCTCGTCCTCGGGCCGGGACGCGGTCCACTTCGACCCGGGCGTCGGGTTCAGCGGGATCAGGTTGACATGCACAGGCTTGCCCTTGAGCAGCCGCCCGAGCCGGTCCCCCCGCCAGGCCTGATCATTGATGTCCCTGATCAGGGCGTACTCGATGGACAGCCGCCGCCCGCTCTTCTCGACGTACTCGAACCCGGCGTCGAGAACCTCACGCACCTTCCACCGCGTGTTCACGGGCACCAGCGTGTCCCGCAGCTCGTCGTCGGGAGCGTGCAGCGAGATGGCGAGCCGGCACTTGAACCCTTCATCGGCGAACCGCCGAATGGCAGGCACCAGCCCCACAGTCGACACGGTGATCCCGCGCTGCGACAACCCGAGCCCGTCCGGCGCGGGATCGGTCAGCGCCCGAATGGCCCCCACCACCCGCTTGTAGTTGGCGAGCGGCTCCCCCATCCCCATGAACACGATGTTGCTGAGCCGGGCGGGCCCCCCGGGCACCTCCCCGTCCCGCAGCGCCCGCATCCCGTCCACGATCTGATGCACGATCTCGGCGGTGGACAGATTCCGGTCCAGCCCGGCCTGCCCGGTCGCACAGAACGGACAGTTCATACCGCACCCGGCCTGCGAGCTGATGCACATGGTCACCCGGTCCGGGTACCGCATCAGCACCGACTCGACGAGCGTCCCGTCGAACAGCCGCCACAACGTCTTCCGCGTGGCCCCGGCATCGGTCGACAGATGCCGCACGACACTCATCAGCTCCGGGAACAACGCCTTCCGCAGCTTCTCCCGCGACCCGGCGGGGATGTCCGTCCACTCCGCGGGATCATGCGCGTACCGCGCGAAGTAGTGCTGCGACAGCTGCTTGGCACGGAACGGCTTCTCCCCGACCGCGGCCACAGCCTCCTTGCGCTCGGCAGGCGACAGATCGGCAAGATGCCGCGGCGGCGACTTCGCTCCGCGCGGCGCTACAAAGGTGAGTTCTCCGGGCTTGGGCATGGTGCATCCAGTGTCGCAGATCCAGATGGGTGACCTGCCGGGGCGAGACCGGCAGCGGTCTGCGGACCGTGGCCCCCGGTGCCAGATCTCGAACGGCGGGCGCCTTGGCCCCTGGCCGCTCGCCTCTGGCTGTCAGACGGATCGGCTTCCCCTGCGTGTCGTCCGCGCACGCCACCGGGTTGTACCTGTTGTCGGCGCAGGACGGCAACGCGCGGCGAGTCATGGCGTCCGGCGCCGGGCATGCGGCAGGAGCGTGACGGCACGGACGAGGGATGGGTGCGGGATGTCACTGGGGGAGCGTGAGAAGGCGGCCGGAGCCACCAAGCCGACCGCTCAGGAGGCGTGGGCTGCGGCGGCGTACTCGATTCTGATCAGCGTGGCGGAGACGTACCACGCGGTGATCACGTACAAGGAATTGGGTGAGGAGATCCAGAGGCGGACGGGTATCCGGACCAAGGCTCTCCTCCAGAACTGGATCACCCCGGTGCTGGGCCGGGTGGTCCGTGAGGCACACCGTCGCGGAGACCCGCCCCTGACAGCGCTGGTGGTCCACACGGTGACGGCAAGGTCGGCACGGGCTACGCAGAAGTTCTGACGGTGGCCGGGAAGCCGCCGGTGGAGGGCGAGATGGAACGCGAGCATCATGCCGCCGAGGCGCGCCTCGCTTGTTACCGCCGGTTCTGCCGCGATCTGCCGCCTGATGGCGGGAGGCCTGCTCTGGCTCCCAGGCTGCAAGCCACCGTCGAGCGTCGTCGTCGGCGCGTCGAGAAGCCCCCGCAGGTCTGTGGCCGCTGCTTCGTCCAGCTGCCTTCGACGGGCGTTTGCGACTCGTGCGGTCAGTCCCACAGCCGTCGGGAGTGAATCACGAACGGCAGTTGTGACAACGCGAACAACGACCCCACGCCCGCCCACCCACGAAGCCGCGCTCTTGCAGCCCGGCACCCTGTGTCAGGGGCATGCGGAAGCTGAAGCTGTCGTCGGGTGTCCTCGTTCGTGGCCCGTCGTAGCCACGGCGAAGGCCCGCCGCCCCTGAGCGGTGACAGGTGCGGCGGGCCTTCGAAAAAGTGGGGTCAGCCCGAGCCCACGAAGAGTTCCAGCAGGAGCCAGACCACCGGGGCCGTCGGGAGGAGGGAGTCCAGGCGGTCCATGATGCCGCCGTGGCCCGGCAGCAGGGTGCCCATGTCCTTGATGCCGAGGTCCCGCTTGATCATCGACTCGCCGAGGTCGCCCAGCGTGGCGCTGGCGGCGACCGCGAGGCCCAGGAGCAGGCCTTGCCACCAGGCGCCGTCGTCGATGAGGAACTGCAGGCACAGCGCTCCCGCGACCATCGCGAAGGCGACCGCGCCGAACAGGCCCTCGCGGGTCTTGCCGGGGCTGATGCGCGGGGCGAGCTTGTGCTTGCCGAAGCGCCAGCCGACGGCGTACGCGCCGGTGTCGCTGACGACCGTGAGGATCAGGAACGTCAGGACGCGCCAGGGGCCGTCGTCGGCAGTGAGCATCATCGCCACGAACGTCGCCAGGAACGGCACGTAGAACGCGGCGAAGACGCCCGCCGTGACGTCCTTCAGATAGCCCTCGGGAGGGTCCGTCATCCGCCAGACGAGGACGGCCAGCGCGGTCAGCGCCATCGCCACCCACGCGCCTTCGGCACCGCGGACGTACCCGGCCACCACCATGGCCGCGCCGCCGACCGCGAGCGGCACGAGCGGCGCCTTGATCTCCTTGCGTTCCTGGAGCCGGCTGGTCAGCTCCCACAGGCCGACGACGACGGCGACGGCGATGACGCCGACGAAGACGGCCTTGACGACGAACAGCGACGCGATGATCACCGCGCCGAGTCCGACACCGACCCCTATGGCGGCGCCCAGGTCGCGGCCCGCGCTCTTCTTCTGCGGGGCCGGCGTGGGCTGGGGGGCGTCGGGCATGGGATCCGGATTCTCGTCGCGGAACAAGGGGCCGCTCAGCCGAGCGGCCCCCCGGTCGTCATCCTGGTCTCCGCCGTGGGCGGACACGTCGGGCACGATGGGCATGGGGCGAGTGTGCGGCGCGTCCTGCGCATCGTACGCGGGACCCGCCGGGACGGCTCCCTGGACGGAGCCCCGGTCCGTGTGCCCCTGGTCGGCGGGGCCCCAGTACCCGGTCTGTCCGGTGTGCCCGGTGTGCGGCGGCGCCCCCCAGGTGGAGTCGTTCATCAGACCTCGAGCAGCTCTGCTTCCTTGTGCTTGAGGAGCTCGTCCACCTGGGCGACGTACTTGGCGGTGGTGTCGTCGAGCTCCTTCTCCGCGCGACGGCCCTCGTCCTCGCCGACCTCGCCGTCCTTGATCAGCTTGTCGATGGCGTCCTTGGCCTTGCGGCGCACGGAGCGGATGGACACCTTCGCGTCCTCGCCCTTGCTCTTCGCGACCTTGATGTACTCGCGGCGGCGCTCCTCGGTCAGCTCGGGGAACACCACCCGGATGATGTTGCCGTCGTTGCTCGGGTTGACGCCGAGGTCGGAGTCGCGGATCGCCTGCTCGATGTTGCGCAGCGCGCTCTTGTCGAACGGGGTCACGACCGCCATGCGCGGCTCCGGCACGGAGAACGAAGCCAGCTGGTTGATCGGCGTCGGCGCACCGTAGTAGTCGGCCACGATCTTGTTGAACATCGCCGGGTGCGCACGGCCGGTGCGGATCGCGGCGAAGTCCTCCTTGGCGACCACGACGGCCTTCTCCATCTTCTCCTCGGCCTCGAGGAGGGTCTCTTCGATCACCACTTGCTCCTGCGTGTCTTGAGTAGGCCCGGCTGCGGTTCCTCGTGGGGGGCGGCGGCCGGCTGCGTCGCGTCTTCTTCCTGCACGGTTCCCGACCGGCAGGACATTGTCCATCCCCCAGCGGGGGTCATCAGCCCTGACTGGCGTGCTCGCCCACCAGCGTGCCGATCTTCTCACCCTTGACGGCACGGGCGATATTGCCTTCGGCCAGAAGCTCGAAAACGAGGATCGGCAGCTTGTTGTCCCGGCACAGGGTGATCGCGGTGGCGTCGGCGACCTTCAGGTCGCGCGTGATGACCTCGCCGTAGCTGAGGTGGTCGAACTTCACCGCGTCCGGGTTGCTCTTCGGGTCGGAGTCGTAGACCCCGTCCACGCCGTTCTTGCCCATGAGCAGCGCCTCGGCGTCGATCTCGAGGGCGCGCTGGGCGGCGGTGGTGTCGGTGGAGAAGTACGGCATGCCCATACCGGCGCCGAAGATGACCACGCGGCCCTTCTCCAGGTGGCGCACGGCGCGCAGCGGGATGTACGGCTCGGCGACCTGGCCCATGGTGATGGCGGTCTGGACGCGGGAGACGATGCCTTCCTTCTCCAGGAAGTCCTGGAGGGCGAGGCAGTTCATCACGGTGCCGAGCATGCCCATGTAGTCCGAGCGGGCGCGGTCCATGCCGCGCTGCTGGAGTTCGGCGCCGCGGAAGAAGTTGCCGCCACCGATGACGACCGCGATCTGGGCGCCGTCGCGGACGACGGCGGCGATCTCACGCGCGATCTTGTGCACCACGTCGGGGTCGACGCCCAGGCCGCCGCCGCCGGAGAAGGCCTCTCCGCTCAGCTTCAGCAGATACCGGCCGCGTACTTTGCCGTCGTCGCTCTTCTCGGGCTTGGTCGTCATGGGGTTCTCCTCGTGGTGCGCATACGAAGAAGGCCATTGCCGGTGGGGCGTGTTTCGCATCCCATGCGGCAATGGCCTCCTCGTCAGATCTGCTGCCGTCCGCCACACGCGCGTGCGCGGTGTCGTGCGCGTTCGGCAGGGGCGACTGTTGTCGACCCTATCCGGGTCGCGCGGCGGTCGCGGTACGGACTCAGATGCCGACCTTGATGCGCACGAAGCGCTTCAGGGTGACACCGGCCTCGTCCAGGACCTTCTGGACGGACTTCTTGTTGTCGAGCGCGTACGGCTGGCCCAGCAGCGTGGCGTCCTTGAAGAAGCCGTTGAGGCGACCCTCGACGATCTTCGGCAGGGCGGCCTCGGGCTTGCCCTCGGCGCGGGTGGTCTCCTCGGCGATGCGGCGCTCGGCCTCGACGACCTCGGCCGGCACGTCGTCCTTGGAGAGGTACTTCGGCGCGAAGGCGGCGATGTGCTGCGCGACGCCCTTGGCGACCTCGGCGTTCGGCTTGTCGAACTCGACGAGGACACCGATCTGCGGGGGCAGGTCGGGCATCGTGCGGTGCATGTACGCCGTCACGTAGCCGTCGGCGAACTGCGCGAAGCGGTCCAGGACGATCTTCTCGCCGAGGTTGGCGTTGGCCTCGTCCACGAACGCCTGCACGGTCTTGCCGGGCTCGATCTCGGAGGCGAGCAGCGCCTCGATGTCGGCCGGGGCGTTCGCGGCGACGTGCTCGGCGATCTTGTTGGCGACGGCCTGGAACTTCTCGCCCTTGGCGACGAAGTCCGTCTCGCACTTCAGCTCGACGAGGACGCCGGAGGAGTTGTCGTCGGCGATGATGGAGACCACGGCGCCGTTCTCGGCGGAGCGGCCCTCGCGCTTGGCGACGCCCTTCTGGCCCTTGATACGGAGCGCCTCGACGGCCTTCTCGACGTTGCCGTCGGACTCGTCCAGGGCCTTCTTGCAGTCCATCATGCCGGCGCCGGTGAGCTCACGGAGCTTCTTGACGTCAGCGGCGGTGTAGTTCGCCATGAGTCTGTGAATCTTTCTCGAAGTCTGGGAGATCGGAGATCCGCGGCGGTACGGCCGCCCGGACGCGGTGTGCGCCGGGATGGCCGTCGTCCGGCCGCTGACCTACGGGTGAACGGCGGGGGCGGACCGCACCGCACCGGATGCCCGGTGCTCGGAGTACCGTCCCCGCCGTCTGCGGCTGACGCCGGATGTCAGGCCTGCTCGCCCTCGGCGGCCGGGGCCTCGGCGGGGGTCTCGGCGGCGGGAGCCTCGGCGGCGGCCGGGGCCTCCTCGGCCTTCTTCTCGCCCTCGAGCAGGTCGCGCTCCCACTCGGCGAGCGGCTCGCCCGCGGCCTTCTCGCCCTTGTCACCGGCAGCGCCGGAGCGGGCGATGAGGCCCTCGGCGACGGCGTCGGCGATCACACGGGTGAGCAGGGTGACGGAGCGGATCGCGTCGTCGTTGCCCGGGATCTTGTAGTCGACCTCGTCGGGGTCGCAGTTGGTGTCGAGGATGGCGACGACCGGGATGTTGAGCTTCCGGGCCTCGCCGACCGCGATGTGCTCCTTCTTGGTGTCCACGATCCAGACGGCGCTCGGCACCTTCTGCATCTCGCGGATACCGCCGAGGGTCTTCTCCAGCTTGGCCTTCTCGCGGGAGAGGACCAGCAGCTCCTTCTTGGTCAGACCGGAGGACGCGACGTCCTCGAAGTCGATCTGCTCCAGCTCCTTCAGGCGCTGCAGACGCTTGTAGACGGTCGAGAAGTTGGTGAGCATGCCGCCCAGCCAGCGCTGGTTGACGTAGGGCATGCCGACGCGGGTGGCCTGCTCGGCGATGGCCTCCTGCGCCTGCTTCTTCGTGCCGACGAACATGACCGTGCCGCCGTGGGCGACGGTCTCCTTGACGAACTCGTAGGCGCGGTCGATGTACGACAGCGACTGGAGCAGGTCGATGATGTAGATGCCGTTGCGCTCGGTGAAGATGAAGCGCTTCATCTTCGGGTTCCAGCGACGGGTCTGGTGACCGAAGTGGACGCCGCTCTCCAGCAGCTCCCGCATCGTGACGACGGCCATGGCCGTTTCTCCTTGGGTTTCTCGGTTGTGCCGCGACCGCCGGCCGGCCGTCGCGCCTGACGCCCGCGGTGCGCCGAGCCACGAAGGACCGAGAGGCGCTGATACGGACCGTTGCCGGTGGCCGTACCGGGGCGTGCGAAGTCGACCCGGTGGCCCGGGTCGCCACGAGAAGTGTACGGGACCCGCGACGTGCCGGGTGACGCCGCTGTCCACAACCGGCCGGTTGTCCACAGGTCCCGGCCGTGATCGGGCGGGCTGCGGGACGGTGGTGCGCATGCGAGAGGAACGACGAGTGCGACCGCTGTTGTGGGCCCTGACGGGCATGCTGCTCGCCCTGGCGGCTCTGTCCCCGCTGGCCTGGGCTTCGGGCGGGCGGGGGCGGTACGCG
>NZ_JALLGL010000201.1 GCF_023072675.1 Streptomyces sp. XM83C
GCACCCCCACATCGTCCGGCCCGGCGGTCAGCGAGTTGTTCTTCCCCTTGCGGAACGTCGTGCCGATCGGGTGGATCGGCGGCAGGTAGACGACGTCGAAGCCCATCTCCGCGATCTTCGGCAGCCTCCGCGCGGCCGTGCGGAACGTGCCGTGCGGGCACTCCGGGGTGCCCTCCGAGCGCGGGAAGAACTCGTACCACGAGCCGTACAGCGCCCGCTCCCGCTCCACCAGCAGCGGCAGCGGCTGCGACGCGGTCACCAGCTCCCGCAGCGGATGCCGGGACAGCACCTCGTCCACCTCCGGCGTCGACGCGGCGGCGTAACGGTCCTCCACCGGCAGCGCGTCGTCCAGCAGTGTGCGCGCCGCCGACCGCAGCACCTGGCGGGCCTCGCCGCGCGGCGCCTTCGCCGCCGCCCGCTCGTACAGCTGCCCGCCCTCCTCCAGGACCAGGCCCGTGTCGATGCCGGCCGGGATCTTGATCGCCGCGTGCCGCCGCCACGTCGTCACCGGGTCGCTCCACGCCTCCACCGTGAACGTCCAGCGGCCCCGCACGTCCGGCGTCACCTCCGCACCCCAGCGGTCCGTGCCCGGCGCCAGCTCCCGCATGCGGACCGGCGGACGGCGGCGGCCCTCCGGGTCCCTCAGCACGACATGCGCGTCGACCGCGTCGTGCCCCTCACGGAAGACCGTGGCGGTGATCAGGAACGTCTCACCCACGACCGCTTTCGCCGGGCGCCTGCCGCAGTCGACGCGCGGACCGACGTCGCGCACCGGGATGCGTCCGATGGGCCGGGTGGACTTCATGCTGAACCTCCGCCGTGCTCGATTCCGGGGCGCCGCCCGGATGTTGGATGACCAAGCTGCACCGGAGGAGGCCTAGAGCCCCGCCGGGAAACGCCGATTCGAGCGCGTACCACTCCTGCGCGCCACGTTTTTCGCCCTCCGTGGGCCCTGCCGCCACAGCGCGGTCTCCGACCCCGACCGCAGATAGCGCTCGGCCGCGTCGGCGGCCTCCCGCGCACACCGCTTGCCCATCAGCACGCACAGGGTGTAGCCCGTGTCCTCGAACGTGGCCCGGACCGAGCTGTCGGCGGGCGCGGCGAGCATGGCGCGCTCCCACGCCCGGTAGCGCCGCAGATGCCGGGAGACTTCGGCTTTCGCGGGTAGCAGCATGGCGCGGTCCACCTTCCGGGAAGAAGCGAGAGGTACGCCCGGGACACGGGCCGGCCGAGCAAGCAGAGGCGCGAAGTCGTCAAACCTCTCGTGGCCTTCACTCATGGTGCACGCGACATGACCCACCGTCCTGTTGGATCTTGGTCGTGGTGCGCTCGTGTTGCACGAATGGCGTAGCGACCCCACTGTGGGAGGTGACTCAGGAGCGACCATCGCTCACGCTTCGTGTTCGGGGTCCCGGTCCGCAGGGTCGGGAGGAAGCGCCGAGCGTCGCCGGTGAGGAGCCAACGACGATGAAGACCGCAGTGCCCTGCTACTACCACCTCGACGTGGAAGTCTGCCCGGAACGGGTCGGACAGGTCAGGCGCATTCTGGCCGCGCACCTCCGGTACTGGGACCTCGACACCCTGGTCGAGCCCGTCTGCCGCAGCGCAGAGATGCTGCTGACGGCGATCGACGAACACGCCACCGACAAGAACACCTCCATCGAGATGTGGTGGAACGGCCAGCACCTCATCACCGCCATCGGGGAGAACGACAGCGAGCTGCGCCCCGACCCGGATCTGCGCGGCTGCTTCGAGCATCTCGCGGCGATCAGCGACGGCTGGGGCTGCTGCGCCGTCGACAACGGCAGCAAGGTCATCTGGTTCTCCCAGCGCGCCCGCGCCGGCGACCGGGAGCCCCTGGTGCCCGTCGCGCCCGCGCCCAGCCTGCGCGAGTTCCTCCAGGTGCCCCGCGAGGTGCCGGCCACGGCCCTCGCCGGTTCCGGAACCGGCGTCCTGGAGGGCGCCCGGTGACCGCCCGGCGCCGACGGAGTTCGACGGCAGGGGTGCCCGCGTGGAGCGGGCACCCCTACCCGCTCGGTGCCGTCCACGACGGCCAGGGCACCAACTTCGCCCTGTTCAGCGAGGTCGCCGAACACGTCGAACTGATCCTCTTCGACGAGGGCGGCACCACCCGCCACGTCCCCGTCACCGAGGTCGACGGCTTCGTCTGGCACTGCTACCTGCCGGGCGTCGGCCCCGGCCAGCGCTACGGCTACCGCGTGCACGGCCCCTGGGACCCGGCGCTCGGCCACCGCTGCAACCCGGCGAAACTGCTGCTCGACCCGTACGCGCGTGCCGTCGACGGGCAGATCGACAACCACCCCTCCCTCTACGAGCGGGCGCCCTCCGGGCCCGACCCGGCGGACAGCGCCGGGCACACCATGCTCGGCGTGGTGACCGACCCGTACTTCGACTGGGGCGACGACCGCCCGCCGCGCACCCCCTACGCCGACAGCGTCATCTACGAGGCCCATGTGCGCGGCCTCACCCGACGCCACCCCGACGTCCCGCGCGCCCTGCGCGGCACCTACGCGGGCCTCGCCCACCCGGCCGTCGTGGAGCACCTCACCTCGCTCGGGGTGACCGCCGTCGAACTGATGCCGGTCCACCAGTTCGTGCACGACGGCGTGCTCCAGGACCGGGGCCTGTCCAACTACTGGGGCTACAACACCATCGGCTTCTTCGCCCCGCACAACGCCTACGCCGCGCACGGCACCCGCGGGCAGCAGGTCGCCGAGTTCAAGTCGATGGTGAAGACGCTGCACGCGGCCGGCCTGGAGGTCATCCTCGACGTCGTCTACAACCACACCGCCGAGGGCAACGAGAAGGGCCCCACCCTGTCCTTCCGCGGCATCGACAACGCCTCGTACTACCGCCTGGTCGACGGCGACTGGGCGCACTACTACGACACCACCGGCACCGGCAACAGCCTGCTGATGCGGCACCCCTACGTCCTGCAACTGATCATGGACTCGCTGCGGTACTGGGTGACCGAGATGCACGTCGACGGGTTCCGCTTCGACCTGGCGGCGACCCTGGCCCGACAGTTCCACGAGGTGGACCGCCTCTCCGCGTTCTTCGACCTGATCCAGCAGGACCCCGTCATCAGCCGGGTCAAGCTGATCGCCGAGCCGTGGGACGTCGGCGAGGGCGGCTACCAGGTGGGCAACTTCCCGCCGCTGTGGTCCGAGTGGAACGGCCGCTACCGGGACGCGGTACGCGACTTCTGGCGGGCCGAGCCCGGCTCGCTCGGCGAGTTCGCCTCCCGGCTGACCGGCTCCTCCGACCTGTACCAGCGCAGCAGACGCCGCCCCCGCGCCAGCGTCAACTTCGTCACCGCCCACGACGGCTTCACCCTGCGCGACCTCGTGTCGTACAACCACAAGCACAACGAGGCGAACGGGGAGAACAACCGCGACGGCGAGAACCACAACCGGTCCTGGAACTGCGGCGTCGAGGGGGAGACCGCGGACCCGGCGGTGCTGGAGCTGCGCGCCCGGCAGCAGCGCAACCTGCTCGCCACCCTGCTGCTGTCCCAGGGCATACCGATGCTCGCCCACGGCGACGAGCTGGGCCGCACCCAGCGCGGCAACAACAACGCCTACTGCCAGGACAACGAACTGTCCTGGATCGACTGGCGGTTGTCCGAGGAACAGGAGGAGCTGACCGGCTTCACCCGCCGCCTCATCGCGCTGCGCGCCGCCCACCCGGTGCTGCGCCGGCGCCGCTTCTTCCGCGGCGAGACCGCCACCAACGCCGACCAGCCGCTGCCCGACCTGGTGTGGCTGCTGCCCGACGCGCGCGAGATGACCGAGGACGACTGGACGCGCTCCGACGCGCACTCGGTGGGCGTCTTCCTCAACGGCGACGCGATCGCCGAGCCCGACCGCTACGGCAGGCCCGTCGTCGACGACTCGTTCCTGCTGCTGTTCAACGCGTTCTGGGAGCCCGTCGTCTTCCGGCTGCCCGGCCCTCTCTACGGCGAACGGTGGACGGCCTGCCTGGACACCGCCGAAGCGGACGGCGCGCCCGACGAGACGGAGCACAAAGCGGGCGGCGACGTCACCGTGGCGGCCCGCAGCCTGGTGGTGCTGCTGCGGCCCCCGATGCGCGGGGCATAGCCGCGCCACGCCCGGGCGACCGGGCGGACCGGGCACGACAAGGCCGCCGTCGCGAAACCTCGACGGCGGCCTTCGCGCGCGTACGGCGTCTCTCCACCGCCCTGCTCGGGTCGTAGTCGATCTGCGCGGCCTGCCCGCGTGGACGGCGTCTCACCGCACCGGGCGGGACGTCACCGTGAACTGGGCGCCGTCCGCGTCCCGCAGCACCGCCTCGTCGATCGCCTTGCGCAGCACCGACCCGCCGTGCCGCTCCGCCTCCCGGGCGCAGCCCGCCACGTCGGACACCGAGAAGTGGATCTGCCAGTGCGGGCGGATCGTCGGGTCCGGTGCCGCCTCCAGCGCCCCGGAGACGATCCGGGCCACGACATCGCCGCCGCTGCGCAGCACGACCTCGCCGCCCTCGTAGTGGACCTCGACGCAGCCGGGCTTGCCGGAGGCCCAGTCGAGGATCTCGCCGTAGAAGATCGCCGAGTCGAAGGCGTCGCGGGTGTGCAGCCGCACGAACGCGGGTGCGGCCTGCCGCCACACCTCCCAGTTGCCGACCAGCTCCCCCTCCCACACCCCGAACGTCGCGCCGTCCCGGTCCGCGAGCAGCGCCGCGCGTCCGGGAGGAAGGGACAGCGGGCCCACCGCCACGGTGCCGCCGCGCTCCCGGGTCCGGCTCGCGGCGTCGTCCGCGCTCGGCACGGCGAAGTACGGCGTCCACGCCACGGCCGTCTGCCACATCCCGGCGACGGCGGCGATCCCGGCGACCGGCACATCGCCCGCGAGGGCGATACGGAAGTGCTCGCCGAGCTTGGCCTTGCGCCACCGCCAGCCGAGGACGGCACTGTAGAACCCCTGCGTGGCATCCAGATCACGGCTGGTGAGACTCACCCAGCAGGGCGCGCCGAAAACGGAGTGGGTGGAGACGACCCGGGCAGCCGGGGGAGCGGCAGAGCTGTCGTGGTTCATGGCACTCGCGTCCTGATCTCCTCGGCCGGCGGCCACCGGCCCTCCACCAGTGTCCGGCCTCACGCCCCGGGCGCGCCTGTCGAGTACTCCCGCTGGCGGCGTTCCGCCCCCGATACGACGATGGAGAGGTGGCTCGAGTACCGCATGACCCGGACGACGAAACCGGTCGGCTCCTCGAACTCCAGGAGCAGGTCGATCAGCTGAAGGAGGCCGTGTCCTCCCATGCCGTCGTCGACCAGGCGATCGGAATGATCGTGGCCCTGGGCCGGATGACACCGGATCAGGGGTGGGAAGTGCTCAAGCAGGTCTCGCAGCACACCAACACCAAGCTGCGCAATGTCGCCGAGATGATCCTCGTGTGGGGGCGCGCCGGGGAGCTGCCCGAGACCATCCGGGCCGAGCTGGAGGAGGCCCTGGAGCATTACGGTCCCACACAGATCCCGGGGGCGCCGCCCGAGGGGTGAGGAGTCAGCGGGTCTCGGCCAGGATCTCCTCGCGCAGCTGCGCGAAGCATCCGCTGAGCAGCCGGGAGACGTGCATCTGCGAGATGCCCAGCTCCTCGGCTATGCCGCTCTGCGTCATCCCCTTGAAGAAGCGCAGGTAGAGGATGGTGCGCTCCCGTTCCGGGAGTGCCTCCAGACACGGCCTGACCGCCACCCGGTCCACGACGGTGTCGTACGAGGGGTCGGGGCCGCCGAGCGAGTCGCCGAGCGCGTACCCGTCGGTGCCGGGCATCTCCGCCTCCAGCGACAGCGCGGTGAAGCACTCCAGCGCCTCCATGCCGGTGCGCACCTCGTCCTCGGTGAGCCCGGCGCACTCCGCTATCTCCGCGACGGTCGGGGCCCGGCCGGGCGTGGTCTGCGCGACCTCCTTCACAGCGCGCCGGACGCGGTTGCGCAGGTCCTGGACGCGGCGGGGGACGTGCAGGGTCCACATGTGGTCGCGGAAGTGCCGCTTGATCTCGCCGGTGATCGTCGGGACGGCGTACGCCTCGAAGGCCCGGCCGCGCGCGGGGTCGTAGTGGTCGACGGCCTTGACCAGGCCGAGGGCCGCCACCTGGTACAGGTCCTCCAGGTTCTCCCCCCGGCCGCGGAAGCGGACCGCTATCCGCTCGGCCATGGGGAGCCACACCTCGACCAGTTCGTCGCGCAGGGCGCGCCGCCGCGGCCCGTCGGGCAGGTCGGCCAGCCGCGCGAAGGCCGCGGCCGTGTCGGGGGCGTCGTCGTGCGGATGGTGGGTTCTGCCGGCGGTACGCATCGTGCGTGCCTCCCATGGAAGTGCTGCTGGGACAGTCGTGCGGGAGGCGCGCGCGGACGGGACGGACGTCCCCGGTTCCGGCAGGGCCGGTTCCCACAGACGTGCCTCCTGTCCGAAGCACTGGGGTGACTTTTCCCCCATTCGGGTCTGACGAAACAAAATTCGCGAATCGGACCACGGTGTGCAAGCGGAGGACCGCGGCGGGTGAGCGGACGGCCCCGCTCGGCGATCAAGGACCGGACGTGATGTGCGGCACGCCCCACGCGCGGGCCGCGCCACCCGTCCGGCGGATTCTCCCTGCGCACGGCTTGATCACCGATCAAGACGGGCGAACCGCCTGGCCACGGCCCATTCCACTCATTTGACAGTGCACTGAGCCCCTGGATAGGACTCACCTTCGAGAAGTCGAGAGGTGGATTGTGGACGAGCCGAACGTGGTCGGGGACTGGCAGGAGTACGACGAGCATGCCGGTCTGCGGGTCC
Organism: Streptomyces sp. XM83C; assembly: GCF_023072675.1. Classification (GTDB taxonomy): domain Bacteria; phylum Actinomycetota; class Actinomycetes; order Streptomycetales; family Streptomycetaceae; genus Streptomyces; species Streptomyces thermocoprophilus. Next base: position 6,816 of record NZ_JALLGL010000201.1, read on the forward strand.
GCGTCCACGGACTGGAGGCGGCCGAGCCGCCGCGCGGCCGTGACGACGCCGCCGACGGGCTGACGTACTTCAGGCTGCGCGTCGTCGTCGAGAACCGCGGCACCGAACGCTGCTGCGTCCACCTGGAGGACGGCCAGATCGACGTGCGGATCGGCCCCGAAGGGGAGGCCGCCTTCATCGACTGGCGCAACTCGCAGTTCGTCGAGGGCTTCGACGTCTACCCGCTGCGCCGGGTGACGGCCGTGCTGTACGCCGCCGGACCCGAGGCCCTGCTCGGCCAGGTCGATGTGCAGATCCAGGCGCGCATCGACGACGAGTGGGCGGAGCGCCGGCTGTGGACGGGCGGCCTCGGCCTCACCGTGCAGCCCGCGCACGTCCCCGCCGGAGCGGGCCGGGACTGTCTCGCCCACCAGGTGAGCAACTTCCTGCGCGACCAGGCCGAGGAAGGCACCGCCTGACCCCCGCGCCGGGGCCGGGGTGCCCCCGGCTCAGTGCGGGATGCCGTCGATGATCTCGCGGGCGCCCTGCCGCAGCAGCGCCACGGCCACCGACGTGCCGAGCGTGGCCGGGTCCAGTCGCCCCGCCCACTCGTGGGCGTTCAGCCTCGTCTTGCCGTCCGGGGTGAACACACAGGCCCGCAGGGAGAGTTCACCGCTTCGGTCGACCCGCGCGTACCCGGCGACGGGGCTGTTGCAGTGCCCCTGCAACACATGCAGGAACATGCGCTCCGCCGTGGCCTCCCGGTGCGTGGCCGCGTGACCGAGCACACTGACCGCGTCGATCAGAGCCGTGTCGTCCTGACGGCACTGAAGCGCGAGGATGCCCGCGCCGATCGGCGGCATCATCGTCTCCGGCGACAGCACCTCGCTGATCACATCGGTGCGCCCGATCCGCTCCAGCCCGGACACGGCCAGCAGCAGCGCGTCCGCCTCGCCCGCGGCCAGTTTCTCCAGCCGCCGGTTGGCGTTGCCCCGGAACGGCACGCACGTCAGATGCGGGTGGGTGGCGGCCAGCTGGGCGACGCGACGCACCGACGACGTGCCGACGCGGGTGCCCGGCGGCAGCTTGTCCAGGGCGAGCCCGCCCGGGTGGACCAGCGCGTCGCGGATGTCGTCGCGCTCGAGGAACGCCGCGAACACCGTGCCGGCCGGCAGCGGCCGGTCCGCCGGCACGTCCTTGACGCAGTGCACCGCCAGATCCGCCTCCCCGGCCAGCAGCGCCGCGTCCACCTCCTTGGTGAACGCGCCCTTGCCCTCCACCTGGGAGAGATCGCCGAGCCACTTGTCGCCGGTGGTCCTCACCGGGACCACCTCGGTGCGCACGCCGGGATGCGCCGCAGCCAACTCGGCGCGCACACGCTCGACTTGAGCGAGCGCCATGGGGGAGTCACGGGAGACGATGCGGATCAGTTCCGGAGCGGACATGCGGGACACGATAGACCCTGCGGCGGGGCCCGAGGGGCCGGTCGTACGGTACGACACGGCCGCTGCGCACGGCCCGAACCGCCGTGGGATGGAGCCGGGTCGGGCCCCTCGCCGAGCGGCCGGCTCCGCTCGATCGCGCGCACGTCTACGCGTCGGGGTCGAAGGCGATGCCGGACGGTTTCGCGGAGGCGAGGTGGGAGGTGAAGCTGCCGTCCTTCAGGCCGAAGTGGGCGCTGCCGAAGTCGTAGGAGCTGACCTTCTCGCGCAGCCCGGCAGGCCAGTGGTCCCAGCCGACGAGCGGCGGGTACTGCCAGGTGCCCTTGTGGTTCTCCGGCGGCTCGTCGTCGGCGGTGGCCGCCCGGAAGCAGTGGGTGCTGATGCCGTCCTTGTGGTAGACGACCTTCGCGTGGGTGCCCTCGAAGCGCATCCGGGACGCCGGGTGCACGGTGAACGAGCCGTGGTTGGACGTGGAGACGTACTTGACCTGGTCGTTCTGGACCCACACCACCACGTGTTCCCAGTCGTGCCGGTGTCCGCCGAGGCTGATGCCGGGGAGCGCCTGGTCCTTCTCGAAGTACAGCCCGTACAGCACGGCGCACCAGCCGTTGTTGCACTTGGCCCGGGAGTAGGAGTTGGTGTTGTCCAGGTCGGACGCGTCGCGGCAGTTGCCGTTGAGGGCGCCGGTCGGCTTCAGGCCGCCGTTGACGGAGCCGTCGGGTCCGATGGCGGGTGTCGGGTAGCAGCCGTCCGTGTCGTAGTCGAACGCCGGCTGGTACGTCAGCTCCAGGGCGTCCGCCGCGACGGGCAGTGCCGGCGGCGGTGCGGCGAAGGCGACCTCGGGGACGGCGATCACGAGCGCGGCGGCACCGCCGAGCACGGTGAGCCATCTCCTGCGGTCGGTACGGGACGTGGGTGACGACACTGCGTCCTCCTCTGTTCCGGGCGCAGCCCAACGGCTGTGGGGGAAAAGGGAGTTCAGAGTGCCGTGTTTTACATGTCCGCGCCAAGAGGGCGGGTGTCTCCGGGGAGGTCCGTCCGTCAGGTCACACCGGTGGATCGGGCAGGTCCGCCGAGGACTCCTCCGGGGTCAGGTCCTGGCGCAGCCGCAGCCAGGACGGCTGCCGCAGCAGGCCCGCGCGGGTCCGGGTGCTGTAGCGGACCTCGCCGACCAGCCGGGGCAGCACCCAGCGGGCCCCCGCGAGGCGCGGCGCGGGGGAGAAGGGGCACACGTCGCTCGCCAGGTCCGCGAGGAGAGAGGCGAGCTGTCCGCGTTCGGTCTCGCTCCAGCCGGTGCCGACCGCGCCGACATGGCGCAGCGTGCCGTCCGGGGCCCGCTGGCCGACGAGGACGGCGCCGGGCAGTCCGGTCAGCCGTCCCTTGCCGGGCAGCCAGCCGCCCACGATCACATCGACACCGTGCATGTTCCGGATCTTGATCCAGGCGCGGGAGCGCACCCCGGGCTCGTACACCGAGTCCAGCCGCTTGCACACCAGGCCCTCCAGCCCGTGCTCCCTGGTGGCCGCGAGGGCTTCGGCGCCGTGTCCGACGACTGCGGCGGGCGTCGACCAGTACGGTCCTGCGAGCCCCAGCTCCTCCAGCCGCGCCCGCCGCCGGACGTAGGGCAGCGGCAGCAGCGAGCTGCCCGCCAGATGCATGACGTCGAACAGCACCAGATGCACCGGCGCCCGAGCGGCCCGCAGCGCGGCCCGGCGCGGCGCGTGCGCCAGGCCCATACGGGACTGCAACCGCTGGAAGTCGGCGCGGCCCCGCGCGTCGAGTGCAAGCACCTCCCCGTCCAGCACCGCCGGGGTGTCCCCGAGCGCGCGGCCCAGGCCCAGCAGCTCCGGATAGGCGCCGGTGATCACCTCCCCCGACCGGGCCCGCAGCACCACACTGCCGTCGCCCGGCAGATACACCACCGCACGCTGCCCGTCCTGCTTCGTCTCGTACGCCCACTTCGCGTCCTGCGACGGGGGCGGCAGCGTCCCGGGGGTGGCGAGCATGGGGGAGACGATCGGCAGGGTCACGACAGAACATCTCGACGCCCCGGCGCCCGGTCACGCGCCCCCGCTGCGGGATTCCCCCCGATGGCTCACCGGCTTCGGTCCCGCCGCGCGCGGCCGTGAGGTGCCGTCACCGGGTCCGACGTGCGGTTTTGTAGGCTTCGGGGCAGGGATGCCGCCCGACCGGGCGGGCGGCGCGGCACCGGGATGGTGGTGGATGTGGCGGGCAGGACGGTACGGGCCGCGCAGGCGGACGCGACCCGGGAGCTGATCCTCGCCGCGGCCGAGCGGCTGTTCGCCGAGCGCGGTGTGTACGCCGTGTCGAACCGTCAGGTCAGCGAGGCCGCCGGCCAGGGCAACAACGCCGCCGTCGGCTACCACTTCGGCACCAAGGCCGACCTGGTCCGTGCCATCGCGCGCCGGCACGCCGGCCGGGTGGAGGAGATCCGCGCCCGGCTGGTGGCCGAGGCGGGCGACGCCCGGGACGTGCGTACCTGGGTCTCCTGCCTGGTGCGGCCGGTGACCGTGCATCTCGCGGCGCTCGGCAGCCCCACGTGGTACGCCCGCTTCTGCGCGCAGGTGATGACCGATCCCGCCCTCTCCCCGATCATGGTCGAGGAGTCGCTCGTCTCACCGTCCCTGAGGGCCGCCGTCGACGGCCTGGGCCGCTGCCTGGCTGGTCTTCCCGAGCCGGTGCGCGCCGAACGCGGAGTGATGGCACGGCAGTTGATCCTCCACACGGCCGCCGAACGCGAACGCGCCCTCGCCGAGGGCAGGCCCACACCCCGCGCCACCTGGGAGGAGACGGCGACCGGCCTGGTCGACGCGCTGGTCGGCCTGTGGACGGCCCCCGTCACCGGGTCCGGCGACGGCGTCTGAGGGGCCCGGCGGCCGGTCGGCGGGGCCGGGGCGGGTGGGGG
>NZ_JALLGL010000202.1 GCF_023072675.1 Streptomyces sp. XM83C
CCCGACATCACCGCCCCTCCCGCCGAGCCCCACGTCGGCGACGAGGCCGAAACGCCGCGGGAGGAACCGCGGCGCACGATCGAGGAGGTGGATCTCCCGGGCGGCCCGGCGCCCGTCGCGGTCGAGGAACCGCCCGTCGCGGAACCCGTCGAGGCCCCGGAGATCGAGATCCCGGAGCCCACCGAGGGCCGCCTGGTGCGCCTGCGCGCCCGGCTCTCCCGCTCGCAGAACGCCCTGGGCAAGGGCCTGCTGAACCTTCTGTCCCGGGAACACCTCGACGAGGACACCTGGGAGGAGATCGAAGACACGCTGCTCACCGCCGACGTCGGCGTGCAGCCCACCCAGGAGCTGGTCGAGCGGCTGCGTGAGCGCGTCAAGGTGCTCGGCACCCGTACCCCCGAGGAGCTGCGCGGTCTGCTGCGCGAGGAGCTGCTCACCCTGGTCGGCCGGGACATGGACCGCACCGTCCACACCGAGCCGGAGACCAGCAAGCCCGGCATCGTGATGGTCGTCGGCGTCAACGGCACCGGCAAGACCACCACCACCGGCAAGCTCGCCCGCGTTCTGGTCGCCGACGGCCGTACCGTCGTGCTGGGCGCCGCCGACACCTTCCGTGCCGCCGCCGCCGACCAGCTGCAGACCTGGGGCGAACGGGTCGGCGCCCACACCGTGCGCGGCCCGGAGGGCGGCGACCCCGCCTCCGTCGCCTTCGACGCGGTCAAGGAAGGCAAGGAGATGGGCTGCGACGTCGTGCTCATCGACACCGCCGGCCGGCTGCACACCAAGACCGGCCTCATGGACGAGCTGGGCAAGGTCAAGCGCGTCGTCGAGAAGCACGCCCCGCTCGACGAGGTGCTGCTCGTCCTCGACGCCACCACCGGCCAGAACGGCCTCGTCCAGGCCCGGGTCTTCGCCGAGGTCGTCGACATCACCGGCATCGTGCTGACCAAGCTGGACGGCACCGCCAAGGGCGGCATCGTCGTCGCCGTCCAGCGCGAGCTGGGCGTGCCGGTCAAGCTCGTCGGGCTCGGCGAGGGCGCGGACGACCTCGCGCCGTTCGAGCCCGAGGCGTTCGTCGACGCCCTGATCGGCGACTGAGCGCCGCCGTCGCCGGCGTGTCCGAAGCGTCCGGGGAGTCCGACGCATCCGACGCGGTCCGAGGCACCCGACGCGTCCGGAGCACCCGAGGCGCCCGGCGTGCACAGCGAGGAAGCGCCCGCCCCCGGATCACCACCGGGGACGGGCGCTTCACCGTGTGTGCCGCCTCAAGTGTCTCTACGACGCACCTCTACGGGCGTGCTCCACGACGCGCCTTCACGACGTGCCCCTTCGACGCGCCTTCACGAGTGCCCCTTCGACGAGTCTCTGCGACCTGCCCCTACGGCCCGCCTTCGCGACGTGCCCTCACGGCGCCGAAGAGCCGTACGCTCCCGGACGCCCTCCGGCGCCACGGAGCCCCGGCCCTCGCACCCCCCGCCTCACCACCCCCGCGACCGGTGCGCCACATACGCCAGCGTCCCCAGCAGCAGGCGGGCCTCCGGGGGGCGCGTCGCCGAGTCCAGGGCCGGCGGGCGCAGCCAGCGCACCGGGCCGAGGCCGCCGCGGTCGGAGGGCGGCGCCGTGATGTACGTACCCGGGCCGAGGCCGCGCAGGTCGAGCGCCGGGTCGTCCCAGCCCATCCGGTACAGCAGCCGGGGCAGTTCGGCCGCGCCGCCCGGCGCGACGAAGAACTGCGCCCGGCCCTGCGGGGTCGCGGCGACCGGGCCGAGGGGCAGGCCCATGCGCTCCAGCCGCACCAGCGCCCGACGCCCGGCCTGCTCGGCCACCTCGATCACATCGAACGCCGTACCGACCGGCAGCATCACGGCCGCGCCGGGGAACTCCGCCCACGCCGCGCTCACCTGGTCCAGCGTCGCGCCCGCGGCGATCATCGGCGCGAAGTCGAGCGGATGCGCGCCCGGCGTACGGCAGTCCGGGCGCCCGCAGGAGCACACCCCCGCGGCGGCACGCGCGCCCGGGACGACGTCCCAGCCCCAGAGGCCCGTGAACTCGGCGACTGCGGTGCACTCCGACGAGCGGCCGCGGCGACGCGAGACGGACCGGATGTCGCGGATGCCCCGACTGCTGCCGATCGTGAAGCCCATGCCCCCTCCAACGGGTCCGACGCACCGGTGGTTACGAGACGCGCCCGGAATATGACCGTGCGTCACCGAGCCGTCGCGCCCGGACGGCGTCCGGATGCACGGCCGGTGGCGCGAGCGGCGCCGCGCGCCCCCGCGTGCACCGCTGCTCTCACTCCCGACTGTCCTCTGTCAAGTGAATCGCGCGCAGCCCATCGTGGGTTCATTCGAAGGGGTGGCGAATGGTGGCGTTTCCGCAATCGCCATGGCAGGACGGGTGATCGTAGGATTACGGTGAGTGCACGAAGCCGCGGGGCACATGCACTCACGGGTATGCCGGAGGCAAGTCGGTACTCCGTTCGAAGGGTGGCAACTGCCGGACGAACGCCGGGAGTACCGGCATTCTGATAGGGCTTGGCGCACTCGGCGGCAGGCGATCTTGAGGGATGGGGGCGTTCCAAGTGGGCGGCAACGGCGGTGGCGGGACGAACGCTGACAAGCGCGCCAACGAGCTGCTCGGATCGTGGTTCGTCCGCAGCGGCTGGTCCAAGGGCGAACTGGCCCGCCAGGTCAACCGCCGGGCCCGGCAGCTCGGCGCCAACCACATCTCCACCGACACCTCCCGGGTGCGCCGCTGGCTCGACGGGGAGAACCCGCGCGAACCCATCCCGCGCATCCTGTCCGAGCTGTTCTCCGAGCGGTTCGGCTGCGTCGTCTCCATCGAGGACCTGGGCCTGCGCACCGCACGCCAGACGCCCTCCACCACCGGCGTCGACCTGCCCTGGACGGGCCCGCAGACGGTGGCCCTGCTCGGCGAGTTCTCGCGCAGCGACCTGATGCTGGCGCGGCGCGGCTTCCTCGGGAGCTCGCTGGCCCTGTCCGCGGGCCCGGCCCTCATCGAACCCCTCCAGCGCTGGCTCGTGCCCGCCCCGCCCTCACCCGCGCGGGAGCCCGAGGCAGTGCCCACCTCCCGCGCCCGCGGCCGGCTGTCCAAGCCCGAGCTGGACCTGCTGGAGTCCACCACCGTGATGTTCCGGCAGTGGGACGCCCAGTGCGGCGGCGGACTGCGCCGCAAAGCCGTCGTCGGCCAGCTCCACGAGGTCACCGACCTCCTCCAGGAACCCCAGCCCGAGGAGACCTCCCGCAAGCTGTTCAAGGTCGCCGCCGAACTCGCCGAACTCGCCGGCTGGATGTCGTACGACGTGGGGCTCCAGCCCACCGCGCAGAAGTACTTCGTGCTCGCCCTGCACGCCGCGAAGGAAGCCGGTGACAAGCCGCTCGGCTCCTACATCCTCTCCAGCATGAGCCGCCAGATGATCCACCTCGGCCGCCCCGAGGACGCCCTGGAACTCATCCACCTCGCCCAGTACGGCAGCCGCGACTGCGCCAGCCCCCGCACCCAGTCCATGCTGTATGCGATGGAGGCCCGCGCCTACGCCAACATGGGCCAGCCCGGCAAGTGCAAGCGCGCCGTACGGATGGCCGAGGACACCTTCGCCGACGCCGACGACTGGGACGAGCCCGAGCCCGACTGGATCCGCTTCTTCTCCGAAGCCGAACTGCACGGCGAGAACAGCCACTCCTACCGTGACCTCGCCTATGTCGCCGGCCGCAGCCCCACCTACGCCTCCCTCGCCCAGCCGCTGATGGAGAGGGCCGTCGAGCTGTTCGCGAAGGACACCGAGCACCAGCGGTCGTACGCGCTCAACCTGATCGGCATGGCCACCGTCCACCTGCTCCAGCGTGAACCCGAACAGAGCGCCGACTTCGCACGGCGCGCGATGAAGGTCGCCAAGAAAGTCCGCTCCGAGCGCGTGAACACCCGTATCCGCAAGACCGTGGACACCGCCGCCCGGGACTACGGCGACCTCGCCGAGGTCGTCGACCTCACCGACGTGCTCGCCGTCGAACTGCCCGAGAGCGCCGAGGCCGTCTGACCGGCCCGCCCCCTTCAGACCCCGGCCGCGGCCGGCCCTCCCGAACTGCCCGACTCGGCTCCCCCATGCCAGGTCATCGGAAGGCCGACCGCGGCCGGTCCCCTGTTCCCCCCGGTGAACAACACCGTGAAGGTTGCGCCACGATAACGATCGGCGCGAGCGACATCAGCCAGTTCATCGACGCGTAACACACCAGGCGCCTTCGTCACGGCGGCGAAACAACGAGGGGCTTCCACCGAAACCGCGCTGCGCCAATCTCATGGCCCATAACCGGCCCACCCCTCACACCGCCTCTGGCTTCGCCCGCACAGGGCCGTAACTACGACGAGGAGACGCCGATGGCACCAGCCATCACGCTGGCGGCAGAGCCCACACTCTCCGCCGCGAACACAGGTTTCATGCTCATCTGTTCCGCCCTGGTGATGCTCATGACACCGGCCCTCGCCTTCTTCTACGGAGGCATGGTCCGCGTCAAAAGCACCCTCAACATGCTGATGATGAGCTTCATCAGCCTCGGGATCGTCACCGTCCTGTGGGTGCTGTACGGCTTCTCCCTCGCCTTCGGCACCGACTCCGGCAGCATCATCGGCTGGAACAGCGACTGGGTCGGCCTCAGCGACATCGGCCTGACGGAACTGTGGGACGGCACCACCATCCCGCTCTTCGTCTTCGTCGTCTTCCAGATGATGTTCGCGATCCTCACCCCCGCGCTCATCAGCGGCGCCCTCGCCGACCGCGTGAAGTTCAGCGCCTGGGCCCTGTTCATCGCCCTGTGGGTCACCGTCGTCTACTTCCCCGTCGCCCACTGGGTCTGGGGCGCCGGCGGCTGGGCCTACGAGCTCGGCGTCATCGACTTCGCCGGCGGTACCGCCGTCCACATCAACGCCGGTGCCGCGGCCCTCGGCGTGATCCTCGTCATCGGCAAGCGCGTCGGCTTCAAGAAGGACCCGATGCGCCCGCACAGCCTCCCGCTGGTCATGCTCGGCGCCGGCCTGCTGTGGTTCGGCTGGTTCGGCTTCAACGCCGGTTCCTGGCTCGGCAACGACGACGGCGTCGGCGCGCTGATGTTCGTCAACACGCAGGTCGCCACCGGTGCCGCCGTCCTCGGCTGGCTCGCCTACGAGAAGATCCGCCACGGCGCCTTCACCACCCTCGGTGCCGCCTCCGGCGCCGTCGCCGGCCTCGTCGCCATCACCCCCGCCGGTGGTGCGGTCTCCCCGCTCGGCGCGATCGCCGTCGGCCTCATCGCCGGTGTCGTCTGCGCCATGGCCGTCGGCCTGAAGTACAAGCTGAACTACGACGACTCCCTCGACGTCGTCGGCGTCCACCTCGTCGGCGGCATCATCGGCTCCCTGCTCATCGGCTTCTTCGCCACCGGCAAGGGCCAGTCCGACGTCGCGGGCCTCTTCTACGGCGGCGGCCTCGACCAGTTCTGGAAGCAGTGCGCCGGTGTCTTCGCCGTCCTCGCCTACTCCCTGGTCGTCTCCGCGGTCCTCGCCTTCCTCGTCCACAAGACGATCGGCATGCGCGTCACCGAGGACGAGGAAGTCGCCGGCATCGACCAGGCCGAGCACGCCGAGACCGCATACGACTTCAGCGGGGCCGGCGGTGGCGCCGCCCGCACGACCGCCGTCCCGGACGCCGCCCCCGCGGCCGACGCCGCAGCCAAGAAGGTGGACGCATGAAGCTCATCACCGCCGTCGTCAAGCCCCACCGGCTCGACGAGATCAAGGAAGCCCTCCAGGCCTTCGGAGTGCACGGCCTGACCGTCACCGAAGCCAGCGGCTACGGCCGCCAGCGCGGCCACACCGAGGTCTACCGCGGTGCCGAGTACACCGTCGACCTCGTCCCCAAGATCCGCATCGAGGTGCTGGCCGAGGACGACGACGCCGAACAGCTGATCGACGTCATCGTCAAGGCCGCCCGCACCGGCAAGATCGGAGACGGCAAGGTCTGGTCCCTCCCCGTCGAGACGGCCGTACGGGTCCGCACCGGCGAACGCGGCCCGGACGCCCTCTGAGCCGCACGAGAACAGGAGTCGCCGGGTGACGAGTACGAGCGTACGCAACGAAGCAGAGGACTCCGGACCCAGCGGCTACGCGGCGGCCCGGCTGCGCCTCCTCACCGAGGAGGCACGGCCCGGGCCGCCGCGCCGTGCGGCCCTGTCCGACCTGACCGACGACTGGCTGGCCCAGCTCTTCACCGCCGGCGCCGGCGACCTGCGCGGCGTCTCCCTCGTCGCCGTCGGCGGCTACGGACGCGGCGAGCTGAGCCCCCGCAGCGACCTCGACCTGCTCCTCCTCCACGACGGCTCCGACCCCGGCGCCGTCGCCGCCCTCGCCGACCGCCTCTGGTACCCCGTCTGGGACCTCGGCCTCGCCCTCGACCACTCGGTCCGCACCCCCGCCGAGGCCCGCAGGACCGCCGGCGAGGACCTCAAGGTCCAGCTCGGCCTCCTCGACGCCCGCCATCTCGCCGGCGACCTCGGCCTCACCGCCGGACTGCGCACCGCGATCCTCGCCGACTGGCGCAACCAGGCCCCCAAGCGCCTCCCCGAACTGCGGGAACTCTGCGCCGAACGCGCCGAACGCCAAGGCGAACTGCAATACCTCCTCGAACCCGACCTCAAGGAGGCCCGCGGCGGCCTCCGCGACGCCACCGCCCTGCGCGCCGTCGCCGCATCCTGGCTCGCCGACGCACCCCGCGAAGGCCTCGACGACGCCCGCCGCCGCCTCCTCGACGTCCGCGACGCCCTCCACCTCGCCACCGGCCGCGCCACCGACCGGCTCTCCCTCCAGGAACAGGACCAGGTCGCCGGCGCACTCGGCCTGCTCGACGCCGACACCCTGCTCCGCCAGGTCTACGAGGCCGCCCGCGTCATCTCCTACGCCGGCGACGTCACCTGGCGCGAAGTCGGCCGCGTCCTGCGCTCCCGCTCCGCACGACCCCGGCTGCGCGCCATGCTCGGTGGCAGCAGACCCGCCCCCGAACGGTCCCCCCTCGCCGAAGGCGTCGTCGAACAGGACGGCGAAGTCGTCCTCGCCCGCGCCGCACGCCCCGACCGCGACCCCGTGCTCCCGCTGCGCGCCGCGGCAGCCGCCGCACAGGCCGGTCTCCCGCTCTCCCTGCACGCCGTACGGCGCCTCGCCGCGACCGTGCGCCCCCTGCCCGCGCCCTGGCCCGCCGAGGCACGCGAACAGCTCGTCACCCTCCTCGGCTCCGGCCCGCCGACCGTCCCCGTCTGGGAGGCACTGGAGGCCGAAGGGCTCATCACCCGGCTCCTGCCCGACTGGGAACGGGTCCGCTGCCGCCCCCAGCGCAACGCCGTCCACGTCTGGACCGTCGACCGGCACCTCATCGAGACCGCCGTCCGCGCCTCCGACTTCACCCGCCGCGTCAGCCGCCCCGACCTGCTCCTCGTCGCCGCGCTGCTGCACGACATCGGCAAGGGCTGGCCCGGCGACCACTCCGTGGCCGGCGAGATCATCGCCCGGGACGTCGCCGCCCGCATCGGCTTCGACCGCGCCGACGTCGCCGTCCTGTCCACCCTCGTACGGCACCATCTGCTCCTCGTCGAGACCGCCACCCGACGCGACCTCGACGACCCGGCCACCGTGCGGCACGTCGCCGAGGCCGTCGGCAGCCAGTCCACGCTGGAACTGCTGCACGCCCTCACCGAGGCCGACGCCCTCGCCACCGGGCCGGCCGCCTGGTCGTCCTGGCGCGGCTCCCTCGTCGCCGACCTGGTCCGCCGCGTCTCCGCCGTCCTCGCCGGCGACGCACCCGAGGAACCCGAGCCCGCCACCGCCACCGCCGAGCAGGAACGGCTCGCCCTGGAGTCCGCCGCCACCGGCGGACCCGTCCTCGCCCTGCGCGCCCAGACCGAACCGCCCGGCCCGGACGCCCCCGCCGACCCCACCGGGGAACCCGAGCCGCTCGGCGTGCAGTTGCTCATCGCCGTACCCGACCGGCCGGGCGTGCTGCCGGCCGCCGCCGGGGTGCTGGCGATGCACCGGCTGACCGTGCGCACCGCCGAGCTGCGCGCGCTGGAGCTGCCCGACGGGGTGGACGGATCCGTGCTGCTGCTGGAGTGGCGGGTCGCCGCCGAGTACGGCTCCCTGCCGCAGGCCGCCCGGCTCCGCGCCGACCTCGTACGCGCCCTCGACGGCAGCCTCGACATCGCCGGGCGGCTCGCGGAGCGCGACGCCGCGTACCCGAGGCGGCGCGGGGTGCTCGCACCGCCGCCTCGGGTGACCGTCCACCCGGCCGCCTCCCGGCTCGCCACCGTCATCGAGGTCCGCGCCCAGGACGCGCCCGGTCTGCTGTTCCGCATCGGGCGGGCGCTGGAGGACGCGGGGGTGCGGATGCGCAGCGCCCACGTCAGCACCCTCGGCGCGAACGCCGTGGACGCCTTCTACGTCACCGACGCCAAGGGCGCCCCGTTGCCCGCGGAGGAGGCCACGGCGGTGGCACGGAAGCTGGAGGAGACGCTGCGGGGGTGACGCCGGCGCCGCCCGCGTCCGCGTCCCCCGTCCGCCGCAGTCGGCGGACGGGGGACGAATCGCTTGCCGGGCCGGATACTCTGGAAGGCGCTCAGCACTGCTCCCGACTTTGAGGACCGACGCCGCCGTGTTCGATACTCTCTCCGACCGCCTCTCAGCCACTTTCAAGTCCCTCCGGGGCAAGGGCAGGCTCTCTGAGGCGGACATCGACGCCACGGCACGCGAGATCCGCATCGCGCTCCTCGAAGCGGACGTGGCGCTGCCCGTCGTGCGTTCCTTCATCAAGAACGTCAAGGAGCGGGCCCTCGGCGCCGAGGTCTCCAAGGCGCTGAATCCGGCGCAGCAGGTCCTCAAGATCGTCAACGACGAGCTGGTGACCATCCTCGGCGGCGAGACCCGCCGGCTGCGCTTCGCCAAGCAGCCGCCGACCGTGATCATGCTGGCGGGTCTCCAGGGTGCCGGTAAGACCACCCTCGCGGGCAAGCTCGGCCGCTGGCTCAAGGAGCAGGGTCACTCCCCGCTGCTGGTCGCCTGTGACCTCCAGCGTCCCAACGCCGTCAATCAGCTGAGCGTCGTCGCCGAGCGCGCCGGTGTCGCGGTGTACGCGCCGGAGCCGGGCAACGGCGTCGGTGACCCGGTGAAGGTCGCCAAGGACTCCATCGACTACGCGAAGTCCAAGGTCCACGACATCGTCATCGTCGACACCGCCGGCCGACTCGGCATCGACCAGGAGATGATGCAGCAGGCCGCGGACATCCGGGACGCGGTCAGCCCCGACGAGATCCTGTTCGTCGTCGACGCGATGATCGGTCAGGACGCCGTCAACACCGCCGAGGCGTTCCGTGACGGTGTCGGCTTCGACGGTGTGGTGCTGTCCAAGCTGGACGGTGACGCCCGCGGTGGTGCCGCGCTGTCCATCCGGCACATCACCGGCAAGCCGATCATGTTCGCGTCCAACGGTGAGAAGCTCGAGGACTTCGACGCCTTCCACCCGGACCGGATGGCCTCCCGCATCCTCGACATGGGTGACCTGCTCACCCTGATCGAGCAGGCGGAGAAGACGTTCAGCCAGGAAGAGGCCGCCAAGATGGCCTCCAAGCTGGCGTCCAAGAAGGGCCAGGACTTCACCCTCGACGACTTCCTGGCCCAGATGGAGCAGGTCCGGAAGATGGGCTCCATCTCCAAGCTGCTCGGGATGCTGCCCGGCATGGGCCAGATCAAGGACCAGATCCAGAACCTGGACGAGCGGGACGTCGACCGCACCGCCGCCATCATCAAGTCGATGACCCCGGCCGAGCGCCAGGACCCGACGATCATCAACGGCTCGCGCCGTGCCCGTATCGCGCGCGGTTCCGGTGTCGAGGTCAGCGCGGTGAAGAACCTCGTCGAGCGGTTCTTCGAGGCCCGCAAGATGATGTCCCGCATGGCGCAGGGCGGCGGCATGCCCGGTATGCCGGGCATGCCCGGCATGGGCGGCGGACCCGGCCGGCAGAAGAAGCAGCAGAAGAAGGCCAAGGGCAAGCAGCGCTCCGGCAACCCGATGAAGCGCAAGCAGCAGGAGCAGGAGGAGGCCGCGCGGCGCGCCGCCGCCGCTCAGGGCGGTGCCTTCGGGCTGCCGCAGCAGGGCGGGCAGGAGTTCGAGCTGCCGGAAGAGTTCAAGAAGTTCATGGGCTGACGGTTCGAGGTGTACGACGCCGGGGGCGCCCTCCGTCACGGAGGGCGCCCCCGGCGTCGTACACGGCCGTCCGCAGGGCCTTGACAGGGGCTGCCCCCGGCGTCGTACATCCGCATGCCGGTGCGGCATTCGTGTCGTAACGTCCGGATATGGCCAACGCTGCCCCGCCGCGCAAGTCGCCCGACCAGCCCTGGCGTACCGAGGGCGCCCCCGAGGAGCCGCCGAAGCCGCCGGGCGGGGGACGGCTGCGCTGGTGGCGGCTGGTCCTCGCCGCGGTCGTCGTGTTCGTGCTGGCCAACCTCGTGCTGTCGCTGCTGGACGAGGAGAACGAGCCGACGATCTCCTACACCGAGTTCACCAAGCAGGTCGACGCGGGCAACGTCAGCAAGATCTACGCCAAGGGCGACGCGATCCAGGGGCAGTTGAAGAAGGGCCGGAAGAACCCGGACGGCGACGGCACCTACACCAAGTTCAAGACGGAACGGCCGACCTTCGCCGACGACGGGCTGTGGGACGCCCTCACCAAGAACAACGTGACGGTCACCGCGGAACCGGTCGTACAGCACCGCAGTTTTCTGGCCAATCTGCTGATCTCGCTCGCCCCGATGCTGCTGCTGATCGCGGTGTGGGTGTTCATCGCACGGCGGATGAGCGCCGGAATGGGCGCGGGCGGCATGCTCGGCCGCAAGGCGCCGCCGAAACCCGTCGAGCTGGAACCGGGCGAGCGGCGCACCACCTTCGCGGACGTGGCCGGTATCGACGAGGTCGAGGGGGAGCTGAACGACGTCGTCGACTTCCTGAAGAACCCGGACGCCTACCGCCGGCTGGGCGCGAAGATGCCGCGCGGGCGGGCGCTGGGCGTGACGCTGTCCACGCCGGACACCGACCGGTACGCGTACACCGAGGAGTACCTGCGGGGC
>NZ_JALLGL010000203.1 GCF_023072675.1 Streptomyces sp. XM83C
GTTGGAGAACACCCGCCATGCACCTCACCGACCCCGCCCGCGACATCGCCGTCACCGGCATCGGCTGCCGCTTCCCCGGCGCCCCCGACCACCACGCCTACTGGCGGCTCCTCCTCGGCGCCGAACGGCAGTTCACCGCCGTACCCGGGGAACGGTGGGACCACCGCCCCTTCCACGCCCCCGGCGACCGGTCCGCCCCCGACGCCGCCTACACCGACCGGGTCGCCTTCCTCGACGGCGTCGACCGGTTCGCCGCCCTGCACTACGGGCTGCCGCCGCGCCGCGCGGAGGCCATGGACCCGCAGCACCGGCTGATGCTCGACGTCGCCCGCGAAGCCCTCGACGACGCCGGCCTCGGACGGGGGCTTCGACCGGGAGACCACCGGCGTCTTCGTCGCCCTGTCGGTCTCCGACCACAAGGACCTCATGACCGCGCGCATCCGCGCCCTCGAACTGCTCGACGACACCGACACCGCCCGCGATCCCGCCTTGGCGCGGGCTCTGCGCGCGCACATCGAACGGCGGACCGGCCCCCTGAACGCCTTCACCCTGCCGGGCAGCCTGCTCAACATGGCCCCGGCCGCGATCAGCCGCCACTTCGACCTCGGCGGACCCAGCTTCGCCGTCGACGCCGCCTGCTCCGGCTCCCTCATCGCCCTCGACCAGGCCGTGCACCAGCTGCGCGCCGGCGCCTGCTCCACGGCCGTCGTCGGCGGCGCCCACATCAGCCTCACCCCCGACAGCCTCATCGGCTTCTCCCGCCTCGGAGCGCTCTCCGCCGAGGGAGTGTGCCGCCCGTTCGACGAGCGGGCCGACGGTTTCGTCCTCGGGGAGGGCGCAGGAGCGCTCGTCCTGCGCCGCCTCGCCGACGCGCTCTCCGCCGGCGACCGGATCTACGCCGTGATCAAGGGCACCGGCGCCGCCAACGACGGCGCCGGCCCCGGCCCGCTCACCCCCACCCCGGAAGGCCAGCTCAGAGCGATGCGCCGCGCGTACGCCGACGCGGGCCTGCCGCCCGGCTCGGTCGGCTTCCTGGAGGCCCACGGCACCGGCACCACCGTCGGCGACCGCGTCGAGATCGAGGCGCTGCGCCTTCTGCGCGGCGAGCACCCCGCCCCCTGCTGGCTGTCCTCGGGCAAGGCACTGATCGGACACGCGCTGGCCGCCGCGGGCATCGCCGGCCTCATCAAGACCGCGCTGGTCGTGCACCACCGCACGGTCGTGCCCCAGCCGCACACCGTCCCGCACCCGCGGCTCGAACTGGACGCCGCCGGGCTGCGCCTCGCCCACACCCTCGGCGGACGGGCCCCGCTGCCCAGCAGACTCGCCGTCGTCGCCACCGACCCGGCCGCCCTCACCGAACGGCTCCGCCGGGCCCGCCGCCAGCTCGCCGACGGTGAGCGCGGAGACCTCGGCGACGACGCCTGGGCCGCCGACGAACCGCTGCCGCCGCACGCCCGCCGTATCGCCTTCGTCCACCCCGGGCAGGGCAGCCAGCGGCCGGGCATGCTGCACGACCTGTACGACCGTTTCCCCGCCTTCCGGCGCACCCTGGAGGTGCTCGGCGCCGCCGCCGGGCGGGACGTGACCGACCTGGTGTACGGCGTCGGCGACCCGGAACGGCTCACCCCGACCGAGGTGTGCCAGCCCGTCCTCGGCGCCCTCCAGATCGCCGCCGACCGCGTGCTCGCCGGCTGCGGGGTACGGCCCGGCATTCTCCTCGGGCACAGCGTCGGCGAGTTCGCCGCAGCGACGACCGCCGGGTTCCTGGACGCGGAGGAGACCGTACGGCTGCTCGCCCACCGCGGCAGGGCACTGCGGGACGCCGAGGCCGGCCTGTACGGCGGCATGCTCGCCGTACAGGCCGACGAGGACACCTGCCGACGGCTGCTGGACGGCCTGGCCGACGTGTGGCCCGCCTGCTTCAACCAGCCCCTCCAGACCGTGGTCAGCGGCGGCCGGGAAGGGCTCGACGCGCTGCGCCGGGTCTGCGCCGAGGCCGGCGTGGCGACCCTGCCGCTGATGGTGTCCAACGCCTTCCACACGCCCCGTCTGGCCGGTGCCGACGAGGCGATGCGCACCGACCTCGCCGGGCGGTCGCTGACCGCGCCCCGCCTGCCGTTCGTGTCGGCGGTGAGCGGAGCGCCGTGCTCCGACCCGGAGGAGCTGCGCGCGCTGTGGGCCCGGCACGCGTCCTCGCCGGTCCGCTTCGCCGACGCGGTCCGCGCCGCGCACGACGCCGGGGCGCGGATCTTCCTCCAGGTGTCCGGGGGCGGCTCGCTCCTGACGTCCGTACGCCGCACCCTCGACGGCCACGACGGCGTCCACGTCGTCCCCGTCGACGGCCCGGCGCCGGACGACCCGCCCGGCCTGCCCCGTGCGCTCGCCCGGCTGGCCGTGCTCGGCGTTCCCGTCGACCCGCGCGCGCTGGTCGAGGAGGCCGACCGCCGCGTCCTCGACCTGCCGCCCGCCCGGCTGGACGCCCGGCCGTGCTGGACACGCCGGGAGGCGCCGACGACGCCCGCCCCGGCGCCTGCCCCGGCCTCCGCCCCGGCCGCTCCGGCCCTGCCCGCGCCCCGGGCCGTCCCGGACCTTGCCCCTGACCTTGCCCCTGAGCCCGACTCTGCTCCTGTCCCCGATCCCGAGCCCAGCAAGATCCCCGTGCGGGAACTGCTGGACGTCCTCCATCGGCAGACGACCCTGCTGCACCGGATCGCCGAGACGCTGTGCGGCGTGGTCACCGGCACGGGAGCCGAGCCCCCGCCGGGCGGCGCTCCGGCCGACGGCGCCGAACGTGCCGTACCCGCCGTACAAGCCGTACGGCCCGATCTCGATGCGTCGGCCGTACGCGCCGAACCCGCAGCTCCCTCCGAGTGCACCGACCCGGTCGCCCGGGTCGTCCGTGAGGAGATCGCCCGGGTCGGCGCTTTCCCGCCGGACCATGTGCGTGCCGACCACAGCCTGGTCGACGACCTCGGCTTCGATTCGCTGATGCTGACCGACCTGTTCACCGCGCTGAAGCGCCGCTGGCCGACGCTCACCGTCGACGAGCGGTCCGCCCGGCCGACCGTCGCCGAGGTGACCGCGCTCGTCCCACCGGACGCCGCGAGCGCGACCGGCCCGGCCCCCGCCACGGCCACCGACGACCGGCGCGCACCCGAACCGCCCGTGCCGTCGCCCGCCCCGGCCGCCCTGTACGAGAGGAGCGCCCCGCCCGCCGTGGAGCACCTGAGGGTCGACGACTTCCCGGAGGTCGCCGCCCACCGCGCCCGCAAGGCCCTCCTCGACGAACTCCGCTTGCCGAACCCGTACTTGATGGTCCACGACAGCGGCCTCACGGACCGGACCGTCGTCGACGGCCGTGAGCTGATCTCCTTCTCCGGGTTCAACTACCTCGGTCTGGCCACGCACCCGAAGGTGAGGGCCGCCGCACAAGAGGCCGTCGAACGGTACGGCACCTCCGCCTCCGCGAGCCGGCTGCTGTCCGGGAGCCGCCCGCTCCACCTGGAGCTGGAGCGGGAACTCGCCCGCCACCTCGGCACGGAGGACGCGCTCACCCTGACCAGCGGGCACGCCACCAACGTCACCGTGATCGGGCATCTCGTCGGCCCCGAGGACCTGATCGTGTACGACGCCCTCGCGCACGACAGCATCCTTCAGGGCTGCCGTCTCTCCGGAGCGACCCGGCGGCCGTTCCCGCACGACGACGCCGCCGCCCTGGACGCACTGCTGGGCCGGGTCCGCGACCGCTACCGCCGGGTGCTGATCGTCGTCGAGGGCGTGTACAGCATGGACGGCGACATCGCCGACCTGCCCGCCCTCGTCGCCGTCAAGCGCAGGCACGGCGCGCTGCTGATGGTCGACGAGGCGCACAGCATCGGCGTGCTCGGCGAGAACGGGCGCGGCGTCGGCGAGCACTGCGGTGTCGAGCGGGCGGACGTCGATGTGTGGATGGGCACCCTGTCCAAGGCGCTGGCCGGCTGCGGCGGTTACGCCGCCGCGAGCCGTGCCGTCGTCGACTGGCTGCGCTACACCGCGCCCGGTTTCGTCTACAGCACGGGCATGACCCCCGCCGACACGGCCGCCGCGCTCGCGGCGCTGCGGCTGCTGAGGGAGGAGCCGAGGCGGCTGGTACGGCTGCGGGAGAACGCGGAGCTGTTCCTGCGCCTCGCGCGGCGGGCCGGCGTGGACACCGGGGGGCAGCGGCGGCACTCCGGTCGTGCCGTGCGTCGTCGGCGACTCGGCGCGGACGCTGCGGCTCGCGCAGGGGATGTTCCGGCGGGGCATCAGCGTCAACCCGATCCTGCACCCGGCGGTCCCCGAGGAGCTGGCGCGGCTGCGGTTCTTCGTCACCGCCGCGCACACGCCGGAGCAGCTCCGCTCCACGGTCGCCGCGCTGCGGCTGGAGATGACCGACCTCGACGCGGCGGGTGCGGGCGGTACGGGCCTGGAGTCGGCCGCGTGAGCGGCGGGGCCCCCGGTCGTCCGTCGACCGGGGCCCCGGTCCGCCGCCCGAAGGGGGGACCGCCCGGTGCCCCCTCGGTGCTCTACTGCCGGTACCCCGCGAGGAACCGTCCGATCCGCCCGATGGCGGCCTCCAGATCGTCGGCGTGCGGCAGGGTGAGGATGCGGAAGTGGTCGGGGGAGGGCCAGTTGAAGCCGGTGCCCTGGACGACCTGGATCTTCTCCCGGAGCAGCAGGTCCAGGACGAACTTCTCGTCGTCGTGGATCTTGTGCACCTTGGGGTCGAGCCGGGGGAACGCGTACAGCGCGCCCTTCGGCTTCACGCATGTCACACCGGGGATCTCGTTCAGCTTCTCCCACGCCACCGTCCGCTGTTCGTACAGTCTGCCGCCCGGCCGGGTCAGGTCGCCGATGGACTGCCGGCCGCCCAGTGCGGCCTGGATGGCGTACTGGGCGGGCGCGTTGGCGCACAGGCGCATGGACGCCAGCATGGTCAGGCCCTCCAGATAGTCCTTCGCGTGCTGCTTGGGACCGGTCACGACGAGCCAGCCGGAGCGGAAGCCCGCCACCCGGTAGGTCTTGGACAGTCCGCAGAAGGTGAGGACGACCAGGTCGGGGGCGAGCGCGGCGGCCGAGTGGTGCACGGCGTCGTCGTAGAGGATCTGGTCGTAGATCTCGTCGGCGAACACCATCAGGCCGTGCCTGCGGGCCAGGTCGAGGATGCCTTCGACGACCTCCTTCGGATAGACCGCGCCGGTCGGGTTGTTCGGGTTGATGATCACGACGGCCTTGGTCCGGTCGGTGATCTTCGACTCCATGTCGGCGAGGTCCGGGTTCCAGTCGGCCTGCTCGTCGCACAGGTAGTGGACCGCCTTGCCGCCGGCGAGGGTGGTCACGGCCGTCCACAGCGGGAAGTCAGGCGCCGGGATCAGGATCTCGTCGCCGTCCTCCACCAGCGCCTGCACGGCCATCGACACCAGCTCGGAGACCCCGTTGCCGAGATAGACGTCGTCCACGTCCACGTCCAGTCCGAGCGTCTGGTAGCGCTGGGCGACCGCGCGGCGGGCGGAGAGGATGCCGCGCGAGTCGGTGTAGCCGTGCGCCTGCGGCAGCATCCGGATCATGTCCTGGAGGATCTCCTCCGGCGCCTCGAAACCGAACGCGGCGGGGTTGCCGGTGTTCAGGCGCAGCACGCTGTGGCCCGCCTCCTCCAGCGCGTTGGCGTGCTCGATCACCGGTCCCCGGATCTCGTAACAGACCTCGCTCAGCTTGTTGGACTGCCGGAACTCCATGGGCCCCTCCGGTATCTGGTGTTACTTGGTTTTACCAAGTGTGTGCTTGGAAAGTCCAACAAGATGTCTAGACTGCGGGCCATGCCACCTCGCCGAAGCTACGACCAGTACTGTCCCGCCGCTCGCGCCCTCGACGCCGTCGGCGACCGCTGGACCCTGCTGATCGTCCGTGAACTGCTCGCCGGGCCGCGCCGCTACACCGATCTGCACGCGGACCTGCCCGGCGTCAGCACGGACGTGCTGGCCTCCCGGCTGAAGGACATGGAACGCGACGGCATCGCCACCCGCCGCCGGCTGCCCCCGCCGGGCGCCGCCTACGTGTACGAACTCACCCCGCGCGGAACCGCCCTGCTGCCGGTGCTCCAGGCCCTCGGCGCGTGGGGGCAGGCCGAGTTGGGCGAGCCGCGGCCGACCGACGCCGTACGCGCCCACTGGTTCGCGCTGCCCCTGCTGCGCGCCCTCGACGGCCGGACGGGACTGGTCGAAGTACGGTTGGAGGAGGGCGACTTCCACCTGTACGCGGGTGCCGCGGACACCCCGGTCTACGGCGACGGGCCCGCGCCCGGGGAACCCGACGCCCGTCTGTCGACGGACACGGCCACCGTCTCCGCGCTCGCCCAGGGCGAGCTGGGCCTGGAGGACGCGGTGCGCGCGGGCCGGGTGGAGGTGTCCGGGGAGGGAGCCCTGGCGAAGGAACTCCGGGACGCCTGACCCGCTCCGGGCGGTGGGGCACCCGCCGGCGCAGGGCACCCGCGGTCGTACGGCATCCGCCGGCGCAGCGCACCCGCGCTCGTACGGCATCCGCTTCGGCATTCGCGCTCGTACGGCACCCGCTCCGGCATCCGCGGTCGTACGGCATCCGCTCCGGCATCCGCGGTCGTACGGCATCCGCTCCGGCATCCGCGGTCGTACGGCATCCGCTCCGGCATCCGCGGTCGTACGGCACCCGCTCCGGCACCCGCGCTCGTACGCCGGGAAACCTCCCCCGCACGACAACGGCCCGCCCCGCACATGCGGGGCGAGCCACAGCCGTCGGTCCGTCAGGCGCCCGGCGGCACCCGGGAGGGGCGGCCCGAGCCGCGCGTCAGCGCGTACCCGCCGATACCGGCGAGCGCGGCGAGCACACCGCCCAGGCCGGTCCACACCCAGCGGTCGGTCCACCACCCGGACGACCAGCCGTCGTCCGGGTCGATCGCCGACAGCACCGCCTTGCCCGGCTTGTCGTCGTCCTCACCGGGGTCGGTCACGGCGATGCCCGGCACGAGCGGCTTCGCCAGCGAGCCGTCCACCGCCGCCTTGCCGCCGATGTCCTTGGAGTCGACACGGACCTCGGCGCCGACCGGCAGACCCAGATCGTCCTGGGCCAGGTTCAGCACCGTCAGCCGCAGGTAGTACGTGCCCGGCAGCGGGTCGTCTGCCCACGGCTCCGACCAGGACCGCACGGTCCGCAGCGTGCAGGACAGCTCCACCGAGGACGCGCCCGCCGCAGCGGTGCGGGTCTGCGCGCCGTACTGGCAGGCCTGCCGGCGGCGCAGCCCGTCGTACACGTCGATCTGCCACTTCTGGCCCGCCGACGGCGCCTTCGGCAGCTTCACCGTCGCCTTCACGGTGGGCCGCTGCCCGGTGTCCGCGGGGAACGACCAGTACAGGTAGTCACCGGTCGAGCCGCTCGCGGTCGCCGTCTGCCCCTGCTCGATCTCCGTCGCCGTACGGAACGACGTGCCCGCCTCGGTGGGCGCGCCGCTGTCCCCGGACGGGCTCGCGGACGGGGAGGAGTCGGCCGCCGCCGGGCCCGCGGCAAGGCCGAGGGCGATCAGCGCCATGCTCAACACACGGGTGATACGCATCAGTTGGTCCTCCACACCGCGACACGCCAGCGCGACAGCCAGCCCCACACCAGACCGCCGAGGAAACCGGCCACGATCAGCGCGCCCAGCAGCCACCAGCCGCGGCCCAGCCCGAAGGACGCCACGTCACCCGCGTCGGAGGGGCCGTCCACCACGTCCACGGTCAGCTCCAGCGGCAGACCCGGCGTGGCCTTCACCCCGGCAGCCCCAGCGAAGGAGTGCGTGACCTGGAGGCACACCGTCTCGGCGGGCGCGTCCTCGTCGTCGCTCTCCGCCTTCGGATAGCGCAGACCCGTCGAGATCACGTCCGTACGGCCCGTGCCCGCGGCCTCACCGCGGACGATCTCCCGGCCGTGCACCGTCACCGCCCGCAGCAGCACCCCGTAGTCGGGGCTGACCGCGCGGTCCGCGGCCACGCTCACGGCGGCACGCAGCTCCTGACCGGGCTTCACGTCCACCCGGTACCAGCGCTCCTGCCCGAACTCCTCACGGTCCGTGTACAGACCGGACTTCAGCGCGGGTGCCTTCGCGCACTCGCTCGCGCCCTCCACGGCGACCGGCGTCACCACCGGGTCGGCCGCGCGGTCCACCAACTGGTTGACACGGTCGGTGAGTTCGTCGGTGTGCTCCACGGACGTGTATGTGCCGCCGGTCGCCTCGGCGATACAGCTGAGCTGGAGCCGCATCTTCGCGTTGGGCACCAGGCCCAGCGTGTCGATGGTCAGGCCGATGCCCTTCGCGGCGATCTCGCGGGCCACCTCGCACGGATCGAGCGGCGCGCAGGTGTCCTCGCCGTCGCTGATCAGCACGATCCGCTTGGAACCCTCGCCGCCCTCCAGGTCGTCGGCGGCCTTCAGCAGCGCCGGGCCGATCGGCGTCCAGCCGGTCGGGGTGAGCGTGGCCACCGCCGCCTTCGCCTCGGCGCGGTTCAGCGGGCCCACAGGGTACAGCTGCGCGGTGTCCTTGCAGCCGGTCTTCCGGTCGTCGCCGGGGTAGGTGGCGCCCAGGGTGCGGATTCCGAGCTGCACCTCCTCCGGCGTCGCGTCCAGCACCTCGTTGAAGGCCTGTTTCGCCGCGGACATCCGCGACTGGCCGTCCATGTCCTTCGCCCGCATCGAACCGCTGACGTCGATCACGAGATCGACCTTCGGGGCCAGGGCGGTGGTCTCGTCGGCGACCGCCGCGGCCGGGAACGCGAGCCCGGCCGCCAGCGCGGCGAGCAGGGCACCGAGCCCGGCCGCCAGCCGTTGTCTTCTGATCATCGGCGGATCTTATTGACCGTGCGGGTTCCGCTTCAAAGCGGGGGTCCCCGCCGACCGGCCCGCGTCCACCGTGATGTGACGCCTCGTCGGCCGCCGGGCCGCTTGGAGTCGCCGATCCGTACCGGCCTTCCGCTCACACCTCCGACGGCCGCGGCAGTACGGTCCACAGGTCCCCGGCGTGCCCAGGCGTCAGCCGCATCGAGGTCAGCGCCTTGGCCGGCACCGGCTCCTCGCGCAGCGCCGCCAGGTCGGGGGAGTCCGGCAGCTCGGGCACGGCCGCCGCCAGCGCCTGCGCCAGCGCCGGGCCCGAACCGGCCGTCGCCGCCAGCGCCCCCGCCACCAGCGAACCGAACAGCTTGCGGCGCAGGGCGGTCACGTCGTCGGTGAGGATCCGTTCCGGCAGCCGCGGCAGCGGGATGCCGTGCCGGGCCAGCCGCGCCGGGCCCACCCGTATGTCGGCGAGGTCCCGGTAGACCAGCCGCAGCGGCTCGCCTTCCGGTGAGAGCACCACCAGCAGGTTCTGTCCGTGCGCCTCCAGCGCCACGCCCAGCTCCAGCAGCCGCAGCCCCACCCCGAGCGCCAGGCGCGTGAACGCCGCCAGCCACGCCGGGGAGGCGGGCAGACCCGTGCCGGGCAGCGCCGCCACCGGCACCACCCGCTCGCCCGGCCCCGCGTGCACCCGCGGCGACTCCCGCAGCAGCGCCGCCAGATCGGGCGAACCGGCGGTGACCGCGCCCAGGGTGCGCGTCACCCGCAGCAGCCCGCCCGTGCGGGCCGCCATCTCCTCGGCGAACGCCGACAGGGCCGCCGCCGCGCGCACCGAGCCCACCGACATGTCCCGCACCGACGACGTCAGCCGCGTGCTCAGCGCCGTCTTCACCTGCGGTCCGCCGCCGGGCAGCGCGAGCGTGCGCAGAGCCATCAGCGGATGCGCCGCGAGCACCGGCTCACCGCCCCGCTTCAGCACATGCGCCGCCTGCCACGGATGCACCGGCAGCAACAACCGCTCCCCGTCCCCGAGTTCACCCGGCCACGCACCCGACACCAGGCACTCCGAGGCCGGCACCGGCAGCAGGCCGAGCCGCACCACCGGCCGGTGCTCCGGGCCGTACGCCAACTGCTCCGCCACCGAGAAGCCGGGCCGGGAACGGCAGTTGGGGTGGTACGGATGCCCGTCCACCACTCGCTGCTCCCACTCCCACTCCCGGTCCGGTTCCGGCCATGCGTCACCCGGCGGCTCCTGCCCGGCCCGCGACAGCGCCAACGAGGCGGTGCTGTGCCCCAGTTCGGCGGCGAGACCGGTGGCGTGCGGCACGCCGAGCGCGGCCGTCAGCAGCTCCGGACGTGTGTACGGCACCCCGTCCAGCTCCACCGCCGTGACCCGGTCGCCGGTGGCGTACGGGTCCGAGGGCGGGCCGTGCAGCCGGCGACCATCGGCCAGCCACAGCGTGAGCCCGTCCCGAGCCGCTTCCCGGCGCCGTATCCAGGGCAGCGGCTCGTACGCGAACGCCCGCCACAGCCGGGTCAGCACGGCCGACCGCGCCCCTGGCAGTTCCGCGGTGAACCGCGGCAGCAGAGCGGGCCGTACGGCGGCCAGGTCGGCGGCGACGTCGTCCTCGGCGGTGGGTCGGTGCACGGGCGGGCTCCCAGGCTCGGAGTTGAGGGTCAGGACGGGCGAAACACGGCGATACTGATCGTCCCCGCCCGACATGACCGTAGGGAACGCATGGAACGCGTTGACCTGAAGCACGAGGCCCCCGCCGACGACACCCCGGCCCACGACGAGGCCGGTACCACGGGCCCGACCGCCGCCCGCGACCCGGCGTCCGTCTCGCCGGGCGATCCGGCCCGGTGTGCCGACCGCGAGTCGGGGTCCGTCCCTCCGGGAGATCCGGCCCTGCACGCCGACCGGCACGCCGTCGCCCCGCTGCTGAACTGCCTGCTGCGCGAAGTGGCCGAACCGCACGGCCACGACCAGGGCCGGGACGTGTACCGGCTGCCGGGCACGGGACGTCTGCTGCGGGTGCGCGGCGGACGCCGCCCCGCCGACCCCGAGGTACGGGACGCGCACGGCTGGCGACCCCTCGGGCACCGCGCCCTCGTCGCCCTCGTCGCCGAGGAACTGCGCCGCCACACCGGCCTCGCCAACGACGAACTGCCCGCCGAGATGACCACCGGCCGGGACACCGTCGCCGCGCTGCTCGCCGCCCGCTCCCGCTCCAGCCCGCCCGCCGACCTCTATTTGCGCTCCGAGCAGGCCCTCGTCACCGGCCACCCCCACCCCCCCGC
>NZ_JALLGL010000204.1 GCF_023072675.1 Streptomyces sp. XM83C
GCGTCGCCGTCATGGGCTGCGTCGTCAACGGCCCCGGCGAGGCCCGCGAGGCCGACCTCGGCGTCGCCTCCGGCAACGGCAAGGGGCAGATCTTCGTCAAGGGCGAAGTGATCAAGACCGTACCCGAGTCCAAGATCGTCGAGACTCTGATCGAAGAGGCGATGAAGATCGCCGAGCAGATGGAAGGGGAGGGCACCGCGCGAAAGCCCGGGAAACCGGCAGTGACGGTGAGCTGACGTACGGCACGGACCGAGAGGGGGCCCGAGCGTGACCATTCTGGAGAACATCCGGGGACCACGCGACCTGAAGGCGCTGTCCGAAGCGGAACTCGGCGAACTCGCCGAGGAGATACGGGAGTTCCTGGTGCACGCGGTCGCCAGGACCGGCGGTCATCTCGGGCCCAACCTGGGCGTGGTGGAACTCACCGTCGCCCTGCACCGGGTCTTCGAGTCGCCGGTCGACCGCATCCTGTGGGACACCGGACACCAGAGCTACGTCCACAAGCTTCTGACGGGACGGCAGGACTTCTCCAAGCTGCGCGGCAAGGGCGGCCTGTCCGGCTACCCCTCGCGGGAGGAGTCCGAGCACGACGTCATCGAGAACAGCCACGCCTCCACCGCCCTCGGCTGGGCGGACGGCCTCGCCAAGGCACGCCAGGTGCAGGGCGAGAAAGGGCACGTCGTCGCCGTCGTCGGCGACGGCGCCCTCACCGGCGGCATGGCCTGGGAGGCGCTGAACAACATCGCGGCGGCCAAGGACCGGCCGCTGATCATCGTCGTCAACGACAACGAACGTTCCTACGCGCCGACCATCGGCGGCCTCGCCAACCATCTGGCGACGCTGCGCACCACCGACAGCTACGAGAAGGTCCTCGCCTGGGGCAAGGACGTCCTCCAGCGCACCCCGGTCGTCGGCACCACCCTCTACGAGGCCCTGCACGGCGCGAAGAAGGGCTTCAAGGACGCCTTCGCCCCGCAGGGCCTCTTCGAGGACCTCGGCCTGAAGTACGTCGGCCCGATCGACGGGCACGACATCCGCGCGGTCGAGTCCGCGCTGCGCCGCGCCAAACGCTTCCACGGCCCGGTGCTGGTGCACTGCCTCACCGAGAAGGGCCGCGGCTACGAACCCGCCCTCGCCCACGAGGAGGACCACTTCCACACCGTCGGGGTGATGGACCCCCGCACCTGCGAACCCCTCGTCCCCTCCAGCGGGCCGTCGTGGACGTCGGTGTTCGGCGAGGAGATGGTCCG
The DNA here is from genome assembly GCF_023072675.1 of Streptomyces sp. XM83C. Taxonomy (GTDB): domain Bacteria; phylum Actinomycetota; class Actinomycetes; order Streptomycetales; family Streptomycetaceae; genus Streptomyces; species Streptomyces thermocoprophilus. The sequence goes on from NZ_JALLGL010000204.1 coordinate 1,251, forward strand.
TATCGGCGAGGAACGCGACGACGTCGTCGCGATCACCGCCGCCATGCTGCACCCCGTCGGCCTCGGACCGTTCGCCGCCCGCTTCCCCGACCGGGTGTGGGACGTCGGCATCGCCGAACAGCACGCGGCCGTCTCCGCCGCCGGACTCGCCACCGGCGGACTCCACCCGGTCGTCGCCGTCTACGCCACCTTCCTCAACCGGGCCTTCGACCAGCTGCTCATGGACGTCGCCCTGCACCGCTGCGGCGTCACGTTCGTCCTGGACCGGGCCGGCGTCACCGGTGTGGACGGGCCCTCGCACAACGGCATGTGGGACATGTCGATCCTCCAGGTCGTGCCCGGCCTGCGGATCGCCGCCCCGCGCGACGCCGACCAGCTGCGCGCCCAGCTGCGCGAGGCCGTCGCCGTGGACGACGCGCCGACGCTGGTCCGCTTCCCGAAGGAGTCGGTCGGGCCGCGCATCCCGGCCGTCGACCGGGTCGGCGGCATGGACGTGCTGCACCGCGCCGAGCGGCCCGAGGTGCTGCTCGTCGCCGTCGGTGTGATGGCGCCGGTCTGCCTCCAGGCGGCCGAGCTGCTCGAGGCCCGCGGCATCGGCTGCACCGTCGTCGACCCCCGCTGGGTCAAGCCGGTGGATCCGGAGCTGCCCGCCCTCGCCGCCCGGCACCGGCTCGTCGCCGTCGTCGAGGACAACAGCCGGTCGGCCGGGGTGGGCAGCGCGGTGGCGCTGGCCCTGGGCGACGCCGATGTGGACGTGCCCGTACGGCGGTTCGGCATCCCGGAGCAGTTCCTCGCGCACGCCAAGCGCAGCGAGGTGCTGGCCGACATCGGGCTCACGCCGGTCGAGGTCGCCGGGCGGATCGGCGCGAGCCTGGCGGTGCGGGAGGCGCGGGACGTGACCAAGGGCCGGGGCGACCTGGGCGACCCGGAGGGCCGTGAGGGCTCCACGGCCGGTGCGGTGCAGGGCACCACGGGCGCCGCGAAGGGCCGCGCGGCCGGTGCGGTGAAGGGCACCGGAGCAGGCGCCTCGAAGGGCACGCGGGCCCGGACCGCGAAGCGTGCCCCCGCCAGGGGCAGAAGCACCCGTGCCGCGACGACGGACGCAGGTGCGGGCACCGGCACGGACGCCGGTCCGGTCGACGAGCAAGAGCTGTCCGAGGAGACACAGCGATGACAACCGCGGAACCCGCGTCCCCCTCGCCGTCCCGGCCCGGCGGGTCCGGCTCGCCCGGCCGGTTCGACCTGGGGGCGCTGCTGGCCGCGCGCGGAGCCGAGCGCTACGAGCTGCACAGCAAGTACCTCAACCACCAGCTCCCGCGCATGCTGCACACCATCGGCTTCGACAAGGTGTACGAGCGTGCCGAGGGCGCCCACTTCTGGGACGCGGACGGCAACGACTACCTGGACATGCTCGCCGGGTTCGGGGTGATGGGCCTGGGCCGCCACCACCCCGTGGTCCGGCAGGCGCTGCACGACGTCCTCGACCTGAACCTGGCCGACCTCACCCGGTTCGACTGCCAGCCGCTGCCCGGCCTGCTCGCGGAGCGGCTCCTCGCGCACAGCCCGCATCTGGACCGCGTGTTCTTCGGCAACAGCGGCACCGAGGCCGTCGAGGGCGCGCTGAAGTTCGCCCGCTACGCCACCGGCAAGCCGCGCGTCCTGTACTGCGAGCACGCCTTCCACGGCCTGACCACCGGCTCCCTGTCCGTCAACGGCGAGTCCGGCTTCCGGGACGGCTTCGCCCCGCTGCTGCCCGACACCGCCGTACCCCTCGGCGACCTGGACGCGCTCGCCCGCGAGCTGCGCAAGGGCGATGTCGCCGCGCTGATCGTGGAGCCGATCCAGGGCAAGGGCGTCCACGAGGCCCCGCCCGGCTATCTGCGGGCCGCGCAGGAGCTGCTGCACCGGCACAAGGCGCTGCTCATCGCCGACGAGGTGCAGACCGGCCTCGGCCGCACCGGCGACTTCTACGCGTACCAGCACGAGGAAGGCGTCGAGCCCGACCTGGTGTGCGTCGCCAAGGCGCTGTCCGGCGGCTATGTCCCGGTCGGCGCCACCCTCGGCAAGGACTGGATCTTCAAGAAGGTGTACTCGTCGATGGACCGCGTCCTGGTCCACTCGGCGAGCTTCGGCTCCAACGCACAGGCCATGGCGGCCGGGCTCGCCGTGCTGTCGGTCATGGAGAACGAGCAGACCGTCGCCAACGCCCGCACCATGGGCGAGCTGCTGAAGTCCCGGCTCTCCGCGCTGATCGACAAATACGAGCTGCTGGCCGACGTACGCGGCCGGGGCCTGATGATCGGCATCGAGTTCGGCAAGCCGCAGTCGCTGAAGCTGCGCAGCCGCTGGGCGATGCTCCAGGCCGCCCGCAAGGGCCTGTTCGCCCAGATGGTCGTCGTACCGCTGCTCCAGCGCCACCGGATCCTCACCCAGGTCTCGGGCGATCACCTGGAAGTGATCAAACTGATTCCGCCGCTGGTGATCGACGAGGGGGACGTGGACCGCTTCGTGGACGCCTTCACGGCGGTCATGGACGACGCGCACAGCGGCGGCGGGCTGATGTGGGACTTCGGCAAGACACTGGTGAAGCAGGCGGTGGCGAACCGCTGAACCCGCCGGGCCGGGCGCCTCACCGCCGGGCCGAGACCGGCTTTTGCCTCTGAGGCAAGAAATTTGCCGCTGGGGCAAAGCTGCGCCTCAATGGAGGCATGAGCAGCTCCTCCGACAGCCCGACGGCCGACGGCCCGGCCTCCGACGGTCAGGCATCCGGACACCCGGCCGCTGACGGTCGGGCACCGGAAGCCCCGCTCGCCGAGGGCCGCGCTTCCGACGCCCTGCCGGCCATGGCGCCCCAGCTGCGCGCCCTGCGCCGGCGGGCCGGGCTCACCCTGGAGGCGGCGGCCCGCGCCGCCGGTCTCTCGCCGGCCCATCTCTCCCGGCTGGAGACCGGGCAGCGTCAGCCTTCTCTGCCCGTGCTGCTCGCACTGGCCCGCATCTACGGTACGACGGTCTCCGAGCTGCTCGGCGAGACGGTCATCGACCGGGACGCCGTGGTCCGCCACGCCGACATGGAACCGACGGCGGCGGGCGGCTGGACGTACTGGCAGGCGGGCGCGCCCGGCCGGGGCATGCAGGCCCTGCGGGTGCGTGTCCCCTACGGCGCGCAGGGCGACATCGTGCGCGTCCACCCCGGCGAGGAGTGGCTGTACGTCCTCGCCGGGCGGCTCGTGCTGCGCCTCGGCGACACCACGCACCGGTTGGGGCCCGGGGACAGCGCCCACTTCGACTCGCTGACCCCGCACCGTATCGCCGCCCAGGACGCGGACGGCGCGGAGCTGCTGTTCGTCCACACGCTGCTTCAGAGCCCGACGGCCACGCTGTGCCTCGGCCACACCCCAGGAGTCACACCATGAGCGACCGCGAGGAGAGCTTCCCCCGCACCCTGTGGATCCGGCTGATCATCTACATCGCGGTCGGCCATGTGCTGGCCGCGTTCATCTGGCTGCTGTTCGAGGTGGGCGCCAAGCAGTAGCCGTACGGCGGTCGGGCAGAGCCGTACGGCGTCACGGAACCCTCTGCGGCCCGACGCCCCTGCGGCAGGCACCCCCTGCGACCGGCAGCCCTGCTGTCCTCGGCCTTACGGCCCCGTCAGTCGAGCAGGCGCTCGCGGAGGGTCTCGCGCGTCGCGGGCGCGAGGCCGAGCCCCTTCTCCAGGTAGGGGTCGACGCCGCCCCAGGTCTCCTCGATGGTCTCGAACGCGGCCGTCAGATACTCGGTGCGCGCATCGAACAGGGGGCTGAGCAGCTCCATGATCTCGGGGGAGTAGGCGTCGCCGGAGCCGTTGCTGCGGCGCACCTTGTAGCGGCGGTGCTTGGCGTTGGACTCCAGATAGTCGGCGATGATCGCCTCCCGCTCCACGCCCAGCGCGAGCAGGGTGACCGCGATCGACAGCCCGGCCCGGTCCTTGCCGGCCGCGCAGTGCATGAGGGCGGGGACGCTGTCGTCGGCGAGCGCGTGCAGCACACGGGAGTGCTCGGCGGTGCGCTCCTTGATGACCTGCCGGTAGGAGGCGATCATGCGGGCCGCGGCCTTGCCGTCGCCGAGGATGGTGCGCAGCTGCTCGATGTCGCCGTCGCGGACCATCTTCCAGAACTCGGCGCCGTCGGCGGGGTCGCTCAGCGGCAGGTTCACGTTCCGCACGCCGGGCAGGGCGACGTCCGGGCCCTCCAGCTTCTGGTCGGCGGCGTTGCGGAAGTCGAAGATCGTGTGCAGGCCCAGGGAGGACAGGAAGGCGGCGTCCTCCTGCGTCGCGTGGGCGAGGTGGCCGCTGCGGAACAGTACGCCGTGCCGCACCCGACGTCCGTCGACCGTGGGCAGGCCGCCCACGTCGCGGAAATTGCGCACTCCGGCCAGGTCGGGTTCGGTCGACGGCACCTGCTGCGTCACGAAGGGCTCCTCCCTCTATGCCCCCGCCGGCTCGGATCGGGGGTGTGCTCCCGCCGGTTCGGCTCGGGGCCCGACGGGATGTGCCTTCCGACGATACGACATACGTTCCCGGGGCAACGGGTTGTCCACAGGCGCTCGACGGGGGCGCTTCGGGGCACAGTGCGGAGACTGCGACTCCATACGCCGGTTCTCCCTACTGCCCTCTTTTGGGTCGTCTGTCCGAATTACAGCCTTAATGCCAACTCACCATGAAATAGCGGGACGTGACGACAGCTCGCGTGAGGAGCGTCATAACCGTGACCGTCCGTCGCCCGTCATGTCCACGTAATTCCGGCCTCTTTGCTGGGGAATTGCCGTTGTGAACCCATGAGGAATGCACAGAGGGTGACCGGAAAATTCGGGCACTGGATCAAGCGGAAAGGCCATTCGCGGAACCATGCGCTTGTTTCCGCGCGTCTTGCTCGCTTACGTTCCACACCGATCCGGGCGGAACGCCGAATCCTGCCGCCGCCTGGAGCCCGCTCACACTCACCCGTGCTCGGCAGGAGCGGGGGACCCACAGGTAAGACCGCCTGTTCCGGTTCCCGGAAAGGCTTGGGGTACAGCCGCGTGGAATACGCGGCCGGACATCTCCAGTCCGCACCCGACAGCTCACCTCGCAGGCGCCGGAGAGGAATTCGCCATGCCCGCGAAGGGTAAGCACCGCCGTCCCAAGGCCCAGCGTCTCACCCGTACGATCGCCGCCGCCGGCACCGGCGGCGCCGCACTCGCCCTCCCGATCCTGGGCGCCACCGGCGCGCACGCCGCCACCCCCCAGTCGGCCCCCGACAAGGCCGTCCGGTCGGCGCCCGTCGCCGCCACGAAGAAGGCCGCGCCGCAGACCGGCACCACCACCGGCGCCCGTGTCTACACGGTCAAGCCCGGCGACTACCTCTCGAGGATCGCCGTGGAGCAGCACGTCCGCGGCGGCTGGCAGAAGCTGTACGCCGACAACCGCGAGGCCATCGGCAGCGACCCGTCGCTGATCCACCCCGGCCTGAAGCTCGCCCTCGGCAAGAAGGCCACGCACACCACGAGCGGCGGCGCGTCCGTGAAGAAGTCCGCGTCCTCCGCCCCGAAGACGCGGACGGCGCCGAAGGCACAGCCGTCCGAGAAGTCGTCCGCCGCGACGACGACGGCCGCGCAGACCGCCGCCACCGGCTACACCCTCCCCGTCAGCAACCCGACCGTCGGCACCCCGTACCACCTGGCGGGCGGCATGTGGTCCAGCGGCTACCACACCGGCGCCGACTTCGTCGTCCCGACCGGCACCTCGGTCAGGGCCGTCGCCGCCGGCACGGTCGTCTCCGCCGGCTGGGGCGGGGCGTACGGCAACCAGGTCGTCATCCGCTTGAACGACGGCTACTACGCCCAGTACGCCCACCTCTCCCAGCTGTCCGTCTCCGCCGGGCAGTCCGTCGCCGCGGGCCAGCAGCTCGGCCTGTCGGGTGCCACCGGCAATGTGACCGGCCCGCACCTGCACTTCGAGATCCGCACCACGCCGAACTACGGCTCCGACGTCGACCCGGTCGCCTACCTCCGCTCGCACGGCGTCTCCGTCGGCTGACCCCCGGACGGGACACCGCGGCTCCCGGGGACCGGAGCCGCACCCGCCCGCCACGCACCGCCGAAGGCCGGACCTCCTTCCCCTGGGTCCGGCCTTCGGCTGTTCCCGCAGGTGCCGCAGGTCCGCTCCGCGGCAACGCGCCTCCCGGCGCGATCCGGCCGCACACCACGGCGGACCGCAGGGCCGCGCCGGGCCTGCGGTGCAGCGGCCCGCCGGGCTGTCCGGTCCAGGCCGAGCAGCGTGCTCCGGGCCGGGCCGCCGTGCTCCGGGGCACGGTTATTCCCGCCTCGGCCGACACGTCGAGGAATCCGGCGTGGCTTATCTCACCGTCCGTCAACCCCTGCCTACGGTCGCGTAGGTCACATTCGAGGGTGAATCATGGCCTGCTGTGGCAGACGATTCGAAGAGTGACAGCAGATCAGTGATCGGGTCGTACGTGGCGCTGGGGGACAGCTTCACCGAAGGCGTGGGCGACCCCGGCCCCGACGGGCAGTTCGTGGGCTGGGCCGACCGGTTCGCGGTCCTGCTCGCCGACCGGCGGCCCGAAGGCGACTTCCAGTACACCAACCTCGCCGTGCGCGGGAAGCTCCTCGACCAGATCGTGGCCGACCAGGTTCCGCAGGCCGTCGCCATGGCGCCGGACCTGGTGTCGTTCTGCGCCGGCGGCAACGACATCATCCGCCCCGGCACCGACCCCGACGAGGTCGCGGAACGGTTCGAGCGGGCGGTGGCGCAGCTCGCCGCGGCGGCGGGCACGGTGATGGTGACGACGGGATTCGACACCCGTGGCGTGCCGCTGCTCAAACACCTGCGCGGCAAGATCGCCACGTACAACGGGCATGTGCGGGCCATCGCCGACCGCTACGGCTGCCCGGTGCTCGACCTGTGGTCGCTGAAGTCCGTGCAGGACCGGCGGGCCTGGGACGACGACCGGCTGCACCTGTCGCCCGAGGGCCACACGCGCGTGGCGCTGCGCGCCGGCCAGGTCCTCGGCCTGGACGTGCCGGCCGACCCCGAGCAGCCGTGGCCGCCGCTGCCGCCGCGCGGCACGCTGGAGGTGCGGCGCGACGACGTCCACTGGGCGCGCGAGTACCTGGTGCCGTGGATCGGCCGCCGCCTGCGCGGCGAGTCCTCCGGCGACCATGTCACGCCCAAGGGCACGCTCTCCCCGGAGGACATCAAGAGCCGTATCGCGGCGGTGGCCTGACCGGCGCGCACACCGGACGGGACCCGGGCCGGGGCGCCGCCACGTCGGCGCCCCGGACACGCGCGCGGGTGACGCGTTCGGCGCGCCGCCCGTGCGCGCGTGTCCCGGCGGCGACCCGAACGCCTCGACACCAGAAGGACCTCCGCAGGGCGTTCAGGGTGATGTCCGGGGCGCCGGGAGAGCGTCAGGCGGCTCCCTCGGACCCGTACTCGAACCAGTCGAACCGCACGGTGCCCTCCGCGGCGTACATGCCGATGACCCGCCCGGTGAAGCCGCCGGTGACCTCGGTGGACAGATAGCGCCCGTCGAGCGAGGCGAGCGCGGTGAACGCGCCGTCCGGGTCCTCGTACCCGAGGGAGACCGCATCGGGCCCGGTGCACGGGCCGTGCGGCCCGGCCGGTTCCGCGATCCGGACCCCGAGCACCACCGGCCCGTCCGGCAGCGGCCGTTCGGCGACGACGGACCGCAGATCGCCGACGCGTGCGACGACCTGCACGCGCGTGCCGTCCACCTCGACCTCGTAGTGGTGCCGTTCGTCCAGCCGTACGGCGAGACCGCCGCGCCCCTCCGACGCGTCGACGAGGGTGCGGGCCCGGCAGGTGTGGTGCTGCTGACGCCGCCCGGTGAAGATCACGTCGGGCTCGTCCAGCGAGCCGCCCCGCGCCCGCAGAGTCAGCCATCCGGGACGCTCGTCGAGGCTCCAGTGCCCGGCGGGCCGTTCACGCACGGAGATCCAGTACGGCCGCAGCGCCGCGCCGTCGAAGTCGTCCCGCGCCGCCTCGACGGGGGCGGGGGAGAGCGGCCACGGCAGGGAGGCCGGGTCGGGGGCGACCCCGCCGACGACGGGCCAGCCGTCCTCCCATGTCACGGGTGCCAGGAACGTCTCACGTCCGAGCACATGCCAGCCGGGCGTCCCACCGCGGGGCCGCACACCCAGCAGCAGCATCCACCAGGAGCCGTCGGGGCCCTCGACCAGGTCGGCGTGGCCCGTGTTCTGTACGGGATGATCGGTGCCGCGATGGGTGAGGACCGGATTGGCCGGGCACGGCTCGAACGGTCCGTCCGGGGTGCGGGCGCGGGCCACCGACACGGCGTGCCCCCGCTCGGTGCCTCCCTCGGCGATGAGCAGATACCAGAACTCCCCGATCCGGTACAGATGCGGCGCCTCCGGTGCCTTGGCGCCGGGCGCCCCCGACCAGATCGGCCGCGGCTCCTCGTACGTCTTCCCGCTCACCGGGTCGATCCGCAACTGCGACACCCCGGCCACCGTGCACCAGCAGGTGCCGTCCTCGTCCCATGCCAGATCGGGATCGATGCCGGGCACACCGGGCGCCCACACGGGGTCCGACCAGGGCCCGGCGGGATCGGTGGCCGTCACGATCAGATTCCCGGCGCCCTCGGCGGTGTTGGTGACGATCAGCCAGAACCGTCCGTCGTGATACCGCAGCGTCGGCGCGTAGATCCCACCGGACGACGGCATCGAGGCGGGCAACCGCAGTTGCTCGGGCCGGTCCAGCACATTGCCGATCTGCGTCCAGTGAACGAGGTCCCGGCTGTGAAAGACGGGTACGCCCGGAAAATACTCGAAGCTGGAGCAGGCGAGGTAGTAGTCGTTGCCGACCCGGCACACACTGGGGTCGGGATGGAACCCCGCGATGACGGGGGCGGCGGACACGGCATCCGCGTCGAGCTGGTGGGGCACCCTCGGAATCCTTTCCTCACGTGAGCGTCGAAGCGCTTCACCAGGGAGTGACGCTAATGGAGAGCGTCAGACGCAACAAGACTCGGAATGTCGTCGATGCGCTTCGATGTGCGTGGGGGCCTCTCGATGCGCGTGGGGAGCCGAAGGCGCCGGAACCGACCGCCGAAGCCCTCGCCGCCCACCCGTCTGCATCGCGGAGAGCCGGGCCCCTTCCCGCACCCCGGACCCCACCTCAGGGCCGATTCCAGCCTCATCCCGCATGAACCGGATCAAGGCGCCGCACCCCCGAAGCGACCTGACGCCCGGCCTACGCATGTGATGAACTCGCGCAAGTTTGACGGGAGTTGTGGAGGTCGCCAGAATGCGGTTTGCTGTGCTGAGCAGCCGCTCAGCGGAGCGAGGCGCGGGGTACGGTCGCGCACGGCGCGGAGCTGTTCCTCCGTGCGCCTGCCGCTCGCGCTCCTGCCACCTCCCACACCTTCACCTTCACAGAGGCACCTCTTGTCACGTTCGCATGGGCTCAGAAGCCTCGCCGCACTCGCCGTGACCGTCTCCGCCACCGCCGCAGCACTGCCCGTGCTCGCGGCCGGTACGGCCGCCGCCACGCCGTCCGGCAAATGCCGGCCCGCCACCGTCCAGTACCGCATCCCCGGCGGCGAGTGGACCTCCGCCGGCGGCTTCCACCAGTGGAAGACCGCACCCGGCACCGTCGAGGTCCGGCTCGCCCCCGGCCAGCGGGTCGGCGAGGGCTGCAAGTACCCCGTCTCCCTCGCCGAATACACCACCGAGGGACCCGACTGGCCCACCTCCGGCCACCAGACGCTCGTCGACAAGGCGACCGTCTACCTCACCGCCGCCG
>NZ_JALLGL010000205.1 GCF_023072675.1 Streptomyces sp. XM83C
GGGCCGGAGAGGGGGCCCGGGTCCAGGGGGGCGCATTCGGGCGAATGCCTCCACGGCGACGGGACGAGGCGACGTACGCACTGGTGCTCCTCGCCGTCCACGGGCAGACTGCACCGCACCGGGGCACCCCGGACCACCTGGGTGCACCCTGGACACGAGACCCGACGGGACGCCGTCCGGGCGGCAGCTCCGGGCGGCACACCCGCGACCCACGCGCACAAGGGGGCAGGGCGGCATGGCGGAGCCGGAGTTCACGGCCAAGGGCGTGCGGATCGGCAAACGACTGCGCTCACTCACCCGGGCCGGGCAGGTCCGTATCAACGGCGGCAGGCTGGAGTTGCTCACCAGCTACGGCAGTGAGATCGACAGCGCGCCCGTGCAGGCGGTCCGTGCGTCGCGGCCCTGGTTCGCGCCGGAGGACCGGGCGCTGGCCGATCTGAACGGCAAGCGCTACCTGCTGACCCTGGGCGACCACGACCCCGCTCCCGGCGAGCCGGGGCCGCCCGCCGCGCGGCGGTTCATCGAGGCCGTACGCAAAGCGGCCGGGCGGGGCGGATAGCGCCGGCGCCCCGGGCGCGGTGCGCGCCGCGCCGGACGTGACGCCCGGGCCCGGGCCGGGCCGGGGGCGCCGCGAGTTGCGGGAGCCCTGACGCTGGTCCACGCTGGTGTCACGTCACTGAGGGTTTACCGGCGATAACGCTGCGAACCAGCCCGCCGGCCACGACAGCAGGCGGCAGTTCCACGCAGACGTCCTGCTGACGATCCGTTGTTCGTGTTCTTCCGGACGTCCATCCAGGACCTCACGTCGGGGAGTCGCAGCCGTGATCAGCAACCCACGCAGGCACTGCACGGTGGAGCTCCAAGCCCTGCCGTCGCGGATCGGCCAGGTCCGCAGAATCGTATCGGCGCAGTTGCGCTACTGGCATCTCGATCCCCTGATAGACCGCGCCGCGCTCGGTGTGACGGAGCTGCTCAGCAACGTCCACCGGCATGCCCGGCCCGACAAGACGTGCACGGTCGAGATGGAACTCCTGCTCGACCGGCTCACCGTCTCGGTGCGCGACCACGATCCGCGTCTGCCCGTCCTGGCGGACGCCGAGCCCCTCGACACCTGCGGGCGCGGCCTCGCGATGGTTGCCGCCGTCAGCGAGAGCTGGGGCGTACGGCCGGACGGCGACCAGGGCAAGACGGTGTGGTTCACGCTGCCGACGAGCACGCCCGCGCCGGCCCGGCCGGCCCGCGCACCGCGCATCGTCACGGCAGAGCCCGCACCCCGGCTGGTGGAGGTCGGCGCCGTCAGCCATACGGCCGACGACCTCGCCCCCGCACACGCTCCCGCCCGGTCCGCCGTTGTCGGCTGACCGGGCGGTGACGGTTTACAGGGCGCCTCCAGGGCACCGACCGTTGGCTCGGGATGCGGCCCGTCGCTTCGGGGACGCCGGCCGTACGCTCGGGATGCGGCCCGTCGCTTCGGGGACGCCGGCCGTACGCTCGGGATGCGGCCCCCGCCCCGCGGACGCCGACCGTTCGCTCCGGATGCGGCCCCCCGCCCCCGGGGACGCTCACCCGTCGGCTCCGATGAGCCGTCGGCCCCGCGAAGAGGCGTGGCTGCCTGCCCCCGCAAGGCGGTTCACTCCGTCGCGACGGCCCTCAGCACGTCCAGCCGTGCCGCCCTGTGCGCCGGCCTCAGGCTCGCCAGTGCGCCCGCCGCCAGACCCACCAGGGCCACGACCGCCAGCCGGACGGGCGGCAGGGCGAAGGCGAACGCGCTGTCGGAGGCGCCGTCGGAGGCCTCGACCAGGACCCAGCCGAGGAAGGCCCCGAGGCCCAGTCCCCCGGCGGTGCCGAACGCGGCGACCAGCAGGGACTCCCAGCGGACCATGGCGCGCAGCTGGGCGCGGGTCTGGCCGACGGCCCGCAGCAGCCCGAGTTCGCGGGTGCGCTCGTGGACCGCCAGGGTGAGGGTGTTGGCGATGCCGAGCAGGGCGATCAGCACGGCCAGGGCGAGCAGGGCGTAGACCAGGGTCAGCATCATGTCGATGCCGCGCGCCGAGGACTGCGCGTACTCCGCGCGGGTCTGCACCTCGGGGTTGCCGAAGCGGGCCGCGACCTGCTCCACCGCGGCCTTGCCGTCGGCGGTGCTCACGCCGTCCGCGAACGCGACGGCGACGAGGGTGTCGGCGTCCTGGGTGCGGTGCGGCGCCCACGCGGCGCGTGTGATGACGTACTCGCCGGCGAGTTCGGACCGGTCGTACAGCGCGCGGACGGTGAACGGCAGCGTGCGGCCGTCGGTGAAGGTGAGGCGCGCGGTGCCGCCGAGGGTGAGGTGCTGCCGTTCGGCCTCGGTGCGGTCGACGGCGAGGCCGTCGCCGCCCAGTGCGCTCAGGTCGCCCTGGACGTCGCCCAGGTCGAAGGTGCGCCGCAGCGCGGCCGGGTCGGTCACGGTCAGGGCGCGTCCGTGTCCGTCGACCTTCGCCACACCGCGGCCCAGGCCGACCGCGGTGTCCACCTCGGGCAGCCGTTGCAGCGCCGGTGCCAGGGCGGGGCTGAGGCCGCTGCCGCCCGCGCCGAAGGACGGGGTGCTGACGGCGACGTCGCCCGCGAAGGACCGGGAGACGGTCTGGTCCATGGTCGCCTTCAGTGAGGCGCCGAAGACGGTGAAGAGGGACACCACGGCCACGCCGATCATCAGGGCGCTCGCGGTGGCCGCCGTCCGTTTCGGGCTGCGCAGGGCGTTGCGCCGGGCGAGGCCGCCGGTGACGCCGCGCAGCCGGTCCAGGGGTGCGCCGAGGAACCGTACGACGGTGGTGGAGGCGACCGGGCCGAGGACGACGAACCCGGCGAGGGCGAGGGCCGCGCCGCCGCCGGCCGACCACAGGGACGGCGTGATCAGGACGCCGGCCAGGGTGAGGGCCACGGCGAGGGCCAGCATGCCGGCGCCGGTGACGGCGCGGGTGCGGGAGGCGCCGGAGGTGTCGACGGACGTCTCGCGCAGCGCGGCGAGGGGGGCGGTGCGTCCGGCGCGCAGTGCGGGTACGAGCGCCGAGGCCAGGCACACCACGATGCCGACGGCGAGCGGGAGCAGCAGGGACAGGGTGCCGATCACGAGGGTGCCGTCGGGGAAGGGGAAGCCGATCGCGGGGAACAGTGCCTGGAGCCCGGCCGCGATGCCGATGCCGCCGGCGAGGCCCGCGGCCGACGCGGTGACGGCCACGGCGGTCGCCTCCGTCAGGGTGGACGCGGTGATCTGGCGGCGGGCGGCGCCGAGGGCGCGCAGCAGGGCGTTGTCGCGGGTGCGCTGGGCGACGACGATCGCGAACGTGTTGTGGATGGAGAACGTGGCGACGAGGAGGGCGACGCCGGAGAAGACCAGCAGGAAGGTGGTGAAGACGGAGAGGAACTGGGCGGAGATCTCGTCGGTGCTCTCCTGCGCGGACTCGTCCCCGGTGATCGCCTCCACTCCGGCAGGCAGCACGGAGGTGATGCGGTCGACCAGTTCCCGCCGGTCGATGCCCGGTTCGGCGCGGACCTGGATGCTCGCGGCGCGGCCGGGCCGGGCGGTGAGGTACTTCTCGGCGTCGGCCCGGGTCATGCCGGTGAAGGTCACCTGCGCCATGCCGTCCTCGCCGCCGAAGGTGGCCAGGCCGACGATCGTCACGCGGACCGGGTCGGGGGTGCGCAGCGTGGTGGTGTCGCCGATGTGGAGGCTGCCCTTCTTCGCGGCGCCCCGGTTGACGACGACCTCGCCGGAGGCGCGCGGGGCGCGGCCCTCGGCCAGGCGGTAGGGGTTGAGGCCGGGGTCGGTGATCCAGTTGCCGGCGAGGGTGGGCGGGCCCTGCCCGCCGATGGGTTTGCCGTCGGCGCCGACGAGTTGGCCGGCGCCCTGGATGTTCGGGGCGGCGGCGGCCACGCCGGGCACGGCTTCCACGGTGCGGACGAGGGCGGTGTCGACGGGCTGTCGTACGCCCTGCGCCTCGCCCGGTGTGGTGATGGCGTCGGCGCTGCGGACCACGGCGTCGGTGCCGCTGGTCGCGTCGGCGAACATGGTGTCGAAGCTCGCCTTCAGCGTGTCGCCCATGACGAGGGTGCCGGTGAGGAACGCGACGCCGAGGAAGACGGCGAGGAACGTGCCGGCGAAGCGGCGCCGGTGGGTGCGCAGGGAGGTCAGGCCGAGGCGGACGGAGGCATTCATGAGGGCACCTCCAGGGCTTTCATCCGGTCGAGGATCCGGTCGGGGGTGGGGTTCTCCATCCGGTCGACGAGACGGCCGTCGGCGAGGAAGACGACCTCGTCGGCGTGGGCGGCGGCCACCGGGTCGTGGGTGACCATGACGACGGTGCGGCCGGTGTGCCGTACGGTCCGGCCGAGCAGGCCGAGGACCTCCTCCCCGGAGCGGGAGTCGAGGTTGCCGGTCGGCTCGTCGGCGAAGACGACGTCGGGGTGCGAGGCGAACGCCCGCGCCACGGCGACGCGTTGCTGCTGGCCGCCGGAGAGCTGCGCGGGCCGGTGGTGCAGCCGGTCGCGCAGCCCGACGACGTCGACGAGGGCGTCGATCCACTCCGGGTCGCCGGGGCTGCCGGCGAGGTCGAGCGGCAGGGTGATGTTCTCGGCGACGGTGAGGGTCGGCACCAGGTTGAAGGCCTGGAACACGAATCCGACGCGGTCGCGTCGCAGCGCCGTCAGACGGCGGTCGTCGAGGGTGCTCAGATCGGTGCCGCCGATCCAGGCGGAGCCGGAGGTGAGGGTGTCCAGTCCGGCCGCGCAGTGCATCAGGGTGGACTTGCCGGAGCCCGACGGGCCCATGATCGCGGTGAAGCGGCCGGCCGGGAAGTCGACGCTCACCCCGTCCAGGGCCCGTACGGCGGTGTCGCCGGCGCCGTACACCTTCACGGCGTCGACGACACGTGCCGCGGTGCGTGCGGCGGTGACGGTGGTCATGCCGCGCCTCCCTTGCCCGTACGGCCGAACTGCTCGTCCAGGACGGACAGCCGGCGCCAGTACTCGTCCTCGTCGATGTCGCCGGCCGCGAAGCGGCGGCCGAGGAGGGTGATCGGCGAGTCGTCGGCGGCCGAGGGCCGTCCGCCGGGGCCGGGTCCGCCGCGGCGGCTGCGCCAGACGGTGCGGCGCAGCAGCGTGACGACGCCGAGGACGACGGCCGCCCAGATCAGCGGGAGGAACAGGATCCACGGGCCGGGTCCGCCGTCCCAGTGCGCGAGGGTCTGCATCTCGGTCATCTCCTTGACTGCTCGTGTCCGGTGATGAGTCGAGACTCCCGCCGCGAGGGGTGCCGGGTCGTCGTACGGCCAGCGGCAGTGTGCGTACCACGCGGGGAGTACGCGGCAGGGCCGCGGCTGCTCCCGAGTCGCCCGGTGTCCCGCACCCTTGCTGTCCCTACTGGTATGCACATCTGTACCTACAGGTATGTACAGTCGGGGCATGAGCACAGCGGACCGGCTCGTCGAGGCCACGCGGGAGCTGCTCTGGGAGCGCGGCTATGTGGGCACCAGCCCCCGGGCGATCCTGGAGCGGGCGGGCGCCGGACAGGGCAGCATGTACCACCACTTCAGGGGCAAGCCCGATCTCGCGCTGGCCGCGATCCGGCGCACCGCGGAGGCGTTGCTCGCCCAGGCCGACGAGGTGCTGTCCGGTCCGGGCTCGCCGTACGAGCGCATCGAGGCGTATCTGCGGCGCGAGCGCGACGTGCTGCGCGGCTGCCCGGTCGGGCGGCTGACGATGGACCCGGACGTCGTCGCGGACGACGCGCTGCGGGCGCCCGTGGACGCGGCGATCGCCCGGATCAGGGAGCGGATCGCCGGACTTGTCGAAGAGGGCAAGGCACAGGGGCAGTTCGCGGCCGGGCTCGACGCCGGGGAGATCGCCGCACTGATCGTCGCGACCGTGCAGGGCGGGTACGTGCTCGCCCGCGCCTCGGGCTCCCCCGAGGCGTTCGACGCCGGGGTGCGGGGGCTGCTCGCCCTGCTCCGCCCGGAGTAGCGGCCCGCCCGCGCACGGCATCTCTCTTCGCCTCGGGAGGCATTCCTTGCACGCCATGCAGTACGAGATCACCCTGCCCGCCGACTACGACATGGGCATCGTCCGGGACCGGGTGGCCCGCCGGGGGCATCTGCTGGACAACTGGCCCGGCCTGGGTGCGAAGGCCTATCTGGTGCGGGAGCGCGGGGTGCACGGCTCGCCCGTCAACGCGTACGCGCCGTTCTACCTGTGGAACACCGGCGAGGGCATGAACGCCTTCCTGTGGGGCGGTGCGTTCCAGGGTGTCGCAGACGACTTCGGGCGGCCCGCGGTACGGCAGTGGAGCGGGCTCGCCGTCGAGGACGGCCCCGCCGTCGGCTCCCCCGCCGCGCTCGCCGTGCGCCGACGGGAGCCGGTGCCGGACGGGGTGGTGCTGTCGGAGGTGACGGCGGGGGCCGTGGCGGAGGCGGGCCGGCTGGCCCGCGAGGACGGCGCGCTGCTCGTGGCGGCTGCCGTGGACACCCGGAACTGGGAACTCCTGTGGTTCTCCCTGTGGGCGCACGACGCGCCGAAGGCGGAGGGGGACGTGTTCCGGGTGCTGCATCTGTCGGCGCCGGGGCTGGGGGCACTGCCGCGGGGGCGGCAGTGGTGAGTGCCGCCCGCCCGGTGCCCGGCGGCGCGCGGTCGCGGGAGCCGGGCGGGCGGCGCCGGTGTCAGCCGACCTGGTCGCTGTCCTTGAGTTCGCCCCAGCCGTGCCAGCGGTCGATCTCGATCCAGGCGCTCACCCGCGCGCGGTCCCGTCGGCCGTAGGGGTTGCCCGTGTAGTGGCGGGCGATGCGGTCGGCGTCCTTCAGCCCCTCGTCGTCGTACATCTCGACGACCCGGCCGACGAGGCTGACGTGGGTGTACCAGTTGTCGCCGTCGAGGACGGTGAGCGTCACGCGCGGGTCGCGGCGCAGGTGTCCCAGCCGGACACGGCCCTCGTCGAGGCTGATCAGGACGCGGTCGTCGTCCCACACGTACCAGGTGGGCGTGGAGACCGGTGTGCCGTCGGAGCGCAGGGTGGCCATGACGCAGGGGTTGGGCCGGCCGAGCAGTTCCACGGCCTTCGGGGGCAGGGGCGGTCGGGACATGCGGGTCTCCTTGTCCTCGGGCGGGCTTTGCCGGTGAGTCTGTCCTCTCAGCGCGCGGTGTGCTCGTCGAAGCTGGCGAAGTAGGCGGCGGCCATGTCCTCGCCGGCGTGCCCCTGTGCGGCGGCGCGCTCCATGCGGGCGGCGCTCGCGGAGGCCACATCGAGGGTGACTCCGTTCGCCTCGCCGGCCGCCACGATCAGGCGGGCGTCCTTGGCCGCGGTCGCCACCGCGAACTGAGGTGGCGTCAGCCGGCCGCCGAGGATCAGGTCGGCCTTGGCGTGCAGATAGCCCATGTCGAGCGGGCCTCCGGCGATCAGTTCGAGGAACCGTCGCGGATCGACGCCGAGCGCCTCGGACAGGGCGAGGGTCTCCCCCGTCGCGGCGGTCGCCGCGAGGACCCAGCTGTTGGCGACGAGCTTGAGCCGCGTCGCCCCGCCTTCGGCGGCGTCCTCGCCGGCCCAGACGGTACGGGCGCCGACCGCGTCGAACACCGGGACGACCTTGGCGCGTTCGGCGACGGGCCCGGCGGCGATCACCGTGAGCTGCCCGGCCTCGGCGGGCTGCCGGGTGCCGAGGACGGGGGCGTCGAAGAACACCAGGTCGTGGTCGCGGGCGAAGTCCGCAAGGCCGGGCAGGGAGGCGAGGCCGGCGGTGGTGGACTGCACCCAGGCGGTGCCGGGCCGCAGCGCGGGGGCCGCGTCGCGCATCACGGCGAGCGCGGTGTCTCCGTCGTAGAGCATCGTCACGACGACGTCGGCGTCCCGCACCGCCTCGGCGGGGCCGGCCATGACGGTCGCCCCGTCGGCGGCGAGCGGTTCGGCCTTGGCGCGGGTGCGGTTCCAGACGCGGACGGTGTGTCCGGCGCGGACCAGGTTGCGGGCCATGGCGGCGCCCATGATGCCGGTGCCCAGGACGGCGACGGTGAGGGTGTCGGACATGCGGTGGCTGCTCCTCGATGCGATGACAGGGCCGATTATTGACCGGTCGTTCTCGAAAAGACTATCGTCGAGACATGGCCCGCACCAAGGAGTTCGACCCCGACGCCGTCCTGCGGTCGGCGCTGGAGCTGTTCTGGGAACGGGGTTACGAGGCGACGTCCATGGCCGACCTGGTGCAGCACCTGGGCATCGGCCGCGCGAGCATCTACGCCACCTACGGCAACAAGCGCGACCTGTACCTGAAGGCGCTGGACCGGTACGGCGAGCTGCACTGCACACCGCTGACGCGTGAACTGTCCGAGCCGGGGCCGGCGTTGCCCGCGGTACGGGCGGTGGTGCGCCGGTTCGCCACGGAGGCCGCCGACGACACGTGCCGCGCGCGCGGCTGCCTCGTCACCAACACCGCCGCGGAACTGGCCCCGCACGACCGTGACGCCGCCCATCGCGTCGAGCTGAGCTGGACCAACCTGGAGACGCTGCTGCACTCGGCGCTGCTGCGCGCCCAGGCGCAGGGCGAGCTGCCAAAGGAGCGCGATCCGCGGGCCCTCGCCCGCATGCTGCTGGTGCTGTTGCAGGGTCTGCGGGTCGTCGGCAAGGCCTCCAGCGACCCGGCCAGGGTGCGCGACGCGGCGGAGCAGGCGCTGACGCTGCTGGACTGACGCGGGCCGAGCGGCAGCGGCGGCACGCTCCCGGCTGTCATTCCCGCGCCCCGTTATTTGACTGTTCGATCCAGAATCTCTGATCCAGTACGCGGGAAGGACCGACGCTGGTCCTCCCCGGAAGGGAGACCTTGTGTCCGGCAACCGCTTCTCCGGCCGCGCCGTCCTCGTCACCGGCGCCGGTACCGGGATCGGCCGGGCCGTCGCGCTCGGTTTCGCCGCCGAGGGCGCCCGGGTCGTCGTGGCCGGCCGCTCCCGGGCCCCGCTGGAGGAGACCGTGTCGCTCGTCGAGCGGGCCGGCGGAACGGCTGCGGCCGAGGTCGCCGACGTCAGCCGCGCCGACGAGACGGAAGGGCTGGTGGACGCCGTCGTCGGACGGTACGGCTCGCTCGATGTCGCCGTGAACAACGCGGGCGTCTTCCACGGCGGCCGGCCGCTCGCCGAGCTGCCGGAGGACGACTGGCGCGCCCTCCTCGACATCAACGTCACCGGCGTGTTCCTCGCCCTGCGGGCCGAGGTGCGCCGGATGCGCGCCCAGGCGGGCGGCGGCGCGATCGTGAACATCGCCTCGGTCCTGGGCGGCCACCGGCAGGCGCGGGGCGCGGTCGCCTACGGCGCGAGCAAGGCGGCCGTGGCCGCGCTCACCCGGGGCGCGGCCCTGGAGTACATCGCGGACGGGGTGCGCATCAACGCGGTCAGCCCCGGCCCGTCCGACACCCCGATGTCCGTGCGGCCCGGGGAGACCGAGGCCGAACGCGACGCCCGGCTGAAGGAGCAGTCGCCTCTGGGCCGGGTGTCGTCCACCCGGGAGGTCGCCGAGGCAGTGCTGTATCTCGCGTCCGACGCCGCGGCCTCCCTGGTGGGCACCGACCTGGTGATCGACGGCGGGGCCGCGCTGTAGGCGAGAGACCGGCAGGACGCCCCGGGCGAGGGCGGGCGGTGCCCGTACGGCCTCAGCGGGCCCCGAGTGCTCCCAGCGGATCGTCCAGCACGGGCTGCCACGCCAGTTCCGCCGCGCCGACCAGACTGTTGTGGTCGAGGGAGCAGGCGAGGATGGGCACCCCGCCGCTGCGGCCCCACAGGCTGCGGTCGGCGACGACCGCCCGCAGCCGGCCCGGATCGGCGTCCAGCAGGGTGCGGTGCAGACCGCCGAGGATGATCCGGTCCGGGTTGAGGATGTTCACCAGCCCGGCCAGGCCCAGACCGAGCCGGTCGATCAGCGTACGCACGGCCGTACGGACCGCCGGGTCGTCGTACTCGTCGCGGATCAGCTCCTTGGCCTGCTGGAGCAGCGACATCTCCGGGCCCGGCTCACGGCCGGCGGTGACGAGCAGCGCCAGCGGGTCCGCCTCCACGTCCAGGCAGCCCCGGCCGCCGCAGTGACAGGGCCGGCCCTCCGGGTTGACGGTGAGATGGCCGACCTCCAGGGCGAGGCCCGCGCTGCCGGTGTGCAGCCGCCCGTCCAGCACCAGCGCGCCGCCGACGCCGCGGTGCCCCGTGGCCACGCACAGCAGGTCGCGGGCGCCGCGCCCGGCACCGTGCCGGTGCTCGGCGAGCGCGGCGAGGTTGACGTCGTTGCCGGCGAAGGCGGGGCCGGGGATGCCGGCCGCACGCACGCACTCGGTGAAGATCTCCCGCACCGGGGCGCCCACCGGCCAGGCCAGGTGCAGGGGGTTGAGGGCGAGCCCCTCCGGTTCGGCGACCGCCGACGGCACGGCGAGCCCGGCACCCACGCAGCGGCGCCCGGTCTCGCGCAGCAGCCGCGCACCCGCCTCCACCACCGAGCCGAGCACCTTCGCGGGGTCCTCGTCGACGGTCTCGCAGCCGGGCGCGGTGGCGACGATACGGCCGCCGAGACCGACCAGCGCGGCGCGGAAGCCGTCGGCATGGACCTGGGCGGCGAGCGCGACCGGCCCGTCCTCGGCCACGTTCAGCCGGTGCGAGGGCCGGCCCTGGGAACCGGACGGTGCGCTGGGCCGGGCGTCGACGCGGATCAGACCGAGGGCCTCCAGCTCCGCGGCGACCGCGCCGGCGGTGGCCCGGGTGACGCCCAGCTCCGCGGTGAGGACCGCGCGGGTGGGTGCCCGTCCGGTGTGCACCAGTTCCAGCGCGGGCCCGAGTGCACCGCGTCCCCGGTCCAACCGCGCTCTGGGGGTGGTCCCTTCCCCCGCCGGCCGGGGGTCCGCCTTGCCGCTCATGAGGGCGAGTCTCCCATGATCCGCTCCCGCGGTGACGCGGCGGACCCGCCGGACCGCCCGGCCGGGGGCGCGCACACCCACCGCGCCGGGGCCCACGGCCGTGCGGCGCCCCAGGGCCTCGCCCGCGCCCCCGCTCCGCCCC
>NZ_JALLGL010000206.1 GCF_023072675.1 Streptomyces sp. XM83C
TCCGTCACCCGTCCCCCGACCACGCGCGCCGCGCCTCAAGTCAATCGCCCCCGTCCCCCAGCCACCGCAGCACCAGCAGGGCCACGTCGTCGGTGCGCTGCCGGCCCGCTCCGGCCTCCGTCACCAGCGAGTCGATGAGCGCCTCGAGGTCCTGGTCGTCGGCGCCCCCGAGGGTGCGGGCGAGGTCGGCGATCGACTCGTCGAGATCGGTGCCCGGCATCTCGATCAGGCCGTCGGTGTAGAAGGCGAGCATCAGGCCGGGGGTCAGGGGGATCTCCGTGACCGGGAACCGCGCCCCGGGGTCGATGCCCAGCAGCGGTCCGGGCGGCAGGTCGAGCGGCCTGGCCTCCCCGCCGGGCAGCCGCACCACGGGCGGCGGATGCCCGGCGCTGGCCAGCGCGACACGGCGGGCCGCGAAGTCCAGGCGGGCGTACAGGGCGCTGGCGAAGAGGTCCGCGCCGAGGTCGGTCAGGAGCAGGTTGGTGCCGCGCAGCACCCGGTCCGGGGTGGTGCCGAGCCCCGCATGGGCGTGGACGGCGGTGCGGACCTGGCCCATGAGCGCGGCGGCGGCCACGTCGTGCCCCTGGACGTCGCCGATCACGGCGGCGGCGCCGGTGGCACCCAGCGGGATCAGGTCGTAGAAGTCGCCGCCGATGTCCATGCCGCGCGTGGCGGGCAGATAGCGGGCGGCGATCCGCAGCCCCGGCACGTCCGGCAGGGTTCGCGGGAGCAGCGCCTGTTGCAGCCCGTGCGCGAGGTCGTGCTTGGTGTCGTACAGGCGGGCCCGGTCGAGGGCCTGGGCGACGAGACCGGCGAGGGAGGTGAGCACGGCGCGGTCCTCCGCCGGGAACGGGTGGGGACGGTCGTACGACAGGACGCAGCAGCCGACCGGCCGGCCGGAGACGATCAGCGGGAGGAAGGCCCAGGCCTGTTTGCCGCTGATGGCGGCGGCCTCCGGGTAGGCGCAGCGCATCTCCTCCCGGTCGGGGAAGAACTCCGGGACTCCGGTGGCGAGGACCCGGCCGGCCGGGGTGTAGCGGGTGTCGAGGGCGAGACCGTCGAGGCGTTCGACGGTCTCCGTCGGGTAGTCGCGGTGTCCGGTGATCCGCAGCCGGCCGGCGTCGACCGTGGACAGCACCATGCCCTGCGCGCCGAACGCGGGCATCACCTGGTCGGCGATCAGGTCCATGACGTCCTGCACACCGACCACCTCGGTGAGGGAGGCGGCCAGATGGGTGAGCTGGTAGAGGCGGCCCGCGCGGGGCTGCGCGGGGGCGCCCGCCGGCCGGGCGAGCACCGGCGGGGGCGGATGCGGGGCACCGCTCGGCACGATCCGCACGCTGATCCCGCTGGCGTCCGGATACAGGTGGAAGTCCAGTGGGGTGTCGGGCGGACGGCGTACGGAGAAGACGACGGGTTCGCGGCTGATGACGGCGGCACGGTAGCGGTCCTCGACGGCGGCGTCGTCGAGCCAGGGCAGGGAGTGCCAGGGCAGGGTGCCCAGCAGCCGGCCGGCTTCCTGGCCGAGCAGCCGGCAGGCGCCGGAGCTGAGATAGGTGAAACGGCCTTCGAGGTCCAGTGCGCAGCTGCCGCCGGGGAGTCTCTCGACGAAGTCGGCGGCGGCCAGCGCTGGGCCCGCGGCGCCGCCTGCCGACTCAGCGGCCAGCACACGGGGCGGCTCGTCGGGGGCGGGGGGCGCGCCGAGCGCCTCGGCCTCCTCCAGCAGCCGGGCCAGGCGCCGGCAGCGGGCCGTGATGTGGCCGCGTTCGCGCCGCGTCATGTCCTGCGGACGGCCGGCGGGCCACATCAGCAGCAACGCCCCCCACGGCCGCACCCCGGTCACGGGGGCCGCGGCCAGTGTCAGGGGGTAGGGCAACGCAGCCGCGGTGCGCGGATAGGAGCGGGCCATCTCCTCCTGGCTGCCGATCCAGACGATGCGTTCCTCGCGCAGGGCCACGGCCACCGGTGCGGGGGCGTTCAGCGGGATCCGGGCCCACGGCTCCGCCACCTCCGCGGGCGCGCCGCTCAGCAGGGCGAGGAAGAGGTGGCTGCGGTCCGGTGCGAGCAGGTAGAGGGCGCCGATGGACGCGCCGGTGCGGCGCACGGTCTCCGCGAACGCGGCGTCCAGCGCGTCGACCCCCGCCGCGTCGTGGCGCACATCGGTCATGGCAGCTCCAGCCGGGGCGGCCCCGGCACGGGCCGGGGGCCGGTCCGATGCCGCCTCTCACCAGGGACGGTACGCATCCGCGCCACGGCCGGCACGTCTTGCGTCCCGGCCTGCGCACGGCCGCGCACCCTTCAGTCCCGGTACCCCCGGGCGATGGATTCAGCCGCGTGCGGGGCATCTTCCTGCGCGACCGGCCCCTCGGAGGTTACCGTTCGGTAGTCGGTGGGTCCCCGCCGCGGACGTCGTCGTGCCGGAGGTGCCTCGTATGACCCTTGACCGCAGCGCGGGCCTGGTGGAGACCGCCCGTGCACTGGCCGCGGGCGAAGTCGGTTCGCGGCAGCTGACGCAGGAGTGCCTGGCGCGGATCGAGGCGACGCAGGGCACCCTGAACGCGTTCCGCGTGGTGCGGGCCGAGGCGGCGCTCGCGGAGGCGGACGCAGCGGACGCGCAGCTGGCCGCGGGGGTGCGTCGGCCGCTGCTGGGGGTGCCGGTGGCGGTGAAGGACGACATGGACGTGGCCGGGGAGCCGACCGCGTTCGGCTGCGGCGGCGACTTCCCGGCCGTCGCCGAGGACGGTGAGGCGGTACGGCGGCTGCGCGCGGCCGGGGCGGTGATCGTCGGCAAGACCAACACGTGCGAGTTCGGGCAGTGGCCGTTCACCGAGGGGCCCGCGTTCGGCGCCACCCGCAACCCCTGGAACCCGGAGCACACTCCGGGCGGTTCCTCCGGGGGCTCGGCCGCCGCCGTGGCCGCCGGGCTCGTCCCCGCGGCGCTCGGCTCGGACGGCGCGGGATCGGTGCGCATCCCGGCCTCCTGGACCCGTCTCGTCGGCATCAAGCCGCAGCGCGGCCGGATCTCGACGTGGCCGCGCGGCGAGTCGTTCCAGGGCATCACCGTCAACGGCACCCTCGCCCGTACGGTCGCCGACGCCGCGCTGCTGCTGGACGCGGCGAGCGGCAACGACCCCCGCGACCCGCACCGGCCGCCGCGGATCGACGCCGTGGGCGCGGTGGGCCGCGATCCCGGCCGGCTGCGGATCGCGCTCGCGCTGAAGCCGCCGTTCACCGCGGTGCGGGCCCGCCTGCACCCGGAGGTGCGGGCCCGTGTCCTCGACCTCGCGGGGAAGCTGGAGGAGCTGGGGCACAGGGTCACCCTGGCGGACCCGCCGTACGGGCAGATCGGGCTGACGTTCGTGCCCCGGGCCACGGCGGGGATCGCCGAGTGGGTGAGCGAGGCGCCGCATCCCGAGCTGCTGGACCGGCGCACCCGGGGCGCGGCCCGGCTGGGGCGCCTGCTGGGCGGGCCGCCGCTGCGGGCGGCACGCCGCGCGGAGGCGGTGCTGCACCGCCGTATCGGCGGGTTCTTCGCGTCGTACGACGTGATCCTCGCGCCGACCACGGCCGCTCCCCCGCCGCGGATCGGGGCGCTGATGGAGCTGGGCGGCCTGGCGACGGACCGGGCGATGATCGCGGCCTGCCCGTACGCGTGGACGTGGAACGTGCTGGGCTGGCCCGGCGTCGCCGTCCCCGCGGGTTTCGTCGGCCCCGGCCTGCCGGTCGGCGCGCAGCTGCTCGGCCCCGCGAACAGTGAGCCGCTGCTGATCTCGCTGGCCGCGCAGCTGGAACGCGAGCTGCGCTGGCACGAGCTGTGGCCCCCGCACGGGGCGGAGAAGGACCGGGCGGCGCCCGAGCCGGGTGACGCACTCCGCATGTGAGGCCCTAGGGTGCCCCCGTGACTGCGTTTACCGATGAGAGTGTCCCGGGCCGGTACGGGCCCACCGCCACCACCGAGGCCGACCCGCGCGAGGTCGGCCGGGTGCGTACCGAGTACTCGCCGGCCCACGACGGCGACCCGGATCCCGGGGAGATCGTGTGGACCTGGGTGCCGTTCGAGGAGAACGACGGGCGGGGCAAGGACCGGCCCGTGCTGGTCGTCGCGCGGGAGGCCGCCGGGACGTTCCTCGCCGTGCAGCTGTCGAGCAAGCGGCACGACGGCGACCGTGAGTGGGTGGCGATCGGCAGCGGGCCGTGGGACCGGTCGGGGCGTCCGTCGTGGGTGGACGTGGACCGGGTGCTGCGGCTGCACGAGAAGGGCATGCGTCGCGAGGCGTGCGCCCTGGACCGGGGCCGGTTCGACCTGGTGCGCCGACGGCTACGGGAGCGCTACGGCTGGAGCTGAGGTCGGGGGGTGTCGGAGCGGAGCATGCGCGCGGAAAGGCCCCTCGGCCGCGGCACGTGCGTGCTTCGCTCCGGTCGAGTCCGCCTGCCCGCGCGCCCGCACACCCCCAGAGAACACCTGTTCTTTTCTTACGGGTCCCGAACGCGGCCAGGGGCGCCCTTGTGCGAACCCTCCGGAGGGTCTTGGGTGGGACGAGTGCCGCTCTCGGGGCGACCCGCGCCGGGAGCAGTGGCATGGTGGACTCTCAGGAGGATCCCGACATGTCCGACTCGGAAAGTGGCTGTACGGATAGCGCCGCGGTCACCGAACCGGAAGTGGAGGCCCTGGTCAAGGGCATCTGTTTCAAGACCGGCCCGCCCCGCACCCTCGGGGTGGAACTGGAATGGCTCGTCCACGAGCTGCACGCACCGCGGCTCCCCGTCTCACGCGACCGTCTCGAAGCGGCCTACGCCGCCCTGCGCACCGTTCCCCTCACCTCGGCGCTCACCGTCGAACCCGGCGGCCAGCTGGAGCTGAGTTCGCTCCCCGCCGCCTCCCTCACCGAGTGCATCGGCACCGTCTCCGCCGACCTGGACGCCGTCCGCGCGGTGCTGCGCGACCAGGGTCTCGGCCTGGTCGGCCTCGGCCACGACCCCTGGCACCGGCCCCGCCGCTATCTGCGCGAACCCCGCTACGACGCCATGGAGGCGTACCTCGACCGCACCGGCCCGGCCGGGCGGCGCATGATGTGCACCTCCGCGTCGGTCCAGGTCTGCCTGGACGCGGGGTACGAGGAACCCGGCCCGCTGGGGCACGGGCGGCGCTGGTGGCTGGCGCACACGGTGGGCGCGGTCCTGGTGGCCGCGTTCGCCAACTCCCCCGTGGCCCTGGACCGGGCCACCGGCTGGCGGTCCACCCGGCAGCTGCTGTGGGCGGAGATCGGCCCCGGACGGGCCGGGGCGCCCGCGCCCGACGGCGACCCGCGCTCCGCGTGGGCCCGGCATGTGCTGGACAGCCCCGTGATGTGCATCCGGCGTGACGGCGGGCCGTGGGAGGTGCCGGACGGGCTCACCTTCCGGCAGTGGATCCGTTCGGGCGCGCCCAGGCCGCCGACCCGCGCCGACCTCGACTACCACATCACCACCCTCTTCCCGCCGGTGCGCCCGCGCGGCCATCTGGAGCTGCGGATGATCGACGCGCAGCCCGGCGAGGACGGCTGGATCGTGCCGCTCGCGGTGACGGCCGCGCTGTTCGACGACGCGCGGGCGGCGGAGACCGCGTACCGCGCGGTGAAACCGCTGACGGAGCGGACCCTCGGGCTGCCCGCCCCGCACAACCCGCTGTGGACGGCGGCGGCCCGCGACGGGCTCGCGGACCCGGAACTGCGCGAGGCCGCCGTCGTCTGTTTCGACGCCGCCCTGGAGGCGCTGCCCCGGCTCGGCGCCGAACCGCGCATCACCGCCGCCGTCGCCGGCCACCTGGACCGTTACGTCCGCGCGGGGCGCTGCCCCGCCGACGATCTGCTCGACCGGCTGGGCGCCACCGCCCCGGCCGCATCCCCGCCCCGCACGACCGCGCACGGGAAGGACTTCCGCCAGTGACCGAGTCCGCCGTCGACCCGCAGTCCGCGGGCACCGCCGGTTTTGCACCGGAGGACCCCGAGGTCTTCCGCAGGCGTGCCCTGACCACCCTGACCGCCGCCCGTGACCGCACCACGCTGCTCACCACCTGCGTCGACGAGCCCGACCTCACCGCGCAGCACTCGCCGCTGATGTCGCCGCTGGTGTGGGACCTGGCGCACATCGGCAACCAGGAGGAGCAGTGGCTGTGGCGCACGGTCGGCGGGCAGGAGGCGATACGGCCGGAGATCGACAGCATCTACGACGCCTTCGAGCACCCGCGTGCCGAACGCCCGAAGCTGCCCCTGCTGCCACCGGAGGAGGCACGCGCGTACGCGGCGGACATCCGCGCCCGGGTGCTGGACGTGCTGGAGCGGACCGCGTTCGACGGGTCCCGGCTGACCGAGGCCGGGTTCGCGTTCGGGATGATCGCCCAGCACGAGCAGCAGCACGACGAGACGATGCTGATCACGCATCAGCTCCGCCGGGGCCCGCGGGCCCTGACCGCGCCCGACCCGGAGCCGGCGCCGCTGTTCACCGGCCCGGCCGAGGTCCTCGTCCCCGGCGGCCCGTTCACGATGGGCACCTCCGCCGAGCCGTGGGCGCTGGACAACGAACGGCCCGCGCACACCAGGGACGTCCCCGCCTTCCACATCGACACCACGCCGGTGACGAACGCCGCGTACCAGGCGTTCATCGACGACGGCGGCTACGCCGACGAACGCTGGTGGACGCCGGAGGGCTGGGCGCACATCCGCGCCCACGGCATCACCGCGCCGCTGTTCTGGCGGCGCGACGGCCGGCAGTGGCTGCGGCGGCGGTTCGGGGTGACCGAGGTGGTCCCGCCGGACGAGCCGGTGCTGCACGTGTGCTGGTACGAGGCCGACGCGTACGCCCGCTGGGCGGGGCGGCGGCTGCCCACCGAGGCCGAGTGGGAGAAGGCGGCCCGCTTCGACCCGGCGACCGGGGGCTCGATGCGCTACCCGTGGGGCGACGACGACCCGCGGCCGGAGCACGCCAACCTCGGCCAGCGCCATCTGCGTCCCGCGCCCGCGGGCAGCTATCCGGCCGGTGAGTCGCCGCTCGGGGTGCGGCAGCTGATCGGCGACGTGTGGGAGTGGACGGCGAGCGACTTCACGCCGTATCCGGGGTTCCGGGCGTTCCCCTACAAGGAGTACTCGGAGGTGTTCTTCGGGCCCGAGTACAAGGTGCTGCGCGGTGGTTCGTTCGCCGTGGACCCGGTGGCCTGCCGGGGAACGTTCCGCAACTGGGACTATCCGATCCGGCGGCAGATCTTCTCCGGATTCCGCACGGCGCGCTCCGCGGAGGACGTCTGATGTGCCGTCATCTCGCCTATGTGGGCGATCCGCAGGCGCTGGGGCGGCTTCTGACGGAGCCGCCGCACGCCCTGTACCGCCAGTCGTGGGCGCCCCGGCACCAGCGGTACGGCACGGTCAACGCCGACGGTTTCGGTGTCGGCTGGTACGCGCCGGGCGACCCGGTGCCGGCCCGCTACCGGCGTGCCGGGCCGATCTGGGCGGACCTGTCCTTCGCCGACCTGGCCCGCGTGGTCCGCACGGGCGCACTGCTGGCCGCCGTACGGGACGCGACGGAGGCGGGTGCCGACGGGGAGGCCGCGGCGGCGCCGTTCGCGGCGGGGCGGTGGCTGTTCAGCCACAACGGTGCCGTCGCCGGCTGGCCGGGCTCCCTGGCCGCGCTGTCGCGGACGCTGCCGCCCGCCGATCTGCTCACGCTGGAGGCGCGCAACGACTCGGCGCTGGTGTGGGCGCTGGTGCTGGCACGGCTGCGGGCCGGCGACCCCGACGGGCAGGCGCTCGCCGACACGGTCACCGAGGTCGCCGCGGCGGCCCCCGGATCGCGGCTGAACCTGCTGCTGACGGACGGCACGACGATCACCGCGACCGCGTGGGGCGACACCCTGTGGTATCTGCGCGAGTCCGGCCGGGGCACGGTCGTGGCCTCCGAACCGTACGACGACGATCCGCGCTGGCGGAGCGTCCCCGATCGCACGCTGCTCGCGGCGCACCGCGGCGACGTGCTCCTGACGCCGCTGAAACACCTCGACGACGAGCCGGTCGAGGACACCGACGACGCCGCACCCGAGGAGCCCCGCACGTGAGCCCGTTCCGTATCACCCGCACCCTGCCCGAGGACGCCACGGAGGCGGCCCTGCGCGCCGATGTGCTGCACGGCCTGACCGCGACGCCGAAGACGCTGCCGCCGAAGTGGTTCTACGACGCCCGCGGCAGCGAGCTGTTCGAGCAGATCACCGGACTGCCCGAGTACTACCCGACCCGCGCCGAGCGGGAGATCCTGATCGACCGGGCCGGCGACATCGCCGCCGCGGCGGGCGCCCGCACGCTGGTGGAGCTGGGCTCCGGCTCCTCCGAGAAGACCCGCCACCTCCTGGACGCCCTGACCGGTCTGCGGGTCTACCTCCCGGTCGACGTCAGCGAGAGCGCCCTCGTCCGGGCCGGACAGGCGCTGGCGGCCGAACGGCCGGGGCTCCGGGTGCACGCGCTGATCGCCGACTTCACCCGTGAGCTGGAGCTGCCCGAGACGCCGGGGCCGCGGCTGGTGGCGTTCCTCGGCGGCACGATCGGCAATCTGCTGCCCGCCGAACGGGCCGCGTTCCTCGGCGCCGTGCGCGCCATGCTCGCGCCCGGGGACGCGCTGCTGCTCGGCACGGATCTGGTCAAGGACGAGCGGGTGCTGGTGCGGGCGTACGACGACGCGGCCGGTGTCACGGCCGCGTTCGACAAGAACGTCCTCGCCGTCGTCAACCGTGAGCTGGGCGCCGACTTCGACCCGGCCGCGTTCGACCATGTGGCCCTGTGGAACGCCGACGACGAGTGGATCGAGATGCGGCTGCGCTCCCGTGTCGCGCAGACCGTGAAGGTCCCGGCGCTGGACCTGGCGGTGGATTTCGCGGCCGGTGAGGAGCTGCGCACCGAGGTGTCGGCGAAGTTCCGCAAGGAGGGGGTGAGTGCGGAACTGGCGGCGGCGGGTCTGGAACTGACGCGGTGGTGGACGGACGCGGCCGGCCGTTTCGCGCTGTCGCTGAGCACGGTGCGCTGACCGTGGCGGTGGACCACCCACCTGCCTAGTACGGGACGGGGTCGCGGACGAGCGGGCAGGTCATGCAGTGGCCGCCGCCGCGGCCCCGGCCGAGTTCGGCGCCGACGATGGTGAGGACCTCCACTCCGGCCTCGCGCAGCAGGGCGTTGGTCTGGGTGTTGCGGTCGTAGGTGAAGACCACGCCGGGTTCGACGGCGACGGCGTTGTTGCCGCTGTCCCACTGCTGGCGTTCGGAGGCGTAGACGTCGCCGCCGGTCTCCACGATCCGCAGCGCGGGCAGGCCGAGGGCTTTGGCGACGACGTCGGTGAAGGGGGTGCTGCCCTCGTCGACGACGTCGAAGCCGGGTGCCCGGTCGCTGGGGTGCAGGGAGAAGGTGTGCACCGCCTCCATGATCTTCGGGTAGAGGGTGACGAGGTCGCGGTCGGCGAAGGTGAAGACGGTGTCCAGGTGCATGGCGGAGCGCAGCCGGGGCATGCCGGCCACGATGACCTGTCGGGCGGCTCCGGCGCGGAACAGGGCGGCGGCTACCTGGGTGACGGCCTGGCGTGAGGTGCGTTCGCTCATGCCCATGAGGACGACGCCGTTGCCGACGGGCATGATGTCGCCGCCCTCGAAGGTGGCCTGCCCCCAGTCGAGTTCGGGGTCGCCCCACCACACCGTGGCGTCCTTGAAGTCGGGGTGGAAGGTGTAGACGGCCTTCATCAGGAGGGTCTCGTCGTGGCGGGCGGGCCAGTACAGCGGGTTGAGTGTGACGCCGCCGTACAGCCAGCAGGTGGTGTCGCGGGTGTAGAGGGTGTTGGGCAGCGGCGGCATCAGATATTCGCGGGCGCCGGTGGACTCGCGGGCGAGGGCGAGGTACGGCGTGCGGTGTTCCTCGGGCAGGTCGGTGGTGGCGAGGCCGCCGATGAGAAAGTCGGCGAGCTGCCGCGGGGGCAGGCCGTCGAGGTAGGCGCGGGTGCCGTCGACGAGGCCGATGCCGACCTGGTTGGGGACGATCTTGCGGTCGAGCAGCCAGTCCTTCGCCTCGGGGACGGCCATGGTCTCGGCGAGCAGGTCGTGCAGTTCGACGACCTCGACGCCGCGGCGGCGGAGTTCCGTGACGAAGTCGGCGTGGTCGCGCTGGGCGTTCTCCACCCACATCACGTCGTCGAAGAGGAGGTCGTCGGAGTTGGTGGGGGTCAGGCGGCGGTGGGCCAGGCCCGGCCGGCACACCAGGACCTTGCGCAGCCGGCCGACCTCGGAGTGGACGCCCAGGGCGGGCCCGGGCTCGGTGTCATTGCTGGTCACGTGGGTCTCCGGGGGTCGTACGGGAGGGAAGCGGGGACGGGGGCGCGGGCGGCGGTCACAGGCTGATCCAGCCGACGGCGAGGGCTACGACGCCGAGGGCGGCACCCGCGACGGACACGGCGAGGACGACCAGTTCGGCCGGGGAGAACAGGCGTCTGCCCTGCTCGCGGCGGGCCATCACGAACAGGACGGTGGCCGGGGCGTACACGATGAAGGAGACGAGCACGAACCGGAGTCCGGCCGCGTACAGCAGGAACGCGGTGTACACCGTGGCGATCGCGGCGACGGTCAGTTCGCGGGCGCGGAGCCGGCCGCCGATGGTGAGCGGGTCGGGCCGCAGTCCGATGCGGACGGCGAACGCGGCTGCCAGGAGGTACGGGATGAGGGACAGGGCGCTGGTCAGGTCGAGGGCGAAATTGAACGCGTCGTCGGAGAACGCGGTGACGATCAGCACCAGCTGGACCAGGCAGGACGTCAGCAGCAGCGCGGGCACGGGCACGTCGGCGGAGCTGACGCGGCGCAGGAAGCGCGGCATGTCGTCGTCCTTGGCGGCGACGAGGAGCACCTCGGCGGCCATCAGGGATGCTCCTATGGCTGTCAAGCCGCTGGAGCCAGGTCGGTTTGAGTGATTCGTTCGGTCGGTGTGCTGGTCAGGGCCCGGTAGACCTCGCGGGCCACGAAGCGTTTGAGGCAGCGCATGATGT
>NZ_JALLGL010000207.1 GCF_023072675.1 Streptomyces sp. XM83C
CAGGGGCGCGGGGAACTGCGCGAACACCCCCACCGGCCCGCAGGTGAAAACGATGCCCCAGGCACACACAAGGGGCGCGGGGAACTGCGCGACCAGCCCCCACCGGCCCGCGGTGAACAACGAAACCCCAGGCACCCCCACAGGGGCGCGGGGAACTGCGCGAACGCCCCCCACCGGGCCGCGGTGAACAACGAAACCGCACGCACCCCCAAAGGGGCGCGGGGAACTGCGCGAACACCCCCACCGGCCCGCAGGTGGAAACGATGGCCCCCGCCAAACGAAAGGGGCGCG
The DNA here is from genome assembly GCF_023072675.1 of Streptomyces sp. XM83C. Taxonomy (GTDB): domain Bacteria; phylum Actinomycetota; class Actinomycetes; order Streptomycetales; family Streptomycetaceae; genus Streptomyces; species Streptomyces thermocoprophilus. The sequence goes on from NZ_JALLGL010000207.1 coordinate 292, forward strand.
GGGAACTGCGCACAAGGGCGTCACCGGCACGCCGGTGGCAAAAGGGGCGCGGGGAACTGCGCAGAGCGGCGTCACCGGCACCCCGGTGAAAAGGGGCGCGGGGAACTGCGCGAACGCCCCCCACCGGGCGCCCGGTGAAAACGAACCCCGCACCCCCAAGAAGGGGCGCGGGGAACTGCGCATACCGCTACCCGAAGGTCACCCCACGACCACCTCCCGCGCCTCCGGCGCGGACACCGCACCGCCCGCCTCAACCACCCGCCGTCGCGGAATCAGCAGCGCCGCACCTCCGGCCACCGCCACAACCCCCGCCCCGGTGACCAGCGCAGGCCGCAGCCCGTCCACGAACGCCTGCCCGGACTCGTATCCACCCTGCGCCGCGAAGATGGAGGACATGATCGCGATGCCGAGCGCACCGCCCACCTCCCGCAGCGCGTTGTTCGCGCCGGAGGCGATGCCGACCTCGGCGGGCCGCACGCTGGACATGACGAGGTGCGAGGCGGGCGCGAAGAACAGGGCCATGCCGATGCCGCTGATGATCAGGCCGGGCAGCTGGATGCCGTAGGACGCGTCGGCAGTGATCACGGCGGCGAACCAGCCGAGCCCGGCCGCCTGGAGGAACAGCCCCGTGGCGACGACGGGCCGTCCGCCGATCCGGTCGGAGAGGATGCCGGCGAGCGGTGCGACGAGCATCGGCATGCCGGTCCAGGGCAGCATCCGCAGTCCCGCCTGGGTGGGCGAGTAGCCGAGGACGCCCTGCATGTACTGGCTGAGCAGGAAGATGGACCCGAACATGCCGAGGAACATCAGCATGCTCGCGGCGTTGATGCCGGAGAAGGCCCGGGAGCGGAAGAGCCGCATCGGCAGCATGGGGTTCGCCGCGCGGGTGCCGTGCAGGACGAACGCGGTGAGCAGCGCGGTGCCCGCGAAGAGGCCGGTGAGGACGAGCGTGCTGGTCCAGCCGTCGGCGGGGCCGCGTACGAGCCCGTAGACGATGCCGAAGAGGCCGCCGCTGACGAGGACGGTGCCGGTCAGGTCGAGTCGGGTTCCGGCGCCGTAGGACTCGGTGAGGCGGAGGCGGGCGAGGGGCAGCAGGGCGAGGCCGAGGGGGACGTTCAGCCAGAAGATCCAGTGCCAGGAGATGTGCTCGGTGAGGCTGCCTCCGATGAGGGGTCCGGCGGCGACGGCGAGGCCGTTGACGGCGCCCCAGATGCCGTAGGCCATGCCGCGCTTGGCGACGGGGACGGCGGCCGTGAGGAGGGTGAGGGCGAGCGGCATCATGACGGCCGCGCCTGCGCCCTGGACGGCGCGGGCGGCGATGAGGGTGCCGATGCCGGGTGCCATGGCCGCCGCGGCGGAGGCGGCGGTGAAGACGGCGGTGCCGATCTGGAAGAGGCGGCGCCGGCCGAAGCGGTCGCCGAGGGCCGCGCCGGTCATGAGCAGGACGGCGAAGGTGAGTGTGTAGGCGCTGACGGTCCATTCGAGGTCGTCCAGGGCTCCGCCGAGGTCCTTGCGGATGGAGGGCAGGGCGGTGGTGACGACGAGGTTGTCGAGGGACGCCATGAATCCGGCGACGCCGGTGATGACGAGGGCCCACACGGCTGTTCCGCGCGGTGTTGTGTGCTGTGTCATCTCTCCCCCAGAGAGCTGGTTAGTTATCAATGACTAACTTTTGTGGGTGAAAGAAAAGGCGGCTGTGCCGCCCTCCCTGTTCAGAACCCTTGCCACACCCGGTGGTCCGGCGGGAATCCCATCGCGACCAGGCAGTTGATCAGCATGCCCTGCGCCATGAACGCCGTCGTCCGCTCGACGTCGGCTCCGAGCGACTGAAGCACCGTGTCCCAGATGCGCGTCCACCCGCTCCGTACGGACTCACCGAACTCCGTGTCGCCCTCCGCCTCGGCGGCGGCCACGGCGAGATACATCTGCATCTGCATCATCAGCCGCTCGGGCTGCTCTGCGATGACCTTGAGGTAGGCCTCACCCATGGCGTACAGGGCCTCGTCGCCCTGGAGCCCTTCAGCGGCTTCCTCGAAGGTGCGGATCGTGTCGTCGACACATCGCTGGGCCACCGCGAGGAAAAGCGCCTTCTTGCCCGGGAAGAGCCGGAAGAGGTACGGCTGCGAGACGCCGACCCGCTTGGCGATGGCCTCGGTCGAGGTGCCGTGGTAGCCGCCTCGCGCGAACTCGGTCGTCGCCGCCCGGATGACGCTCTCGCGCCGCTCTTCTGCGCTCATCCTGACCATGCAAACAAGTTAGTACTCAATCACTAACCAAGTCAACCCCGTATCGGCCGACCGGCCACATACGAGTAAGGAGCGCCCCCCAAGGGAGGGCGCCCCTTACATACGTCCGTCTGCGCGCGCCCGCCTCAGGCGAGCCGTACGACCGCCCGGGACATCCCGAGCACCTTCTGGCCGTCGCTGGTCGCGGTCAGGTCCACGCGGACGGTGTTGTCGTCGAGCTTGGCCGCGACCTTGCCGCTGACCTCGATCACCGCGCCCTTGTCGTCGTTGGGGACGACGACCGGCTTGGTGAAGCGCACGCCGTACTCCACGACCGCGCCCGGGTCGCCCACCCAGTCCGTCACCACGCGGATCGCCTCCGCCATGGTGAACATGCCGTGCGCGATGACGTCGGGGAGGCCGACCTCCTTGGCGAACTTCTCGTTCCAGTGGATCGGGTTGAAGTCGCCGGAGGCCCCCGCGTACTGGACGAGCGTGGCGCGTGTCACAGGGAAAGACTGCGCGGGCAGCTCGGTGCCGACCTCGACATCGTCGTAAGCGATCTTCGCCGTCATGGGATTCCTCACGCCTCCCCTTCTCCGGAGTCCGCCGCACGGGCGACCAGCTTGGTCCAGGCGGTGACGACATGCTCGCCCGCCTCGTCGTGGACCTCACCGCGGATGTCCAGGATGTCGTTGCCGGCCAGCGACTTGATCGCCTCGATGGTGGAGGTGACGGTGAGCCGGTCCCCGGCGCGCACGGGGCGGACGTAGGAGAACTTCTGGTCGCCGTGGACGACACGGCTGTAGTCCAGGCCCAGCTGAGGGTCCTCGACGACCTGGCCGGCCGCCTTGAAGGTGATCGCGAACACAAAGGTCGGCGGGGCGATCACATCGGGGTGGCCGAGCGCCTTGGCCGCCTCGGGGTCGGTGTAGGCGGGGTTGGCGTCCCCCACGGCCTCCGCGAACTCGCGGATCTTCTCCCGCCCCACCTCGTAGGGCTCGGTGGGCGGGTAGGTCCGCCCCACGAAGGACTGGTCGAGCGCCATCGGCCCGGCACCTCCTGGTCTGTGATGCTGCACGGAAACGACACGAGGCCGCCCCCCGAGTGTGGGGGCGGCCTCCTGTACGAGCCTTGTGTTTATCGCGTCTCGCGGTGCGCGGTGTGCGCGTTGCAACGCGGGCAGTGCTTCTTCATTTCGAGCCGGTCGGGGTTGTTCCGCCGGTTCTTCTTGGTGATGTAGTTCCGCTCCTTGCACTCCACGCAGGCCAGCGTGATCTTCGGGCGGACGTCGGTGGCAGCCACGTGAGTGCTCCTTGACGAACGGGTAGGCTAATTCAACGCAAGAAAGAGTAGCCGATCGACGGACCGACCCGGCAATCGGCTACTGAGAGTAGCGGTGACCGGACTTGAACCGGTGACACAGCGATTATGAGCCGCTTGCTCTACCGACTGAGCTACACCGCTGCGGATCGATCAGTCCCCGTCTTGCGACGGGAACCTCTCTCACCAGAGCCCCAAAACGGAATCGAACCGTTGACCTTCTCCTTACCATGGAGACGCTCTGCCGACTGAGCTATTGGGGCGAGCGATGAAGACATTACACGGTCCGCCGCCGTTCGCCCAAATCCGTATCCGAGCCCTCCGCCGGAGCCCTGCACACACATCACCGGAGCCGCATGCGTATCGCTGGTCGGGGCGGTGGGCGGGCATGGCGTGCGGGCGGGCGGAGGCGAGCGGGCTCGCGCTGACGGGGCTCCCGTGCGGGGGCTCGCCGGCGGGGCCCACGCGCGCCCGCGGACGGCGAGGAGCCGGGGGCAGGCCCGTGTTCCCCCCGAAGACGACAGCGCGCACTCGCGACCGGAGCGCCGCACCCACAAGCGTCACGGCGCCGATGACCTGGTGGGGCGGGCAGCTCGCTCACCGTCCGCAGACGGGCGCGCTCGCACGCTGCCGGTGAGGGCGGGAAGCCCGGCGCCACCGGAGTCGCGGGCACGCACATGCGGGGGCGCTGTCGCCACCGGGCCGGTGGTGCGGGGCGCGCACGTCACGCCACGGACGCCCGGCCGCCGCTTGCCCCCTGCTCGGCAGGGCCAGGCCTCGGGAATCCCGAGCACACGCGCGTGGGCACGCTGCCGCCGCCGGTGCCCGCGGCGCGGGACGCGTGGGCGAGAGGGCAGCCGCGCGGGGAGGACGACCGGCGTGGGCCGGGGAGAGCGACCGGCGTGGGCCACACCGGTACGACTATTGCGCTCCTGCGCGCCCGCCGAGGACCGTCGGCCTACGCTCGACACGCTGTGTGATCTTGTGCCGCCGCGCGCGGCCTGCCCGAGCCCCTGGAGCGCGATGCCCGACAGCCAGCCGCAGCCGCCCCACGCCACGCCCCCGCCCTCGGGACCGGCCGACACCTCCTTGCTGCTGTGCGGGGCGCGGCTGACCGACGGGCGCCGAGTGGACGTACGGCTCGTCGGCGGACGTATCGAGGCCGTGGGCACGGCCGGGAGCCTCACGGGACCGCCGCCCCGTGGCGGGTCCCGCGTGGACCTCAGCGGCTATCTCCTCCTGCCGGCCCCCGCCGAGCCGCACGCGCACGCCGACACCGCCCTGTCGGCCGACTCCGAAGGGCCCGCCTCGTACGCCCCGCAGGATGTCCAGCGCCGGGCCACCGAGGCCGCGCTGCTCCAGCTCGGGCACGGGGCGACCGCGCAACGCCCGCACGTGCGCGTGGGCGACGTCCAGGGGCTCGGCTCCCTGGCCGCCGTACTCCAGGCCCGCCGGGCGCTGCACGGGCTCGTGGAGCTGGCGCCGGTGGCGATGCCGCGCGTGCTGACCGGTGTCGCGGGCGCGGACGGCCTGGCCATGCTGCGGGACGCGATGAAGATGGGCGCCGCGGTGGTGGGCGGCTGCCCGGACCTGGACCCGGATCCCACCGGCTACGTCGAGGCCGTCCTGGAGATCGCGTCCGAGCACGGCTGCCCAGTGGACCTGCACACGGACGCCGCCGATCCGGCACGCCTGGCGCGCGTGGCGGCGATGGCGGGCGGGCTGCGGCCGGGTGTGACGCTCAGCCCGTGCGGGGGCCTGGGCCGACTGCCCGCCGAGGCCGCGGCGCGTGTGGCCGACCGGCTCGCCGCTGCCGGGGTGGCGGTGGTGTGCCTGCCGCAGGGCACGTGCGGCGCCGTGGAGCACGGCGGCGACGGAGCGCGCGGTACGGCGCCCGTACGGCTGCTGCGCGCCGCCGGTGTACGCCTCGCGGCCGGCAGCGGCGCCCTGCGGGACGTGTCCAACCCTGTCGGCCGAGGTGACCCGTTGGAGGCGGCCTACCTCCTCGCCTCCCGCGAGGGCCTGCGTCCCGAGGAGGCGTACGACGCGGTGAGCTCGACCGCGCGGGAGGTGCTCGGCCTGCCCGAGGTGCGGGTGGAGGCAGGTTTCCCGGCGGAACTGCTGGCCGTACGGGGCGATCAACTGTCCGGCGCGCTGTCGCTGGCGTACAGCCGGATCGTCATCCACCGGGGACGGGTGGTGGCCCGTACCAGCGCCGTACGCGAGTTCTGCGACTCGGCGGCGGCGGTGGAACTGGGGCTGCCGCGGCAGGGCCGGAAGGAACCGTCGTAGGCGATGCCGGGGTTTCCGCGCCTCGCTGTACACCGCGGGCCGGTGGGGGGCGTTCGCGCAGTTCCCCGCGCCCCTGTGGGGGTGCCTGGGGTTTCGTTGTTCACCGCGGGCCGGTGGGGGCTGGTCGCGCAGTTCCCCGCGCCCCTGATGCCTGCGGCGGCCCGCAGGTGGAAACGATGGCCCCGCCAAACGAAGGGGCGCGGGGAACTGCGCGAGAACCCCCCACCGGCCCGCAGGTGAAGACGATGGCCCCGCCAGACGAAGGGGCGCGGGGAACTGCGCGAACGCCCCCCACCGGGCGCCCGGTGAAAACGATGCCCCAGGCACGAACAAGGCGCGCGGGGAACTGCGCGAAACAAAGTCACCCGGCACCCAGCCCCACGCAGGCGTACGGTCGAAGACATGCGCATTGTCATCGCTGGTGGTCATGGTCAGATCGCCCTGCGGCTGGAGCGTCTGCTCGCCGCACGGGGAGACGAGGTCGCGGGTCTGATCCGCAAGCCGGAACAGGCCGACGACCTGCGAGCGGCCGGTGCCGAACCGGTGCTGCTGGACCTGGAGTCGGCCTCGGTCGAGGACGTCGCGGCGTGCCTGGAGGGCGCCGACGCGGCCGTCTTCGCGGCGGGCGCCGGCCCGGGCAGCGGGGTGGCGCGCAAGGACACGGTGGACAAGGGCGCGGCGGTGCTGTTCGCGGACGCGGCGGTACGCGCGCGTGTACGGCGTTTCGTGATCGTGTCGTCGATGGGCGCGGACGCGCGGCACGAGGGCGACGACGTCTTCGACGTGTACCTGCGTGCGAAGGGCGAGGCGGACGACCATGTGCGTGGCCTCGACCTGGACTGGACGATCCTGCGCCCCGGTGCGCTGACGAACGACGCGGGCACGGGGCTGGTGCGCCTTGAGGCCCACACGGGCCGCGGGCCCGTACCGCGCGACGACGTGGCTGCCGTACTGGCCGAGTTGGTGGACACCTCGGCGACGGCCGGCCTGACTCTGGAGCTGGTGAGCGGTTCGACACCGGTCGCGGTGGCGGTGAAGTCGGTGGCGGGAAACTGAGGTCCACGCCCGCCGACCGCACTCGGCGGGCCGTCGAGCCCGCCTCGACACCTCGTCAGGGCGGCTCAGAACAGCGGCAATTGACCGGGAATCTCCGGTACGACGTACCCGTCCAAGGAGGGCTGTACGGCGCCCAGTTGGGCGGGCCGCCGGGAGCCGGGGCAGGAGGTCAGCGCGCCTTGCTCGCGTGCGCCGGGCGGGTCGTGCCGGGCGTAACGGCCCGCGACGACGGCGATCTCCCGGCGGCATTCCGGGCACTGTCTGCGACGGCTGGACATGGGGTCAGTGTGCCCGAGTGCGCCACACGTGTTGCGCCTCGAGCGCGGCGCCGCTCCTCACCGCGCGGAACTGCCGCGTCCTCCATAGCATCCCTATGTGGCACACACTTTCGAGGAGCTCGTGGAGAAGCAGCGTGCGGCCAACGAGGCGCACGCGCGCGTACAGAACCTGCGCGACACCTACGGCGCCCCCACGACGGCGCCCTGGACACAGGAGCAGCACGGTACGTACGAGACCGCCTGGCGGGCTTGGCGCGACCTGGCGCGGGACGCGCAGGCGTCGGTCACGGAGTACGCCAGGGACGAGGACAAGCCCCGGAACGAGGTCGAGGCCGATGTGAAGAAGGCAGCCACGGAACCGCCCGGCGACCAGTGACGCCACCTCGCTCCCGCACGATGCCGGGCCCGCGATCCCCCAGACCGCGGGCCCTCGGCACGTCTGAACGCCGGAGCTGCCACGCCTGCCGAACGCCTCGGCCGGTACGGGGACCGCACGGTCCCGCGCCCCGAGGAGCGGCACTGCCACAGCCCCAGCCTGGTCCTCGACAAGAGCCATCGCAGCAAGTGGCTCTTGCACTCTCCCAGACTCCTGGCCGAACTCATCGGCCGGGTCGAGTTACGGGACTTCAAGGAGATCACAGAAGTGCTCTCCGCCCACATCCTCCACTGCAGAGAGCGTGACGACGAAGCCCCGCTTTCTCGGCAGGTCCCAGGAGGTACCGCCCACATGCCGGTGGAGAAGGCTCTCCACCCGTGGAAGCTCGATCGCTTCGGTGCGCAGTTCGTCCAGTCACACGACGAGGGGCCCGTGACCTGCTGCGTTCGCAGGTCACGGGCCCCTCGTTTCCCGTGTGGCGGCGCCAGGATTCGAACCTGGGAAGGCTGAGCCGGCAGATTTACAGTCTGCTCCCTTTGGCCGCTCGGGCACACCGCCGGGGGTGCTGCTGGGGGACCGTCTTTCGGCGGTGCTCCCTGGCAACGACGTAAACAATACCTGATGCCGAGGGGTGCTTCGCCACCCCATTGATCGCCGTGCGGGGAACGGTGTCGCCACGGGTGCCGGCTGTGCACGGGGGCGGTGTCGTCGTGCGTGCCGGATGCGGTGACCTCGGCACGGCGGGAATGAGAGGGCCTAGGCTTGTCCGGATGGGCCCGGGGTTCACGCCGGGTCCTGCGGCAGCCCCTGCGGACGCCGACACCCACCCGATCCGCACCCGATACAAGGAGCCACAGCACATGGCCGACTCCAGTTTCGACATCGTCTCGAAGGTCGAGCGGCAGGAGGTCGACAACGCCCTCAACCAGGCCGGCAAGGAGATCTCGCAGCGCTACGACTTCAAGGGCGTGGGTGCCTCCATCTCCTGGTCCGGAGACAAGATCCTGATGGAGGCGAACTCCGAGGACCGGGTGAAGGCTGTCCTCGACGTCTTCCAGTCCAAGCTGATCAAGCGGGGGATCTCACTGAAGGCGCTGGACGCGGGCGAGCCGCAGTTGTCCGGCAAGGAGTACAAGATCTTCGCCACGATCAAGGAGGGCATCTCCCAGGAGAACGCCAAGAAGGTGGCGAAGATCATTCGCGACGAGGGCCCCAAGGGTGTGAAGGCGCAGGTGCAGGGCGACGAGCTGCGGGTCAGCTCGAAGAGCCGTGACGACCTTCAGGCTGTCATCGCCCTGCTGAAGGGCAAGGAGTTCGACTTCGCGATGCAGTTCGTCAACTACCGCTGAGGCGTCACCGCTGACGTGTCCGTGCGTCGTCGCGGTGCGGGAGGGGCGGGCATCCCGTGGTGGGTGCCCGCCCCCTTGTCCGTCTCTGCCGTCGGTGAACGGCCGGGGTCAGTCGCGGGAGTTGCCGAAGAGGATGCGGTAGGCGATCAGCAGGACAAGCGAGCCGCCGATCGCGGCGGCCCAGGTGGCGCCGTCGTAGAAGTCCTTGCTGATCGGGTGGTCCAGCCAGCGCGCCGAGATCCAGCCGCCGATGAAGGCGCCCGCGATGCCGATGAGGGTCGTGCCGACAAAGCCGCCCGGGTCGCGTCCCGGCAGCAGGAACTTGGCGATGGCTCCGGCCAGCAGGCCGAGGATGATCCAGCTGATGATGCCCATGCCGTGAACCTGCCCCTCCGCGTCGGGGCGGACACCGTCCCCGAGCTGTGATCCTGCCTCGGCGACCTGCGGCCCCGCACCCGCGCGTACGTTCGTGCGTTGTCGGTGAGGAAGACGCCGGGCGGGCATCTGCCGGTTCCGCCGATCAGTAGCGTGCGTGCCATGACAACGCCCACGCCCGCCGGGGAGTTGCGGCGCCGTCTCGGCGTCGGCGATGCCGTCGTCATCGGACTCGGTTCGATGGTCGGCGCCGGCATCTTCGCGGCTCTGGGGCCCGCTGCCCGCGCCGCGGGACCTGGTCTGCTGATCGGGCTGGCGGTCGCCGCCCTGGTCGCCTACTGCAACGCGATGTCCTCGGCACGGCTGGCCGCTCTGTACCCGGCCTCGGGCGGCACTTATGTGTACGGGAGGGAGCGTCTCGGGGAGTTCTGGGGGTACGCGGCGGGCTGGTCGTTCGTGGTCGGCAAGACGGCCTCCTGTGCTGCGATGGCGCTGACGGTGGGTGTGTACGTCCTGCCGGAGCAGGCGCACGCGGTGGCGGTCGCGGCGGTGGTGGCACTGACCGCGGTGAACTATGGCGGGATCCAGAAATCGGCCTGGCTGACGCGGGCGATCGTGGCGGTGGTGCTGGCGGTCCTCGCCTGCGTGGTGGTCGTGTGTCTCACCTCCGGTACGTCGGACGAAGGGTGGTCGGGCGTCGCGGGGTGGAACGGCGTGGGCGACGTGCTGCAGGCGGCGGGGCTGTTGTTCTTCGCGTTCGCCGGGTACGCGCGCATCGCGACGCTCGGTGAGGAGGTGCGGGATCCGGCGCGCACGATTCCGCGCGCGATCCCGCTGGCGCTGGGCATCGCCCTGGTGGTCTATGGGTGCGTGGCGGTGGCTGTCCTTTCCGTGCTGGGTTCCGACGGGGTCTCGGCGGTGGGCGCACCGCTGGCGGAGGCGGTGCGGGCCGCGGGGGTGCCGGGACTTGTGCCGGTGGTGCGGGCGGGGGCGGCGGCGGCCTCGCTGGGTTCGCTCCTCGCTCTCGTGCTGGGGGTGTCGCGGACGATGCTGGCCATGGCCCGGGACGGGCATCTTCCGGTGGGGCTGGCGTCCGTGCATCCGCGGTTCCGGGTGCCGCACCGGGCGGAGCTGGTGGTGGGCGGGGTGGTGGCCGTGCTGGCGGCGACCGTGGACGTGCGGAGCGCTGTCGGGTTCTCCTCCTTCGGTGTGCTCGTCTACTACGCGATCGCCAACGCCTCGGCGTGGACTCTGGACGCGGCGCCGGCGCGGCGGGTCGGTCCGGCGGTGGGTCTCATCGGGTGCGTCGCGCTGGCGTTCTCCCTTCCCGTGGGGTCCGTGGCTGCGGGCGCGGCCGTGGTGGCTGCGGGTGTCGTCGCGTACGGCGTGCGCGCGTCGGTCCGGCGGCGACGGGCGCGCGGGCACCGCTAGGGGGCCGGTGGGGTCCGGGGGC
>NZ_JALLGL010000208.1 GCF_023072675.1 Streptomyces sp. XM83C
CCCCCGCGGGCCGCTCCGGCACCCCCGCCCGGCCTGCCGCCGGCCGCCGGGCCGCCCGTCCGGCTACCGCCCGGTACGGCCTCGGCGCCACGACCGGTACGGCGTCACCGCTATGAATCGGCTCACTCCGACCGGCCCCTGTCCGTGAGAACAGGCATGTGAAACCGTGAAGTTGAGAAAAAGACCCGGCCCATCCGGCTGCACCGCCGACCGTCGGCGGAGTACCCTTCCTTGATCGTTGAGACGGGAAGTGCCCGGGGGACTGGAAGGCGGTGCGCGGGTGGGCTCGGGAGGGCTGGAGCTGCCCCCTGGTGACGAGGGTCACGAGGGGAACTCCACAGACGTCCCGCCCGGCACGGTGTCCCTGGCCAGGCCCATGGAGTCCAGCTCCATCGGCCCTGAGCTGGACTGGGACGCCGACGCCTGGCGCGAGGTCCGCACCCGCGCCCAGCGGGCCGGCCGGGCCTACATCTGGCTGAACCTCGTCGAACAGCGGCTGCGCGCCGTCGTCGCCGCCGTCCTGCGGCCCGTGTACGAACCCGTGCACGGCGACGACTGGGTGGTCGCCGCCGCCGGACCCGCCGGCCAGGAATGGGTCCAACGCGCCGTCGCCGTACGCGAGGTGAGCCGCCGCAAGGGCTATCTCCTCGACCCCGCCGACGACAACGTCATCAGCTTCCTCACCCTGCCCCAGCTGCGCGAGCTGATGGTGCAGCACTGGCCGTGCTTCGAGCCGTACCTCGACGACCGCCGCGACGTCGAACTCGCCCTGGACGAGCTGGAGGTCACCCGCAACGTCGTCTCCCGCAACCGTGCCCTGTCCGAGGCCGTCCTCGCCCAGGCCGAACGGGCCTCCGCGCGCCTGCTGGAGATGCTCGGCGCGGGCGGCGACGTGCCCTCCGCGCGCCGGCTGCCCATCGACGCCGTCGAGGACCTCGTCGGCGACCGGTACGCCGACGTCGTCGCCGTCCATCCCGACCGGGTACGGCTGCTGCGCCAGTTCCCCGCCGAGGACATCTTCGGCGGCGCGCGCCGGCTCGACGCCCTCGGCATCGGCCTCAACCTGCTCGTGCAGAACTTCTCCGGACGCCGCCTCGTCCGCCTCGCCGAGGCCGGATGCCGGGTGCGGCTGCTCTTCCTCAACCCCGCCTCCAGCGCGGTGAAGCGGCGCGAGCGGGAACTCGGCCTGAAACGCGGCGAGCTGGCCCGCTCCGTCGAGATGAACATCCTGCACATGCGCCGGGTGCGGGCCCGGCTGCGCGACCCGGGCGCCTTCCAGATCCAGGTGTACGACGAGACACCCCGGTTCACCGCCTACCTCGTCGACGGCGACGGCGCCGACGGCATCGCGGTCGTGCAGTCCTATCTGCGGCGGGCCCGCGGCATGGAGTCACCCGTGCTGGTGCTGCGCAACGGCGACCGCATCGTCAAATCCGGCGAGGTCGACGAGGGCGGCCTGTTCGGCACCTACCGTGAGGAGTTCGAGCTGGCTTGGGCGGATTCGCGACCCGTGTCCTGAAGTGTCCCGTCGGTGGCGGCGCCAAGCGGAATCCCGGCGTCGGATTGTCAGTGGTGCATGCGAAGGTGGAGGCCACTGGGGGAACGCACCACCACAGAGGGGGGACGCCATGGCCTGGCACCGCGAACTGCTGATCGGCTTCGACCTGGAGACGACCGGCACCGACCCGCGCGAGGCGCGCATCGTCACCGGCGCCGTGATCGAGGTCAAGGACGGGCAGGTGCTGGGCCGCAAGGAGTGGCTCGCCGACCCGGGAGTGCCCATCCCGCCGGACGCGGTCGCCGTCCACGGCATCACCGGCGAACGCGCTGCCACCGAGGGCCGCCCCGCCGACCAGGTCGCCGACGCCATCGCCGACGTCCTGACCGGCTACTGGCGCACAGGCGTCCCGGTGGTCGCGTACAACGCGGCCTTCGACCTCACCCTGCTCTCCGCCGAGCTGCGGCGGCACGGCCTGCCGTCCCTGCGCGACCGGCTCGGCGGACTGGACCCCGCGCCCGTCGTCGACCCGTACACCATCGACCGCTGGGCCGACCGCTACCGCCGGGGCAAGCGCAACCTCGAAGCGGTCTGCGGCGAATACGGCATACCCCTCGACACCGCGCACAACGCCACCGCGGACGCCCTCGCCGCCGCCCGGCTGGCCTGCGCGATAGCCGCCCGCCACCCCAAGATCGGCGCGCTCGGCCCGGCGGAGCTGCACCGCCGCCAGATCGAGTGGTACGCCGCGTGGGCGGCCGACTTCCAGGCCTTCCTGCGCCGCAAGGGCGACCTGACGGCGGTGGTGGAAGGGGCGTGGCCGCTGCGGGATCTCACGGCGGAGGTGGCCTGAGCGACCTGTCGGCGGAGGTGGCCCGAGCGGCGGCCACCGCTCGGCTCACGGGCGGCCCGGCGTGGCCCGACCGGCGCTTGCGGCCTGGTGTCCCGGACCCCGGCGCGGCTCCGGCCGGCATCACCGGCTCGGTCCACCGTCAGCCCGGCGCGGTCGGTCTGGCTCACGGACCCCCGGCGCGGCCCGGCCGGCATCACCGGCTCGGGCGCAGAAGGAGAGCGGCAGGCCGTCCGGGTGCCCGGAGGGGTCCAGCAGGACGCCGGGTGACCCCGAAGGACGTGGCGGGCGAGCCGTGGATCACCGTGCACGACGGGTTCCCGGTGCCGGCCACCGTCGAGGCGATCGCCGCCGCGGCCGGACGGCGGCTCCATCTCGCGCACCGCATCGACGAGTTCGCGGTCTCGCGGAGGCCGTGGCCGCCGGTGGAGGCATCGCCCTCATGCCCCGCTGGACCATGCGCCGCCCCCCGACCCGGTGCTGCGGCCCTCACCGGGGTCCGCGCCCGCCGGCACATCGACGCCCTCCACCGCCCGGAACGCATCGCCCGCAGAGCCGTACGCACCGTCCTCACGGAACTGCGCCGGGCGGCCACCGCCGTCCGGGAGCGGGACACCGGCCCTGCCGCCGAGCCCGACGCCGCCCTCCGGTCCGAGCCGGGCCCCGGCTCAGAACGGGTACCAGCGCACCGTCTCGTCGCCGTCCCGCAGGGACGCCACCCGGCGCCGGAACTCCGCGAGCGCCTTGGGGTTGCCCGGCGCGTGCTGCGCCACCCACGCGCAGCTCGCCGTCTCCCGGGCCCCGCGCAGCACCGCGCACCCCTCCCAGGCGCGCACGTCCCAGCCGTAGGCCTCGGTGAACGCGGCGTACTCCTCGTCGGGCAGGCCGTACCGGTCGTGGGAGAGGGCCATCACCACCAGGTCGTGCTCACGGAAGTCCGAGGAGAAGGTCTCCAGGTCGACCAGGACCGGCCCGTCGGGGCCGATGTGCACATTGCGCGGCAGGGCGTCGCCGTGGATCGGCCCCGGCGGCAGATGCGGGGTGAGCGCGGCGGCGGCCGACGCGAAGTCGTCGCGGCGCTCCCGCAGATACGCCGCGTCCTCGGGGTCGATCGCGTCACCGGCCAGCCGCAGCCAGCGTTCCACCCCGCCCAGCAGCTCGCGCGGCGGCAGCGGGACGGGCGGCGCGGGCAGAGCGTGCACGATCCGCAGCAGCTCCGCCAGGTCCCGGGGGCCGGCGGGCCGCACCGGGTCCGGCAGCCGGTGCCACACCGTCACCGGGTGCCCGTCCACCAGCAGCGGCTTCGGCTCCGCCGCCCGCACGGCCGGCACCCCGGCCTCCTCCAGCCACAGCGCGATGCCCAGCTCGCGCCCGGCCCGCTCCAGCAGTTCGGCGTCCCGGCCCACCTTGGCGACGAGGTCACCGGCGGCGAAGACCGCGTTCTCGCCGAGGGCCAGGAGCCGGGCGTCCCCGGCCCCGCCCGGCAGTACGTCCGCCGCGGCCAGCACCTCGCGGGCCCGTGCCTCGTCCATCGGTTCGCCTCCGTGACTCCGTGACTCCGTGTCCTCGTCCTGCCGTCGCGCCGCCCGGGCGACGCGACCGCCAGTCTCGCATTCGCACAGGTCGGGGGGTGTGCGGGGGAGGCCCCGAGACGCAGGCGGCGCGACCGTCGGACGGCCCTTCCGGTGCGCGCCCCGCGACGTGCTCGGGCGCACCCGAGGCAAAACAATTAGACGAGACGTATCGTCTCGTGTAGCGTCCTTCACATGACCCGACGCAGCCATATCGCCATGTTCTCCATCGCGGCCCACGGCCATGTGAACCCCAGCCTGGAGGTGATCCGTGAGCTGGTGGCCCGCGGCCACCGCGTCACCTACGCGATCCCGCCCGCCCTGGCCGACAAGGTCGCCGGGACCGGAGCCGAGGTGAAACCGTGGCAGTCCACACTGCCCGGCCCCGACGCCGACCCCGAGGCCTGGGGCGAAGCCCTCCTCGACAACGTGGAGCCGTTCCTCGACGACGCCGTCCAGGCGCTGCCCCAGCTGGCCGAGGCCTACCGGGACGACGTGCCCGACCTCGTCCTGCACGACACCGCCTCGTACCCGGCCCGCGTGCTCGCCCACCGCTGGGGTGTCCCCGCGATCTCCCTGGCGCCGCACATGGTCGCCTGGGAGGGATACGAGGAAGAGGTCGCCGCCCCCATGTGGGAGGAGCCGAAGAAGACCGAGCGGGGCCGCGCCTACTACGCCCGCTTCCGGTCCTGGCTGGAGGAGAACGGCATCGACCAGCGCCCCGACGACTTCACGGGCCGGCCCGCCCGCTCCCTCGTGCTCATCCCCAAGGCGCTCCAGTGGAACGCCGACCGGGTCGACGAGAAGGTGTACACCTTCGTCGGCGCCTGTCAGGGCGACCGCCGCGCCGAGGGCGACTGGCAGCGGCCCTCCGACGCCGAGAAGGTCGTCCTGGTGTCGCTGGGCTCCGCCTTCACCAAGCGGCCGGAGTTCTACCGGCAGTGCGTGCGCGCATTCGGCGATCTGCCCGGCTGGCACCTGGTGCTCCAGATCGGCAAGCACGTCGACCCGGCGGAACTGGGCGAGGTACCGCCCGGCGTCGAGGTGCGGTCCTGGGTGCCGCAGCTGGCGGTGCTCCGTCAGGCCGACCTCTTCGTCACCCACGCCGGGGCAGGCGGCAGCCAGGAGGGCCTCGCCACGGCCACGCCGATGATCGCCGTACCGCAGGCGGCGGACCAGTTCGGCAACGCGTCCGTGCTGGAAGGCCTCGGTGTGGCACGCCAGTTGGCGACCGAGGACGCCACCGCCGAAGCCCTCCGAGAGGCCGCCCTCGCCCTCGTCGAGGACCAGGAGGTGGCCCGGAGGCTGAAGGAGATCCAGGCGCAGATGGCCGAGGAGGGCGGCACCCGCCGCGCCGCCGACCTCATCGAGGCCGAACTGCCGTGACAGGCGGAGGGGGACAGCCGAAAGGGCCCGCCGGAGTGTCCGACGGGCCCTCGCCTCCCACGTGCGCCGCTCACCACAGCCCCTTCACCACGGCATCCTCGTCGCCGCGGTCTCACCGCCCGTCGATCACGGCGCACCGGCCGCTCACAGCCGTACCGGCTCGCCCCGGTCGCCGTGCGGGTGCGGTGCGGCGACCGCTTCCGGTGCCTCGTCGTGGGTGAGGTCCGGCAGCCGGTGCAGCCACTTCGGCAGATACCAGTTCCGCTCGCCGAGCAGCGCCATCACCGCCGGGAGCAGCACACCCCGGATGACCGTCGCGTCGATGAGGACGGCCGCGGCCAGACCCACACCCATCTGCTTCATCGACTGCATGGACAGCGTCCCGAAGATCGCGAAGACGGCGACCATGATGACGGCGGCACTGGTGACGACCCCCGCCGTGGTGACCACGCCGTGCGTGATCGCGTCCTTCGTCGAACGGCCCCGCAGCCGCGCCTCACGCACCCGGGACACCACGAACACGTGGTAGTCCATCGACAGGCCGAACAGGATCACGAACAGGAACAGCGGCAGCCAGGTGACGATCGCGCCGACACCCTCCGCGCCCACCAGCGAGGCGCCCCAGCCGTGCTGGAAGACGGCCACGAGGACACCGTACGCCGCGCCCACGGACAGCAGGTTCAGCAGGATCGACGTGATCGCGACGGTCAGCGAGCGGAACGACAGCAGCATCAGCAGGAACGCGAACACCACGACGAACGCGAACACCGGGGCGACGGAGCCGGCCAGCTGGTCGTTGAAGTCGTGCGACCCGGCGACCTGTCCGGTGATCGGCGCCTCGACACCCTCCACGCGGCCCAGCGTGGCGGGCCGTACCTCGTCGCGCAGCTTCTCCAGGCTCTCGGACGCCTTGTCCAGGTCGGAACCGCCCACCAGCGGCACGTACACGAACGCGACGTCCTGCGCCGGGTGCGTCTTGATCTCGACGGGGCCGCGCGAGGCACCCGAGGAGATCGCCCGCTCCTTGAACGCCGCCAGCGCGTCCTGCACCTGCGGCGCGTCGATGTCACGGGCCTTCACCACGACCTCGGCGGGCTCGGAACCGCCCGGGAAGGCCTCGTTGACCCGGTTGTACGTCTGCACGATCGGCAGTGAGTCACCGAACTCCTGGTCCAGCGTGAGCTGCTGCGTCTTCATGCCGAGCGCGGGCGCCGCGACCGCCGCGAGCGCGCCGACCGCGACCACGACCGAGACGACCGGGCGGGCGAGCACCGCGCGCAGCACCGCGCTCCACACCCGGCTGCCGTTCTCGCGGGGCGCGTTGCGGGAACGGCGGCGCAGGAACGGCAGCCGGCCCTTCTCGACCCGCTCACCCAGCAGCGACAGCAGCGCCGGCAGCACCGTCACCGAGCCGACCATCGCCACGGCGACCACGATCAGCGACGCCAGGCCCATCGCCTCGAACTCGGCGAGACCGGTGAAGAGCATGCCCGCCATCGCCACACACACCGTCACACCGGACACCACGATGGCCCGGCCGCTGGTCGCCGCGGCGATCCGCAGCGCGGTCTGCGCGTCCCGGCCCGCCGCCCGCTCCTCACGCTCACGGCGCAGATAGAACAGGCAGTAGTCGACGCCGACGGCCATACCGACCAGCAGCATCACGGAGTTGGCGGTGTCGCTCATCGGCACGACATGGCTGACGATGCCCATCAGACCCATCGTCGCCATGATCGCGGTGATCGCGAGGAGCACCGGGAGCAGCGCCGCGACCAGCGCGCCGAACGCGATCAGCAGGATGCCGAGGGCCACCGGGACGGCCGAGTACTCGGCCTTCTGGAAGTCGTCCCCGAACGCGTCGGAGAACGTCTTCATCATGCTGGCGCCGCCGATCTCCTCGATCCGCAGCGTGTCCGCGTGCTTCTTCTGCACGCCCTCGACGGCGTCCAGCACCGGCTGCACCCGGTCCCCGGCGGTCTCCGCCTCGCCGCGCATGTCGAACTGCACGAGCGCGCTGCGGCCGTCCTTGGATACGGTGCCGGTGTCGTACGGCGAGGTGACGTCCGTGACCTGACCGGTCTTCTGCACCGCGGCCACCACGTCCGCGACGGCCTGCTTGAACTCGGCGTCCTCGGACGTCAGTCCACTGCCCTTCGCCTGGACGAGGACGGTCTCACCGGCGGGTTCCTCGATCCCCGCGTCCTCGATGATCTTCGCGGCGGTGTGGGTCTCGCCCTTCAGCTGGTCGCTGTCCTTGACGTCCACCCGGCCGGCGGCCGAGCCCACACCCATCGCCAGGACGACGAACAGCACCCATATGCCGACGGCCGCCCAGCGATGCCGGGCGCTCCAGCCGCCGGCCCGCGCGGCGAATCCCCGCACCCGTGCCTCTCCACCTGCCATGACGGGCCTGTCCCCCTCGATCCGCGGTGGCGGCCCGGTGCCGCCCACCTTCCGCGTTCGACGGTAGGGGGCGGACGAAGCCGTCTCGTCCTGCTGCCCGGTGACCTCCGCGGCGGCCCGCTCCTCCCTCCGGGGCGCAACCCCCTCCGCTCTGAGAAGGACCCTGCCCCCTACACCTACCGGTGGTCCTCAGGGGCAGCGATCAGGGGCGCGACCGGCCCGGACCCCGTCCGTTCCGCCACCGGCACCCGGTTTGTCATTACGAAACCTTGTTGAAAAAGTCACAGCCGCGTGGAGATGTTGATCCGCGCGCGCCGATCCGCGAGAGTTTCGCGCGTCCCCCGCCCGCGGCGCACGCCGCGCCCGCCCCCACGGGGCGCGACAGCCGGCCCGGGCGGGGGACGCTCTCTAAGGTGAGCCCATGACGACGATGTACGCCGCCCTGCTGCGCGGCATCAACGTGGGCGGCAACCGCAAACTCCCCATGGCCGAACTGCGTGCCGTGCTCGAAGAGCTGGGCCACACGCGCGTGCGCACCTACCTCCAGAGCGGCCAGGCTGTCTTCGGTGCCGAGCGGGGCGACGAGGACACCCTCGCCGACGGGCTGGCCCGGGCGATCGAGAAGAGATTCGGATTCTCCGTCGACGTCATCGTCCGCGACCACGCCTACCTCGCCGCAGTCGCCGACGCCTGCCCGTTCCCCGCCGACAGCCTCGAACCCAAGCAGCTGCACGTCACCTATCTCTCCCGGCCGGTCACCGCCGACCGGTTCGCGGAGATCGACCGGGCCGCGTTCCGGCCCGAGGAGTTCCGCCTCGGCGACCGCGCCCTGTATCTGTACGCCCCCGACGGACTCGGCCGCTCCAGGCTCGCCGACGCCCTCGCCCGGCCACGCCTCACCGAGGGCCTGATCGCGACGACCCGCAACTGGAACACCGTACGCAAACTGGTGGAGCTGACGGCCGCCGACTGAGCCCCCCGCAGGGGCCGCCCGGCCCGGAAGTGGACCACGAAAACGGCGCCCGAATGGGCCAGGACCGGGCGCCGGTCCGCGCCTACCGTCGAAGCATGACCACCGACGACGCGCCGACCCGCATCGACTTCTACTTCGACCCCGCCTGTCCCTTCGCCTGGATCACCTCCCGCTGGCTGCTGGAGGTCGAACGGCAGCGCCCCCTCGACCTGCGGTTCCGGGCGATGAGCCTCTACCTGCACAACCTCGGCAACGAACTGCCCGACTGGTACCGCGCGTTGGTCGACAAGTCGATCGGCCCCGTCCGCGTCGCCGTGGCCGCCGCCGAACGCCACGGGGAGAAGGTGCTGCGCGAGCTGTACACCGCATTCGGCACCCGCATCCATGAGCAGCGGCAGGAGGACTACGACGCCGTGGTCGCCGACGCCCTCGCCGAACTCGGCCTCGACGCCGACCTGGCCGCCGCCGCCCACGACCCCGCCTGGGACGACGCCGTACGCCGCAGCCACGAGGCCGGATTCGAGCCCGACTCCGGCGGCTACGTCGGCACACCGACCCTCCACGTCGACGGCACCGTCTGGTTCGGCCCGGTGCTGCGGGCCGTCCCGCGCGGGGAGCGCGCCGTACGCCTCTTCGACAGCTTCCGCACCCTCGCCTCCGACCCCGACGTCTTCGAGGTGAAGCGGACCCGCACCGGCGGACTCTCCTTCGACTGACCGTCAGGCCCGTACGGCCTCGTCAGGCCCGTACGCCTCGTCAGGCCCGTACGACCTCGTCAGGCCGTCTCGCCGTCAACGCGCCCGACCTCGCCGGTCCACCCGGCCCTGTCAGCCCACCCGGCCCCGTCAGGCCGCCTCGCCCCGCCAGTCCCCGTCCCGGCGTGCCCAGCGCACCGCCGGGGCGACCGCGAAGCCCGCCCCGGCGAACAGCACGCCCAGCACGGCCCAGCCCACCGACCCGTGGGCGATCGCCGTGACCGTGACCAGCGCCGGACCGGCCATCATGCCCGCCGACATGCCCGCCCCGAAGACGCCCTGGTAGACGCCGTGGGCGCGGGCGTCGGCCAGCCCGTAGCCGAGCGTCCAGCCGCCCGCCGCCGACAGCACCTCCGCCAGCACCTGCACCACCGCCCCCGCGGTCAGCGCGGCCACCGCCCACACCGGGGACAGCCCCGCCGACACGGCGTACACCGCGCAGGACACCGCCAGCAGCAGCCCCGCCCACCGCATCGCCCGTACCGCCGCCGGGATCTCGGACGCCCGCCGCGCCACCCGCACCTGCAACAGCACCACCAGCGCACAGTTGACGATCATCAGCAGCGCGGCCGTCCAGCGCGGAGCCTCCGTCCGCTCCACGATCCACAGCGGCAGCCCCACCTCGGACAGCGAGTACTGCACCACCAGCACCGAGTTGAGGACCGTCACCGTCAGGAACGGCAGATCCCGCACCGCCCGCCACCGCTCGGCCGCGGGCGCGTTTGCCGCCGGCGCCTTCCGGCCGGCCGCGTGCGGCGCCAGCGGAAGCCGGGGCAGCAGCAGCGCCGGACCCGCGAACGTCACCGCGTTCACCAGAATCACCGTCACATACGCTGCCCTGGTGTCCAGTTGCAGCGCGACCGCGCCGAACACACCGCCGATGCCCATGCCGACGTTCACCACCATCCGCAGATACGCCCGCGACTCGACCCGCGTCGCCGCCGGCAGCACATCCGCGTAGATCGCGCCCTGCACACCACGGCTCGCCGTCTGGAGCCCCGTCGCGCACACCACCGCCAGCAGGAAGCCGGCGTAGGAGTCCACCAGCACGTACCCGGTCGTCGCCACCGCCGTGCCGCCCCACAGCAGCGAGCCCACCCGCCGGGCACCCCACCGGTCCGCCGCACGCCCCGCCGGCACACTCGCGGCCACACCCGTCAGACCGGCCACGGTCAGCCCGAGCCCCACGGCCGTCGCGTCCAGGCCGACCACGCGCGTGAAGTACAGGACGCCCAGCGGGAAGTACAGGCCGTTGCCCAGCGCGTTGACCAGCGTCAGAAGGCTCGCCAGCCGCAGCACGGGATCCGTCGGGATCAGCCCGGCCGCGCGGGTCGCACGGCGCGGTGCGGAAGTCTCGTCCTGGCCCGGAGCCGGAGATGCAGGTGTCGTGGTCATGCAGACAGCCAACCCGGTGGCCGGGCCGCGCCGACAATGATTTAGCGTGACACTCAATGATCGAGTTCCGGTTCGCCGTCGGTGACCTCGCCACCACCTCGTTCGCCCGCTCCCCGCTCCAGGAGACGGTGTTCTCACTGCGCTGCCTGCACGACCCCGCCCGCCACCCC
>NZ_JALLGL010000209.1 GCF_023072675.1 Streptomyces sp. XM83C
GGGCGAAGGGTTCCGGGAGCGGGTGAACTCCGGCCGCGCCACAGGGCACAGCGTCCCTCGCCCCGCCCCGCACGCCGAACGGACCGCTCCGGCCGGCGGGCCGCCCGCGCCGCACGACCGCCGGCGCCCCTGTCGTCCCCGCGTACGGCCCCCGAGGGCGGTGTTCCGCACGCGCCGGAGCCCGCCCTGCGAGAGGGTGGGCGGTATGCATGCCAAGGACATCCTCATCGACGGCTACGGCCGTGTCCGCGAAGAGGTCCACGCGGCGGTCGAGGGGCTCGGCCCGGACGACCTCAACGCCCGCCCGACCGCCGAGACCAACTCGATCGCCTGGCTGATCTGGCACCTCACACGGGTCCAGGACGACCACATCGCCGACGCGTTCGGCCTGGAGCAGGTGTGGCTCGCGCAGGACTGGGAGAAACGCTTCGGCCTCGGCCTGCCGCGCCGTGACACGGGTTACGGGCACAGCGCCGCCAAGGTCGGCAAGGTCCGCGTCGACTCGGCCGGCCTGCTCACCGGCTACTACGACGCCGTGCACGAGCAGACCCTGCACCAGCTGCGCGGGGTGAGCGCGGCGGACCTCGAACGCGTCGTGGACGAGCGCTGGGATCCGCCGGTCACCCTGGGCGTGCGGCTGGTCAGCGTCCTGTCCGACGATCTCCAGCACGTCGGACAGGCCGCCTATGTGCGGGGGCTGCTTCAGAGCGCGGTGGCGTAGCCCGGGAGGACGACGTCCCGTACGAGGGCGTTGCGCTCGTCGAACGGGACGAACGCGCTCTTGAGCGCGTTGACCGTGACCGTCCGCAGATCCTCCACGGTCCAGCCGGCCTGCTCGACCAGCAGGGTCATCTCGCGGGTCATCGTCGTGCCGGACACCAGACGGTTGTCGGTGTTCAGGGTGACGCGGAAGCCGAGGTCCTTCAGCGCGGTGATCGGGTGCTCGGCGATGGACGTGGCGCAGCCGGTCTGCAGGTTGGAGGTGGGGCACATCTCCAGCGCGATGCGCCGGTCGCGGACCCAGGAGGCGAGCCGGCCCAGCTTGCCGTCGACGATGTCCTCGGTGATCCGCACGCCGTGGCCGATGCGCTGCGCGCCGCAGACCTGGAGGGCCTGGTGGATGCTGGGCAGGCCGTGCGCCTCTCCGGCGTGGATGGTGAACGGCACGCTCTCGCGGCGCAGCAGCTCGAAGGCCTCCAGGTGGTCGGCGGGCGGGAAGCCGTCCTCGGCGCCCGCGATGTCGAAGCCGACGACACCGGCGTCGCGGAAGGCGACGGCCGCCTCGGCGGCCTCACGGACGCGGTCGAACATGCGCATCCCGCACAGCAGGGTGCCCACCCGTACGGGGGTGCCCTGGGCGGCGGCCTTCGCCATGCCGGCGGCCAGGCCCTCCTGGACGGTCTCGACGACCTCGTGCAGGGTCAGCCCGCCGCGGGTGTTCAGCTCGGGGGCGTAGCGCACCTCGGCGTAGACGACGCCGTCGGCGGCGAGGTCGAGGACGTACTCCTCGGCGGCGCGCAGCAGTCCCTCGCGGGTCTGCAGCACGGCGAGGGTGTGGTCGAAGGTGGCGATGTAGCGGACGAGGTCGCCGGAGTCGGCGGCGTCGATGAACCAGGCGGCCAGCTCGTCGGGGTCGGTGGTGGGCAGGGCGTGGCCGACCTCGGCGGCGAGTTCGACGAGGGTGGCGGGGCGCAGGGCGCCGTCGAGGTGGTCGTGCAGGACGGCCTTGGGGAGGCGGCGGAGGGCCTCGGTGTCTACGCGCGTAGCGGTCATGGTGCGTTCTTTCGTCGGGCGGAGTGGTGCGAGGGTGCGGGGCGGGCGGCTCAGCCGGCGGGCCGGAGCAGGTCCCGGCGGTTGCCGTACAGGTCCCGGAAGACGGCGACCGTGCCGTACGGCTCGTGACGCGGCTCCTCCAGGAAGGTCATGCCGGCGGCGGTCATCCGGGCGTGGTCGCGGGCGAAGTCGTCGGCGTGCAGGCAGAAGCCGCCCCGTCCGCCGGCCTGGTCGCCGACCCGGGCGGCCCGGGCCTCGCCGCGGGCGCGGGCCGGCAGCAGTCCGGGGCCGGTCCCCGGTTCGCCGGGCTGCACGACCCGGCGGGAGCCGTCGGGGCGCGGCGTGTCCTCGGCGAGGCGGAATCCCGGGGCTCCGGTGCGGCAGCGGATCGCCTCGTCGCAGTCGTCGACGACGAGGGTGACCAGGGCGATACGTCGCATCGGGACCTTCCGGGGAGGGCTGATTAGCGGGAGAGGTTATACGTAAAACTGCACGCTTGCCAATCCCGCGGCGGCAAGGCCTTCCGCCGAGGCGGCCGACGCCGCGCGGGCGGCCGGTCGCCGGACGCAGGGGCGTCCGATCCGGTGGGGACGTGACCTCGGGAGGCACCCTGCGCCCACGGGCCGAGGACGGAACGGGCGGGCGGGGCGCCCCGCCGCCGTCCCGCCACGGCGATCGGGAAAGAGCCCCGCAGTCCGAGTCGGTGCGCCGGCGAGCGTTGCCCGCCGACCGCTTTTCCGTCGCGCCCTGAGGGTTACCTCACGGTAACTCCCGGTGGTTTCATGTCCCGCGCCACTCAACCCCCGTCACCCACAGGGAGATCCAGTGTCGCTCGCCGCACCGCGCCGCACCCTGGGCGCCGCCGTGCTCGCTCTCGCTCTCGCCGCCGCGCCCGTCGCCGGGGCGACGCCCGCCTCGGCCGACGGGCGGGTGCCCGAGCTGCGGGTGCTGTCGTACAACGCGTTCCTGATGAGCAAGCTGCTGTACCCGAACTGGGGGCAGGACCATCGCGCGGCGGAGATCGCGAAGGCGTCGTTCTTCCACGGCAACGACGTGGTGGTGCTCCAGGAGGCGTTCGACAACTCCTCCTCGGACGCGCTGAAGAGCGCCGCCTCGGCGGAGTATCCGTACCAGACGCCCGTGGTGGGCCGTGGCAGGGGCGGCTGGGACGCCACGGGCGGGGCGTACTCGGCGCTGACGCCGGAGGACGGCGGTGTCACCGTGCTCAGCAAGTGGCCGATCCTGCGCAAGGAGCAGTACGTGTACAAGGACGCGTGCGGCGCCGACTGGTGGTCGAACAAGGGCTTCGCCTATGTCGTGCTGGACGTCCGGGGCACCCGGGTGCATGTCGTCGGCACGCACGCCCAGTCGACCGACCCCGGCTGCGGCGCGGGCGAGGCCGCAAAGGTGCGGGGCCGGCAGTTCCTGGCGATCGACGCCTTCCTGGACGCCAAGGGCATCCCGGCGGACGAGGAGGTGCTGGTCGCCGGGGACATGAACGTCGACTCACGGAGCGGCGAGTACGGCTCGATGCTGGCCGAGGCCGGGCTGGCCGGGGCCGACGCACGCACCGGGCACCCTTACTCGTTCGACACGGAGGAGAACTCGATCGCCCGGGACCGCTACCCGGACGATCCGCGTGAGGACCTCGACCACGTCCTGCACCGCGCCGGGCACGCCCGTCCCGCGGTGTGGCGGAACGAGGTGGTGAAGGAGGAGTCGGCGCCGTGCACGGTGTCCAGCTGGGGCACCTCGTACACGTACACGAATCTGTCGGACCACTACCCGGTCGTCGCGTCCGCCGGCTGATCTCCCTGGGGGACGCCGCCGCCCCGCCTGCGGACCGTGCGCGGGCGGGGCGGGTTCGCGGAACGGACCGGGGTCAGCGGGCCGCCGCGTTCTCCTCCTCCACGGCCGGCGACTCCTGCTCGGCGTCGGCCGTTCGACGGCCACCGGGCCACCAGGAGCGGGCGCCGATGTCCCGGACCAGGGCGGGCACGAGCAGCGAGCGCACCACCAGCGTGTCCAGCAGGACTCCGAAGGCGACGATGAACGCGATCTGGACGAGGAACGCGAGCGGGATCACCCCGAGCGCGGCGAAGGTGGCGGCGAGGACGACACCGGCCGAGGTGATGACCCCGCCGGTGGTGACGAGTCCGGTGAGGACGCCCCTGCGGGCGCCGTGGCGCAGCGACTCCTCCCGGACCCTCGACATCAGGAAGATGTTGTAGTCGACGCCCAGCGCGACCAGGAAGACGAACCCGTACAGCGGCACCGACGGGTCCGTGCCGGAGAAGCCGAAGACATTCTCGAACACCAGGGCGGAGATGCCGAGGGTGGCGGCGAAGTTGAGGGCGACGGTCGCCACCAGCAGCACGGGCAGCAGCACCGAGCGCAGCAGGAGCATCAGGATCAGCAGGATGACGACGAGGACGACCGGGACGATCAGGGTGCGGTCGTGCTCGGCGGTGGTGCGGGTGTCGTACTGCTGTGCGGTGTAGCCGCCGACCCGGGCGTCGGCGCCGGGGATCGCGTGCAGCGCGGTGCGCAGCCGGGCGACGGTGTCCTGGGCGGCGTCGCTGTCCGCGTCGGCGGCGAGGGTGACGTCGATGCGGGTCCGCCCGTCGACGACGAGGGGCTGCCCGCCGGGGGCGCCGGAGGCGCTGATCGTGTACGCGGTGGCGACGCCCTCCGTCCTGCGGGCGGCGGCGAGGACGCGGTCGGCGCGGTCGGCGTCGGTGATGACGACGGCCGGGTTGCCGGAGCCGCCGGGGAAGTGCCGGGCGAGGGTGTCCTGCGCGGAGACCGAGGGCGCGTCGTCCACGAAGATCTCGCTCATCGGGACACCCCGTGAGCTGAACGCGGGCGCGAAGGCGGCGCAGGCCAGCAGGACGGCCAGGGTGGCGGCCCACACCTTGCGGGGCGCCCGGTCGACGAGCGCGGCCACCCGGCGCCAGACTCCCGCCCCGCCACCGGTGCCGTCGGTCGCGCGGGGCCGTGCGGGCCAGTAGGCGGCGCGGCCGAGGACGAGCAGGACGGCGGGCAGGAAGGTGAGGGAGCCGAGCACGGCGCAGACGATGCCGATCGCGCCGACCGGTCCGAGCGCCCGGTTGTTGGTGAGGTCGCTGAGGAGCAGGGTGATCAGGCCGAGCGCGACGGTGGCGGCGCTCGCGGCGATCGCCTCCCAGGACTGCTTCAGCGCGGCCCGCACGGCGGTGAACCGGTCGTCGGTGCGGGCCAGTTCCTCCCGGCAGCGCGCGGTGAGCAGCAGGGCGTAGTCGGTGGCGGCGCCGATCACCAGGATCGACAGGATGCCCTGCACCATGCCGTCGACGCGGACGACGTCGTGATCGGCGAGGACGTAGACGACCGCGCAGGCGAGAGCGAGGGCGAAGACCGCGCTGAGGAGGATCACCAGCGGCAGCAGGACGCTCCGGTAGACGAGCAGCAGAATGATCAGTACGGCGGCCAGGGCCACGCCGAGCAGCAGACCGTCGATGCCGGCGAACGCGTCCTTGAGGTCGGCCTGGCTCGCGGCCGGTCCGGCCACCTGGACGGTGGTGCCGGGTACCTTCCCGGCGGCCTCCCTGACCCGGTCGAGGGTGCCGGCGAGGTCCTTGCCCAGGTCGGTCCGCAGCGGCACCACGCCTTCCAGGGCCTGGCCGTCGTCGGAGAGCAGCGCGGGCGACGGCCGCCCCGCGAGACCCGCCGAGCCGGTGAGGGAGGCGAGGGCCCGGTCGGCCTCGGCGCGCCGGTCGGCCACCGGGGCGCCGTCCTTCTCGCCGGTCCAGACGACGACGGCGGGCAGGCTCTCCTGCTGTCTGAACGCCTTCTGCTCGGCGATGACCCTCGTCGACTCGGCGCTGCGGGGCAGGAAGGCCGCCTGGTCGTTGGTGGCGACCTCGCCGAGGCGTCCGGCGTAGGGGCCGAGCGTGCCGCCGACACCGAGCCAGACGAACAGCAGCAGGAGGGGAACGAGCCAGCGGGCCCTGCGGGTGGGGCGGGCGGTCCGGGCGGTGTCAGGCATGGGGCAGCGGTCTCCGGGTTCTGGGGCCGACAGGTATCTCCACAGAAAACAATCTCAATCGTCGAGATACATCACGGGTGAATGTATCCGACTCCTGGGATCGTGGAGACAGGTGCCCCGTGGACGGGCTCGCACGCGCGTGTGGCCGCGGCCACCGAACACCGACCGCCACGCGCGCGCACCCCGGCTGCCGCTACCGCAGCCGCGCGAGTTCCTCGTTCATCGCCGTCACGAACCGCACCACGACGGCCAGCTCGTCGCCGGTGAACCGGGAACGGGCCGCGGCGGCGGCCTCCGCCAGGGGGCGGAAGTGGGCGCGGGCGGCCTCCCGCGCGTCGGCGGCGTAGTACAGGTGCACCACGCGCCGGTCGGCGCTCTCCCTGACCCGGCGGATGTGTCCCGCACGTTCCAGCCGGTCCAGGCAGGCCGTCACCGCGCCGGAGGTGAGACCCAGGTGTTCGCGGAGCCTGCCGGGCGTCATCGGCTCCTCGGCGTCCAGGATCGCGGCGAGGGCCTGCACATCGGTCGCGTTCAGCCCTTGGGCGTCGGCGAAGTCGTGCACGAGGCGGTTGATCTCGCCGTTCATCCGCCGCAGGTGCACCGCGAGGGTGTGCAGGTCCCCCGGCGTCTCGCGCCGGTCCGGCGCGTCCGCGCGCTGTTCGGTGTCGTCCGCTGTGGCCACCCGAGCAGCGTAATGCGGGCCGGGCGGGTGCCGTCCGCGTCCGGTGGGCACTCGTGCGGGGAACTCCTTTCGAACAGGACGACACGGGGCCGAACGGGACGGTACGGATGAAAGAGGCGAACGGATGCGCGGTGGCGAGGCGGAGCCGGGACGCGACCCGGCGTCGGGCACGGGGCCGGATGCGGGACCGGAGGCGGGGCGCGACCCGGCGTCGGACGCAGGACCGCAGGCGGGGCTGACCTGCCTGGTGACCGGGGCGACCGGGTACATCGGCGGCCGGCTGGTGCCGGAGCTGCTGGACGCCGGGCACCGGGTGCGGTGCCTGGCCCGCTCCCCCGGCAGACTCCGCGACCATCCCTGGGCGGACCGCGTGCAGGTGGTACAGGGCGATGTCACGGACGCGGCCTCGGTCGCCGACGCGATGCGGGGGGTCGATGTCGCCTACTACCTGGTGCACGCCCTCGGCACGGGCGCGGAGTTCGAGGAGACCGACCGCAGGGCGGCCCGGATCTTCGGCGAGCGGGCGCGCGCCGCCGGCGTCCGCCGCATCGTCTACCTGGGCGGCCTCACCCCGGCGGGCGTGCCCGAGGAGCGCCTGTCGCCGCATCTGCGCTCCCGCGCCGAGGTCGGGCACATCCTGCTCGCCGGCGGGGTGCCGACGGCGGTACTGCGGGCGGCGGTGGTGATCGGGTCGGGATCGGCGTCGTTCGAGATGCTGCGCTACCTCACCGAGCGGCTGCCGGTGATGGTGACGCCGAGCTGGGTCCACACCCGTATCCAGCCGGTCGCGGTGCGGGACGTGCTGCGGCTGCTGGTGGGCTGCGCCCGGCTGCCGGCCGAGGTGAGCCGGGCGTTCGACATCGGCGGGCCGGACGTGCTGACGTACCGCGAGATGATGGCCCGCTACGCGACCGTCGCCGGACTGCCCCGCCGGATGATCCTTTCCGTGCCCGTGCTCACCCCGGGACTGTCCAGCCACTGGGTGGGTCTGGTCACGCCGGTGCCGGCGTCGATCGCCCGCCCGCTGACCGAGTCGCTGCGCCACGAGGTGGTGTGCCACGAGCACGACATCGACCGGTACGTGCCCGCCCCGCCGGGGCATCCGGTCGGCTTCGACGAGGCGGTACGGCTCGCGCTGCGGCGTGTGCGGGAGGCGCGGGTCGCCACCCGCTGGTCCAACGCGTCGGTGCCCGGCGCGCCCAGCGACCCGCTGCCCACGGACCCCGACTGGGCAGGCGGCAGCCTCTACACCGACCGGCGGGAGCGGATCGTCGACGCCTCGCCTGAGGCTTTGTGGCGGGTCATCGAGGGCATCGGCGGCGACAACGGCTGGTACTCCTTCCCGCTCGCCTGGGCCGTACGCGGCTGGCTGGACCGGCTGGCGGGCGGGGTCGGTCTGCGGCGCGGGCGGCGTGACGCGCACCGGCTGCGGGTCGGTGACTCGCTGGACTTCTGGCGGGTCGAGGAGATAGAGGCCGGGCGTCTGCTGCGGCTGCGCGCCGAGATGCGCCTGCCGGGCCTGGCCTGGCTGGAGATGTACGCCGACACCGACGCGCGGGGCCGCACGCGCTACCGGCAGCGCGCCCTGTTCCATCCGCGGGGCCTGCTGGGGCATGCGTACTGGTGGAGCGTCTCCCCGTTCCACGCCGTGGTGTTCGGCGGCATGGCCCGCAACATCGCCCGGGCGGCGGCACGCGGCACGGCGGGGGCGGAGCCGGTGACCGCCCCGGCCCGCTGAGAGGCCCGCCGTGCCGCTGCGCGGGCGCGACCGCCCTGCCCGCCCCGGCGCCACGGGCCAGCGGCCCGCCGCGACCGAGGGCCTGCCCGCCTCAGGTGTCGTGCGCCGCACCGGCCGCGCCGCGCGGGTCACCGAGCGCCGGCCCGCCGCCTGGATCCTGCGCCGCACCGGCCGCGTCTCGCCGGCCTCGGCGCTCCGAGGCCCCGCCCGGCAGAGGCCCGGCCCGCACAAAGACCCGCCCCGACCTGACAGCCGTATCCACCGCTCGCCCGGAGTCCGCCCATGAACGTCGCCGTCGTCCTCTTCACCTGCGATCTGCGTCTGCACGACCATCCCCCGCTGCGCGCGGCGCTGGCCGGCGGGCGGCAGGTGGTTCCGCTGTTCGTGCGGGACCCGGCGGTGGACCGGGCGGGGTTCGCCGCGCCCAACCGGCTGGCGTTCCTCGCCGACTGCCTGCGCGACCTGGACGCGGGTCTGCGGGAGCGGGGCGGGCGGCTGGTCGTGCGGCACGGCGACACGGTCGAGGAGGTGTGCCGGGTGGCCGCCGAGACCGACGCGGCCGAGGTGCACCTGGCGGCGGAGGTGTCGGCGTTCGGGCAGCGGCGCGAGCGGCGGCTGCGCGGTGCCCTGGAGGCGCAGGGGCGGGCGCTGCATGTGCACGACGCGGTGACGACGGCGGTGCCGCCCGGCGCCGTGACACCGGCCTCCTCCGGCCACTTCGCGGTCTTCACGCCGTACTTCCGCCGCTGGTCGCAGCAGACGCTGCGCGGTCCGCTCGCCGCGCCCCGCGCGGTGCCGGTGCCGGACGGGCCCGCCTCGGAGCCGCTGCCGTCCCGCGAGAAGCTGTCCGGCGTGGCGCCCGCGCTCGCGCCGGGCGGCGAGGGCGAGGGGCGCCGGCGGTTGGCCGGCTGGCTGCGGACGGGCGTGACGGCGTACGCGGACCGCCATGACGATCTGGCGGGCGACGGCACGTCGCGGCTGTCGCCGCATCTGCACTTCGGGACACTGTCCCCGGTGGAGATCGTGCACCGGGCGCGCCGAAGGGGCGGTCCGGGTGCCGAGGCGTTCGTACGGCAGCTGGCGTGGCGGGACTTCCACCGGCAGGTGCTCTTCGCGCGGCCGGCGGCGGCGCACGCCGACTACCGGTCCCGTGACGACCGCTGGCGGTCGGGCCGTGCCGCCGCCGAGGACGCGGAGGCCTGGCGGCAGGGCCGTACCGGCCACCCGGTCGTGGACGCGGCGATGCGGCAACTGCTGCACGAGGGCTGGATGCACAACCGGGGACGGCTGCTCGTGGCGAGCTTCCTCACCAAGACCCTGTACATCGACTGGCGGGTGGGCGCGGAGCACTTCCTGCGCCATCTCGTGGACGGCGACCTCGCCAACAACCAGCTGAACTGGCAGTGGGTCGCGGGCACGGGCACCGACACACGGCCGAACCGTGTCCTCAGCCCGGTCGCCCAGGGGCGCCGCCTCGACCCGGACGGCGCCTACGTGCGGCGGTGGCTGCCGGAGCTGGCGGACGCCCTGGACGCGGCGGGCGTCACGGGCGCGGCCGTCCACGAACCGTGGAAGCTGCCGGAGAGCGTGCGGGAGCGGTCGGGCTACCCGGCGCCGGTCGTCGGCCTCGCCGACGGGCTCGCGCGGTTCCGGCAGGCCCGCGGGCTGGAGTGAGGCACACCGTGCCTCGGCGCGGGGCACCGCCGGGAACCTCTGCGGGCACAGGCTCTCCACCCGGTTCCCGTCGTCCCCTCTGACCTCTACACATAAGGGTGAAATAAGCGCAGAATGGGGGATGCGCGGCGCTTACCGCACACCGCATCAGACGCGGTCGGCCCTGCAGTCAAAGGAGACGAGTCATGGCCAACGTCTCGCACGGCAGGGGTGACATCTCCACTCACCCCGATGTATCCGAAATGCGGGCACGCTACGCCCGTATGCTCGGCGGTCGTGATGTGGCGCTCGTGGACGGGCCGGTGTTCCTGCTCGGCCTGTACTGCGCCGTTTCCCCGTGGGTTCTCCACTACACGACCAGCCAGCCCGCACTCGTGACGCACAACCTCGTCATCGGCATCGCCATCGGTCTGCTGGCCCTCGGGTTCACCGCGGCGCCCGAGCGTATGTACGGCCTGAGCTGGGCCATGTGCGCGCTGGGCGTGTGGATGATCATCGCCCCGTGGATCGTCGGCGACAGCCCGGACGCGGGAGTCGTCGTCAACAACATCGTCATCGGCGCCCTGGCCGTGATCCTCGGGGCGATGTGCGCCGCGACGGCGGCCCGGAGCGCATCGCGGCCGTAGGGCGGACGGCGATACGACCACCAGCACAGGGAAAGAACACAGGGCCGGTCCCCGCGCCGCGCGGACCGGCCCTCCCCGTGCCGCGCGCTGCTGCGCCCCGGCGCGTCACCCGGCTGACCGGCACTTCGCGCCCGGTGCGTCACAGGGCGATCCGGTACGACGTCCCGGCGCGTCACCCGGGCGGCCGGAGCCACGGCCCTCCGCTCGTCACGCGTGCCGGGCGTGCCGCGCCGGTACGGTGCGCGCCCGGCCGTCACGGCACGCAGCCGTACGGCGTCGTGACGGCGAGCCGCTCGGCTCGGGGGTGAACCCCGCCGCGGCGAGCCTCTCCCCCAGGTCGGCGGGCCGGTCGTGGCCGTACGGCTTCCACTCGGTGACGGGGCGCGGTGGCGCCCCGCCCCACGGAAGGGCCACACGCCATAGCCCCCGCCCCACGGAAGGGCCACACGCCATAGCCCCC
>NZ_JALLGL010000020.1 GCF_023072675.1 Streptomyces sp. XM83C
GTGTTCCGCATCGCTCCGGCCGCGTCCGGTGCGGCCGGAGCGATGCGGAACACACCGCCCGGGTCGGTCTGTTCACCCCGCTCCGCGAACCGCAGCGGGTAGTGGCTGTGCGCGCCGAACCCCACATCGGCCAGCCAGTCGCCCCCGTCCGCCGTCCGCACCCGCAGCGCCATGTGGTCGTACGGCACCCCGAGCCGCTCCCCCTCCCCGTACACACGCGCCGCCAGCGGCCACACCTCGAAGCCCAGCGCCGCCAGCAACGCCCCGAACGCGCCGTTGAGTTCGTAGCAGAACCCTCCCCGCCGCGCCCCGACCACCTTCTCCACCAGCCGCTTCTCGTCGAGCACGATCTCCTCGCCGAGATGCACCGACAGGTTCTCGAACGGCACGGCGACCAGATGCCGCAGGTGCAGCTCCCGCAACACCTCGTCCGTGGGCCGCTCCGAGGACCGCTCCACCCCCAGCCGGCGGAGATAGGCATCGACCTGCATCGCATCCAAGACCGTGTCCATGGCCCCAGTCTGCCGCCCCACACCACCCCAGCGACCCCGACCGCCGCCACCCGCACCACCCGCCCGGCCACGCCCGGGGACCGGGCGGGTGGTGCCGTGCTCGCCGACGCCCGCGTCCGACCACCAGGCGCTCAACCGCCCCGGCAGCAGCACCGGCCGTCGACCGCCCCGGCATCCCGCCGTACCGGATGGCCATGGCCCCAAGCGCCGCCCACCCGAGCAGCCCCGGCCGGCCGACGCCACCCACACCAGACGCCCGACCACATCCGGACCCGGACCACCCGGCGCTCATCGACCGCCCCGGCATCCCGCCCGTCGCGGATGGCCATGACCCGACTGCCGGGCACCGGCGGGGACCGGGGGTCAGTCCGTCGTCACCCGCAGTCGGCCGTCCTCGGTCGTGACCGCCAGTGCTCCGTCGCGGTCCGTGCGGAGCACCGTCGCACCCCGGGCCCGCAGGGCCTCCACCGTGCCGGGCGCCGGATGCCCGTACGGGTTGCCGGCCCCGGCAGAAACGAGCGCCAGCCTGGGTGCCGCCACCCGCATCAGGCCCGGGTCCTGGTACGCGGAGCCGTGGTGGGCCACCTTCAGCACGTCCACTCCGGCGAGCTGTGCGGCTGCCGGCGATCTCAGCAGTGCCCGCTGGGCGGGTGGTTCCAGGTCGCCGAGGAGCAGCATCCGCAGGCCGCCGGAGCGCACGAGCAGGGTCACGCTCGCGTCGTTCGGCCCGTCGGGCGTCGGCCCGAACGCCTCCGCGGCCCCGCCGGGCGGCCACAGCACCTCCCAGTCGAGGTCACCGGCCCGCCGCCGTTCACCGGCCGCCGCCCGGGTGAGCGGGATGTGTCGTCGCTTCGCCTCCTTCCGTACGAACTCCACCTGGTCCCAGGGCTCTTCGAGGCCGGTCGTCTCGATCGCGCCGACCTGACGGCCGTGCAGCACCCCCGGCAGGCCCGCGGCATGGTCGGCGTGGAAGTGCGTCAGTACGACCAGCGGGATCCGGGTGACGCCGAGCCGGTGCAGGCACCCGTCCACGGCTGCCGGCTCGGGCCCCGCGTCCACCACCACGCCGGTGCCCTTCCCCGCCGCGAGCACCACCGCGTCGCCCTGCCCCACGTCGCACATCACCAGCCGCCAGCCCGACGGCGGCCAGCCCGTGATCACCCTGGTCAGCGGCGGAGGCTGCACCACGGCCAGCACCAGCAGCAGACCACAGGCACCGCACAGCCACGGATGCCGGAGCAGTCTGCGGGCGGCCGGTACGAGCGCCACCGTGACGAGGGCGAGCAGCAGCGCGCCCCACCAGTGGCCCGGCCAGTGCACTCCCCCGCCGGGCAGCGCCGCCCCGGTCCGGGCGATGCCGGCGACCCATCCGGCGGGCCAACCCGCGCACCAGGCCAACGCCTCGGCGACCGGCATCGCCCAGGGTGCGCAGGCCAGTGCCGCGAACCCGAGCACCGTGGCCGGCGCGACCGCGAACTCCGCGAGCAGATTGCACGGCACCGCCACCAGGCTCACCCGCGCCGACAGCACCGCCACCACCGGGGCGCACACCGCCTGAGCGGCCGCCGCCGCGGCCAGCGCCTCCGCCGCCCGGGCCGGCACCCGGCGCCGCCGCAGCGCGGCGCTCCACCGGGGCGCCAGCGTGAGCAGGGCGCCCGTGGCCAGCACGGACAGCAGGAAGCCGTAACTGCGGGCCAGCCACGGGTCGTACAGCACCAGCAGCAGTACGGCCGTAGCCAGCGCCGGAAGCAGTGATCTGCGCCGCCCCGTGGCCAGCGCCAGCAGCGCCACGCCCCCGCAGGCCGCCGCGCGCAGCACACTCGGGTCGGGCCGGCACACGAGCACGAACCCGAGCGTGAGCACCGCACCGAACACCGCCGTCGCCCGCAGGGTGAGGCCCAGGCGGGGCGCGGCGCCCCGGCGTTCGGCGCGCTGCGCGAGTCCCGGCGGGCCCAGGAGCAGCGCGAGGACGATGGTGAGGTTGCTGCCGGAGACGGCGAGCACGTGCGCGAGGTCCGTCTCCTTGAACGCCGCGTCCAGGTCGGGTGTGATCCGCGCGGTGTCCCCGACGACCAGGCCGGGCAGCAAGGCCCGGGCGTCTTTCGGCAGGCCGTCGGTGGCCTCCCGCAGCCCGGCCCGCAGCCGTCCCGCGAACCGCTGCATGCGGGTCGGTTCCCCCTCGGTCCGCGGTACGGCGCCGGCGCGTAGCCGCAGCACGGCCGCGATGCGGTCACCGCCCGCCAACGGCGGTGCGAGCCGGCCGGTCACGCGCAGCCGGGTCGACGGCAGCAGCTCCAGCCATGGCGAACGCCCGGCCCTGTCGGCGCCTGCCGTTCGGCCCGACCGGACCGCCGGCACGATCACCAGCACCGGCGTGCGGACATGCTCCCGCCGGCCGTGCGCCGGGCGGACGGCGGTGACCTCCGCGTGCAGCACCACGGAAGGCGGCGCCATCCGGTCGCCGGTGACGCGGGGCCGGGTGAGCCGCGGGTCCGCGGTGACCTCCACGTCGGCGGTGACGGTGGCGTATCGTCGCGCCAGCTCCGGCACGGGGCCCCGCCGCAGGTCCGCGCCGTGCAGCCCCGCCGAGACGGCGGCCGTGGCGGTGCACAGCAGCACGGCGACGGCCGTCGCCCGCGACCACCCCGAGTGCCGTCCCCGCGAACCGTCGCCGGAGCGCCGACGCCCCACGGCCAGCGCGACCGCCACACCGAGGCACACGACCACCAGGCCCGCGACCGTGCCCGGCGACGCGTCCAGGGTGGCCGCCGCCGTCGCCCAGGCGGCCAGCGCGGGCGGCACGAGCCGCAGATCAGGCGGCCCCTCCTGCCGAGGATGCGCCACCCCCAGCCGCTTACCGGACGCCGCGTGCACCGCGTGCCGCCTCCCCGGCACAGGAACACCAGGAGTGCTGGGTGATCCGGATCTTCCCGGCCGGGCGGGTGCGGAGGAGGAGGACGGAGCGGCGTGGCCACCGGGCTCACCGGGCGGGCCGAGCGAGGCCGGCCCGCCAGAGGGGGCGGGGCCGCCGGGCCCACCGGCCGGATCGGGCATCCGTCCTCGGGAGGGGTGGCCCGGTGGCCCGGCGTCCCGTCGCTCGGAGAGCTGCCGCACCACGCCCGTAAACGCCGCTTCCCGCGACAACACAAACGCCGCCGGCACCGCCTGCCGCGCCCGCGCTCCCACGCCTCCCGTACCGCGCGGTTGCCCGCCCTGTCGGCCCGGTCGCCGCTCGGTGGCGTCGTCCCTGCTCACGGCCGTACCAGATTCCGCAGGTCGGCGAAGCGGCGTTCGCCGATGCCGTTGACTTCGCGCAGTTCGTCCACGGAGCGGAAACCGCCGTGCGCGGTGCGGTAGTCGACGATGTGCCGGGCGAGCACCGGTCCCACCCCGGGCAGTGTGTCGAGTTGCTCCACGGTCGCCGTGTTCAGGGAGATCGGCCCCGCCGGTCCGGTCGCCGCCCCGGCACCGCCCGGCGCCCCTGCCGTCGCGCCCGCCGGTACGCCCGGCCCGCCGCCCGTGGCCGGGGCCCCGACGACCACCTGCTCCCCGTCCACCAGGAAGCGGGCCCGGTTGAGGCTGGTCAGGTCCGTGCCGGGCTTCGCCCCGCCGGCCGCCTCCAGCGCGTCCGCCACCCGGGAACCGGCCGGCAGCCGGTGGATCCCGGGGTTCCGGACCTTGCCGCTGACGTCCACGACGATCTCCGCACCGCCGGAACCCGCAGCACCCGGACCTGCCGCGCCGGTCGGCGGGGCACCGGCCGTACCCGACTCGCCCTCCTCTCCGGGGCGCGCTTCTCCGGTTCCGCCGGACACGCCGCCCGCCTGCTCAGCGTCGGCCGTCCGCTCGCCGTAGGGCGCCGCCGCCCGCACCACCTCCGGCGCCTGCACAGTGTGCGTCCGCCCGCTCCAGAAGTGCTGCACGGCGAATCCCACGGCGACGACGAGCAGTACGGTCAGCGCGACCACGCTGCGCCGCTCCAGCCCGCAGCGCGTCTGGAGCCACAGCGGCATCCGCTCCCGTACGGCCGCCCCGATCCGCATCCGCCAGGTGCCTCCGGCGCGATCGGCCGGGCCTGTCTCCCCCGGCTCGTCCTCACCCGGCGTGCTCCCGCCCGGATGTGACACCCTTTCCGGTTCCGTCGCGGGATGCGGTCGGGCGGACGATGGCGGTCCCGCGCCCGACTCCCGCCAGGCATCGGCGCGTTGCCGGTGCTCCGGTCCGCTGACCGGGACACGGGCCGGAGGGTCCGCGCGGTCCGGATGATCTGTTAGAGCCAGATGATCCGTTCGGCCCGTATCGTCCGCACGGGCCGGTGCGCCTCCGGGCTCCTCTGCTCTCCGTCCCGGTGCGAACAGCGTTTGTGCGTACGTGTCTTCGCGTCCCGGCGCGAAGAGCATCTCCGCGCGGCGGCGTAGATGCTCCGCGTGTGCGTGCCGCTGCCGGGCGCGGCTCCGGGCGTGCGGTCGGCGGTGGCGTACGCGGCTGTCGGAGGCGCGGGAGCGGCCCGGACCGCTGGTGGCCGCAGTGGTGCGTGCGTGTGATCGAAGTGCCATGCCTCGAGGATGGGGCACTTCGCGACTTCTTGGTGATCTTGCTTGTTTTCCGGGGAAAACCGCGCAGTTGTGGATAACGTCGTCACTCGTGCGGGTGAACCGGGGGCAGGGCCCGCGGCCGGAGAGAGCACGAGGTGGGGCCGAGGTCGGATCACCGTGGCGAGACGACGACTCCCAGCAGTCCCGGTCCGGTGTGTGCGCCGATCACCGCGCCGACCTCGCTCACATGCAGGTCGGCCAGCCCGGGGACCCGGCTCTTGAGCCTCTCGGCGAGGGCGGTGGCCCGCTCGGGGGCGGCGAGATGGTGGACGGCGATGTCGACCGGGGCGCTGCCCGCCCTCTCGGCCACGAGTTCTTCCAGGCGGGCGATCGCCTTGGACGCCGTACGGACCTTCTCCAGCGGGCCGATGCGGCCGCCTTCCAGTTGCAGCAGGGGTTTGACGGCGAGCGCCGAGCCGAGCAGTGCCTGTGCGGCGCCGATCCGGCCGCCGCGGCGCAGATAGTCCAGGGTGTCGACGTAGAAGTAGGCGAAGGTGCCCGAGGCGCGTTTCTCCGCGGCGGTGACCGCCTCGTCGAGGGTGCCGCCGGCCTCCGCGGTCTCCGCCGCGGCGAGGGCGCAGAAGCCGAGCGCCATGGCGATCATGCCGGTGTCGACGACCCGGACCGGGACGGGCGCGTCGCGGGCCGCGATGACCGCGGCGTCGTAGGTGCCGGACAGCTCGGCCGACAGATGCAGGGAGACGATGCCGCTGGCGCCGGATTCGGCGACCTTGCGGTAGGTGTCGGCGAACTGTTGCGGGCTGGGCCGCGAGGTGGTGACGGGGCGTCGTTTCTGCAGGGCCTGGGCCAGGGAGCGGGTCGAGATCTCGGTGCCCTCTTCGAGTGCCCGGTCGCCGAGGACGACGGTCAGGGGTACCGCTGTGATGCCGTGGCGCTCCATCGTCCGCGGCGGCAGGTAGGCCGTTGAATCGGTGACGATCGCGACATGGCGGGACATGAGCTGGAGGTTACCTGGCGTGGTGCGTGTGCGGCAGTCCGACCCCGTTCACCCGGGTCTGCCGGGCCGGGGTCATGACGTGCTCTCGGGCCGGGGCTTCTTCTGCCAGGGGTAGGTCTGGCGCGGTGCGGGCGGTGTGATGGAGGGTCGCCGCGCCGGTTCTTCGGTGGGCCGGCCGGTCTGCTCCCCGGCGGACGGGCCGGTCTCCGGCCAGGTCTGCCGGTGGGTCGGCGGGTCGGCGGGCGGGGCCTCGGGCCAGGGCCGGGGCGGCTCGTCGGAGGTGGTCCAGTGGCGCAGTGCGCCGGCCTCCACGTCGATCTGGGCGCTCAGGGCGTCGAGGTCGTCGTCGGCGAAGCGGCGGGCCCGGTCGCGGGCCGCCCAGCGCAGGGAGTCCGCGGAGTGTGTGATGCGCTCGGTGCGCTCGCGCAGCTCGGGCAGCCGGGCGGCGAGGGTCGCTCGGTCGGGTTCGGACTCCAGGCGTTTGAGTTCGTCGTCGAGCTCGTGCCCGTGCACGCTGAGCCGCTCGAACAGGCCCAGGGACTCCTTGAGGGACGCGTCCCCGGCGACGGCCGCGTGCAGCGCGTCCTGGGTGGCGCGCATGGAGGTGCGCAGCTTCAGCCGGAGCTGGGCGATCTCGCCGACGGGGCCGGGCTGGGCCAGCGACTTGGCGCGCAGGGTGTGGTCCTCGACGGTGCGGCGGGCCTGGGTCAAGGTGCGGTCCACGCCGCGTTTGGCGGCGCCGATCGCTTTGACCGTGGCGTATGTGCCGAGGGCGACGAAGAGCACGAAGAGCAGGGCGAAGACGGCTAGGACTGCTTCCACGACTCTCCTCCTCCGGCCCGCGGCACCTGCCACGCCGCTCTTCCACGGTAAACGCAACGGGCAGGCCCGGGGTTCCGGAAAAACCCCGAACCTGCCCGTAGGGGAACACCCGGAGCGGACGCGCACACCCCCCGACTCGACCGGCCGGCCGACACCCCGCCGGCCCGACCGGCCAGCCGTAAGCACGAGGGCCCGGGAGCGCCCACCGCACGCTGCACGCTCGCCGGCCCGACCGGCCAGCCGTCACCGCACGAGGGCCCGGGAGCGCCCACCGCACGCGGCACGCTCGTCGGCGCGTCGGCGAGCCGACACCGCGCGCAGACTCTGAGCCGTCACCGCGCGCAGCCCCCGGCCGACCCTCACGCGACCCCGACCAGCCACCTCACGCGGCCCCCGGCCACCTCACGCGGCCCCGACCAGCCACCTCACGCGGCCCCGACCAGCCACCTCACGCGGCCCCCGGCCACCTCACGCGACCCCGACCAGCCACCTCACGCGGCCCCGGCCCGCTCACCTCACGCAGGAACGATGTTCACCAGCTTCGGCGCCCGCACGATCACCTTGCGGATGCCGGCGCCGCCCAGCGCGGCGACGACCTTCTCGTCGGCCAGCGCCACCTTCTCCAGTTCCTCCTCGGAGATGGCCGGCGGCACCTCCAGACGGGCCTTCACCTTGCCCTTGACCTGGACGACGCAGGTGACGGTCTCGTCGACGACGTACGCCGGGTCGGCGACGGGGAAGTCCTGGTGGACGACGGAGTCGGTGTGGCCCAGCTTGCGCCACAGTTCCTCGGCGATGTGCGGGGCCAGCGGCGCGACCATCAGCACCAGGGCCTCGGCGACCGGCCGGGAGACCGGGCCGCCCGCCTTGGTCAGGTGGTTGTTCAGCTCGGTGACCTTGGCGATGGCGGTGTTGAAGCGCATGCCCTCCAGGTCGCCGCGGACGCCGTCGATCGCCTTGTGCAGGGCGCGCAGGGTGTCCTCGTCGGGCTCGGCGTCGGTGACGGTGACCTCGCCGGTGTTCTCGTCGACGATGTTGCGCCACAGCCGCTGCAACAGCCGGAACTGGCCGACGACCGCGCGCGTGTCCCAGGGGCGGGAGACGTCCAGCGGGCCCATCGCCATCTCGTACAGGCGCAGGGTGTCGGCGCCGTACTCGGCGCAGATCTCGTCCGGCGTCACGGCGTTCTTCAGGGACTTGCCCATCTTGCCCAGCAGGCGGGTGACCTTCTCGCCGTTGTACCAGTAGGCGCCGTCGCGTTCCTCGACCTCGGCGGCCGGTACGGCGATGCCGCGGCTGTCGCGGTAGACGTACGCCTGGATCATGCCCTGGTTGAACAGCTTGTGGAACGGCTCCGCGGAGGAGACGTGTCCCAGGTCGTACAGGACCTTGGACCAGAAG
This sequence comes from Streptomyces sp. XM83C, assembly GCF_023072675.1. Taxonomy (GTDB): domain Bacteria; phylum Actinomycetota; class Actinomycetes; order Streptomycetales; family Streptomycetaceae; genus Streptomyces; species Streptomyces thermocoprophilus. The sequence continues at coordinate 8,289 of NZ_JALLGL010000020.1, forward strand.
CGGGCGTACAGCAGGTGCAGCACGGCGTGCTCGGCGCCGCCGACGTACAGGTCGACGCCGCCGTGCGGCAGGCCCTCGCGGGGGCCCATCCAGTACTGCTCGATCTCCGGGTCGACCAGCTGCTCGCTGTTGTGCGGGTCCAGGTAGCGCAGTTCGTACCAGCAGGAGCCGGCCCAGTTGGGCATGGTGTTGGTCTCGCGGCGGTACTTCTTCGGGCCGTCGCCCAGGTCCAGGGTGACATTGACCCAGTCCTCGTTGCGGGACAGGGGCGTCTCGGGCTGGGTGTCGGCGTCGTCCGGGTCGAAGGTGCGCGGGCTGTAGTCCTCGACCTCGGGCAGCTCCAGCGGCAGCATCGACTCGGGCAGCGCGTGGGCGATGCCGTCCTCGTCGTAGACGATGGGGAAGGGCTCGCCCCAGTAGCGCTGGCGGCTGAACAGCCAGTCGCGCAGCCGGTAGTTGACGGTGCCCTCGCCGATGCCCTGGGACTCCAGCCAGGCGGTGATACGGGCCTTGGCCTCGGTGACGCCCAGGCCGTCCAGGGAGACGCCGGCGCCCGACGAGTTGATGATCTTGGCGTCGTAGGAGGCGAACGCGTCGTCCCAGGCTGCCGGGTCGGTGCCGCGGTCGTCGGTCGGTTCCACGACGCAGCGGATCGGCAGTTCGAAGGCGCGCGCGAAGGCGAAGTCGCGGCTGTCGTGGGCGGGGACGGCCATGATCGCGCCGGTGCCGTAGCCCATCAGGACATAGTCGGCGATGAAGACGGGGATCCGCTCGCCGTTGACCGGGTTGGTCGCGTACGCGCCGGTGAAGACGCCGGTCTTGTCCTTGGCCTCGGCCTGCCGTTCGACGTCGGACTTGGCCGCGGCCTGGGCGCGGTAGGCGGCGACGGCGTCGGCGGGCGTGGCGTGGCCGCCGGTCCACACGTCGTGGGTGCCCTCGGGCCAGGCGGCCGGGGTGAACTTGTCGACCAGCGGGTGCTCGGGCGCCAGCACCATGTAGGTGGCGCCGAACAGGGTGTCGGGGCGGGTGGTGAAGACGGTGATCTTCTCGTCGCCGACGGGGAAGTCGACGCGGGCGCCCTCGGAGCGGCCGATCCAGTTGCGCTGCTGGAGCTTGATGGCCTCGGGCCAGTCCAGCTCCTCCAGGTCCTCCAGCAGCCGGTCGGCGTAGGCGGTGATGCGCATGTTCCACTGGCGCAGCTTGGCCTTGAAGACCGGGTAGTTGCCGCGTTCGGAGCGGCCGTCGGCGGTGACCTCCTCGTTGGCCAGGACAGTGCCCAGGCCGGGGCACCAGTTGACCGGGGCGTCGGAGGCGTAGGCCAGGCGGTACTCGCCCAGGATGTCGGCGCGCTCGGTGTCGCTCAGTTCGCTCCACGCGCGCGTGGTGCCCGGGACGGGGCGCTCACCGGATGCGAACTGGGCGATCAGCTCGGAGATCGGGCGGGCCTTCTTCGCCTCGGGGTCGTACCAGGAGTTGAAGATCTGCAGGAAGATCCACTGGGTCCACTTGTAGTAGTCCGGGTCGATCGTGGCGAAGGACCGGCGCTTGTCGTGGCCCAGGCCCAGCCGGCGCAGCTGGGCCTTCATGTTCTCGATGTTGGCCTCGGTGGACACACGGGGGTGCGTGCCCGTCTGCACGGCGTACTGCTCGGCGGGCAGGCCGAAGGCGTCGAAGCCCAGGGTGTGCAGGACGTTGTGGCCGGTCATCCGCTGGAAGCGGGCGTAGACGTCGGTGGCGATGTAGCCCAGGGGGTGGCCGACGTGCAGGCCCGCACCGGACGGGTACGGGAACATGTCCATGATGAACTTCTTCGGCTTGGCGACCGTCTCGGGGTCGCCCGCCAGGTCGCCCTTGGGGTTGGGCGCGGCGTAGGTGCCCTCGGCGTCCCAGAAGTCCTGCCAGCGTGCCTCGATGTCGGCGGCCATGGCGGCCGTGTAGCGGTGCGGCGCTGCCACGTCCGAAGCGGCAGCGGGGTTCGTCTCGCTCATGATCCTTTAAGCTCCATCGATCGTCTCTGCCTGCGCTTCACTCAAGAAACGAAAAATCCCCTCGCACAGGAGGGGACGCCGCGCCGACTCCGACCACTCTCACCGGTGGTCGGGACTGATCAGCGCGGCTCGCTAAGCAGAAGGCGTACGGCACGCATGGCGTCAGGGTACCGCACCGGTTGAGCAAGCCGCGAAGGTCTTCCGTACGCCTAGGGAGACACCGTGTCCACACCCGCACCCACTGACTCGAGTTCAAGGATTACTTCGCGTAACACCCCCTACCGGGACAACGCAACGACCCCATTGTCCTTTGATAACAACGCAATAACCGAAACCTCGTACTGATCGGTACGGCGCGACCTAGAGTGCGGCGCGGGACCGCTCACCCGAACTGCTCGGAGTTGCCCCCCATGAACCCTCGTCGTAGTACCAGCTCGCTTCCCCGGCCCGGCCGCTCGGCCTATGGGGTGGCGTCAGCTGTCGTTCTGCTGCTCATACCCGTGATCGTGCTGGCAGGAGGCGACCGTGTCCGTGAGTTCCTGAACTTCGGCGCGGGAGTGCTCTCCCTCGTCTCGCTGAGCTGCTCGGTGATCTGGGGCCTGGTCGCCCAGGACCGGCTGTTGCTCAACACCCGCCAGCGGATCATCGGGCAGGCGGTGCACCGGACGACCGCGGTGGCCTCGATCGCGTTCCTCCTGGTGCACATCACGGTCAAGGTCGCCCTGGAGCACACCGAGCTGATCGCCGCGATCATCCCGTTCTCGCTCGGCGTCACCGGCACCGCCGGGCTGATCGGCCTCGGCTCCCTGGCCGGCCTACTGATGATCTTCGTGGGCGTCACCGGCGCACTGCGCAGCGCGTTCGCCTCCCCGGCGCCTGTCGCCGCCCGCTGGCGGGCCATGCACATGCTGGCCTACCCGGCGTGGTGCTTCGCGCTGATCCACGGCCTCTACGCGGGTCGACTGGCCAAGCCGATCTTCTTCGTCCTGTACGACCTGTCACTGCTCGGCGTGATCGCGGCCCTGGCCCTGCGGGCGGCGCCCCGCCGGGTGAAGCGGCGTGTCGCCGACCGGATCATGGCCGTTCTCGGCAGCGAGGAGCGGTCGGCGATCGACGATCTGGAGGCGAGCCGCGCGCGTGTCTCGGAGGCCGGCTCCTCGCTGCCGGGCTACGAGGGACGCCGCTCGTCACGCGACTCCGACAGGTCCGCCGGATCGTTCGCGGGGGCGCCCACCGCGCCGTACGCGGCGGCGTCCGGGCCGTCCTCGTTCGACGCCCCGGCGCAGGAGGAGCCCGCCTCGTCCGGGTTCGCCGCCGCCTACCGCGCGGTGAACTCACGCGCGCGTGGACGCGGCCAGTTCCCCGGCGACGCCGCTGCGCGCATGGACGCGCCTCCGGCCGCGCAGCCCACCCAGGCGATGCCGCGCGTCGACAGCGGCGGCAGCACCTCCGGGAGCTGGCCGATCCCGTCCCCGCCGCCGGTCGGCGAGGCCCCGCCGTCCGCGTACGACCCGCTGACCGACACCGGGTACACGATCCCCGCGTACGGCACCGCGGGCGGCACCGCCGGGTACGGCGGACGTGACGTGTACGACACCGGTGAGACGAACACGGGGTTCAGCACGTACAACCAGAACGACACGTACAACAGCGGTCCCGCAACCGAACCACTCCCCGGTGCGTCCTTCGACGCCCCGGGTTCGGGCGAACCTTGGAACATGCCTTCCGGAGGCTATAGGTGAACGAGGCCCTGCCCGACGTCCCAGAAGTCCGCGTGGTCGGCCTTCCGCAGCTCACGTCGGGCTTCGACCTTGTCGAACGGCTCGATCTGCCCATGCATCTGAAGGTGCACGGGCCGCTCGAGCCGATGGGCGGTGAGCAGCTCGCGCAGCTCGCCGAACGGATCAATCTCAGGGGCCGCGGCGGCGCCGGCTTCCCCTTCCACAAGAAGCTGCGGTCGGTCGCCGAGTCGGCGATCCGCCGCGGCGTCCGGCCGGTCGTCGTCGTCAACGGCAGCGAGGACGAACCGGCCTGCCGCAAGGACACGGTGCTCATCAACCGTGCCCCGCATCTCATCCTGGACGGCGCCCTGCTGTGTGCCGAGGCCCTGGGTGCCCGCACGCTCGTGGTGGGGGTCACCCGGGAGTCCACGCAGCGTTCGATGGAGGCCGCGCTCGCCGAACGCGGCCTGAACAACGGCCGCCGTTCGGCGCTCCGCGCGCGCGTGCAGCGCAACCCGGTGCGCATGGTCACCGGCGCCGCGGCGTCGCTGATCCGCTCCATCGACGGCGGCCCGGCCATCCCGCCCGGCCGGAAGATCAGCGCCTCGCAGAGCGGTGTGGGCGGCGCGCCGACCCTGCTGTCGAACGCGGAGACGTTCGCGCAGCTGGCCATCGCCGCCCGCATCGGCCCGGAGCGCTACGGCAACACCGGCCTGTACGACGAGCCGGGCACCGTCATGCTCACCGTGTCCGGCGCGGTGGCCCGCCCGATGGTGATCGAGGTCCCCACGGGTGTGCCGTTGCGCTACGTGCTGCAACTGGCGGGCGCCCCGCCGGTGCCGCAGGGTGTGCTGACGGGCGGCTATCACGGCAAGTGGATCGACGCGGCGACGGTGAACGAGGCCATCGTCTCCCGTAACTCGCTGGACGCGGTGGGCGGTTCGCTGGGCGCCGGCGCGATCCTGCCGATCAGTCAGGAGACGTGCCCGCTGGGCGAGTCGCTGCGGGTGGCGCAGTGGCTGGCGGAGGAGAGCGCGGGCCAGTGCGGCCCCTGCTATCTGGGGCTGCCGGCCGCCGCGCGCGGTATGCAGGACATCCTGAGCGGCGGCGGGCCGGCCGCGCTGGAGGCGCTCAAGCAGGTCGCGAAGAACGTCAAGCGGCGCGGCGCGTGCTCGCATCCGGACGGTTCGGCGATGTTCCTGGAGTCGACCATCAAGGCGTTCACCGACGACCTGGCCGCCCATGTCCTCGGCAACGGCTGTGGACGGCCCGTGGAAGGCGTTCTGCCGCTCTTCGAGGGAGGCAGGGCACCTACGGGCATCCCGGGCGGCGGAGAGCCCGAGGAGACCGGTCCCAGCCGTCAGAAGATCTACGTCGACTGGACCCTGTGCCGGGGGCACGGCCTGTGCGCGGACATCCTGCCGGAGGTCTTCCAGCTCGGCGCGGACGGTTTCCCGACGGTGGCGCAGGCGAAGGTGCCTCGGTACGCGGAGGCGAAGGCGCTGCGCGCGGTGCGCCGCTGCCCGGCTCTGGCGCTGCGCATCGAGGAGGACACACGCGCGCAGGGCGAGTCGCGCAGCAATCTGCCGGTGCTGTCCCAGGGGCGCGGCAGGCGGGCCCTGGGCCGCTGAGCGCGGACGCGGGAACCCAGGAAGGGCAACGGCCCGCTCCCCGGCAAGGGGGGCGGGCCGTTCCTCGTCGCGGGGCACGCGGGCGCCGCAGTGGTGCCGCCGACGTCGTCCGGGGAGCGCGGCCTGGCGCGTACGGTCGCCGGGAAGCGCGGCCTGTCGTCGCCGCGGCGTCCGTCATGTGCGGGAACACGCGAGGGCGCACGGAAACACCGAGGGCGGGTCACCCTTTCCGGATGACCCGCCCTCGACTGCTGTGGAGCTAAGGAGAATTGAACTCCTGACCTCTTGCATGCCATGCAAGCGCTCTACCAACTGAGCTATAGCCCCTTGTTGTGCCCCACCGGGTTTCCCCGGCGGTTTCGCCCGGTTCCCCCGGCGACGACGACAACATTACACGGTCCTGGGGGGTGAACACCAAATCGGTTCCCGGTGGCGGTCGTCACGCCGTCACGAACGAGTAGAACCGCTTCAGCGTGCAGTGCTCCTCCAGGAGCCGGCCGTAGATCGGTTCGCCCTCCAGCTCCCGGTATGTCTCGATCGGGTCGCCCTTTATGATCAGCGCCCGCGCGCATTCCTCGCACCAGTACTGGTAGTCGGGGTTGACCGGTTCCATGTCGCGGACGATCGGGGTGCCGCTGCCGCACCAGTCGCACTTTCGCCTGTGTGCACCCATCGCTCAGCTCCAGCTGTGGCCGCAGGCCGTGCACACGTAGGAGATCCCGCCGTTGTCACCGAGGACCTGGGCGACGTGCGCGGAACCGCAGGAAGGGCAGCTGAGCCGGGTCACCGTGTCCCGTGTCCAGCGTGCGTCGAAGAGGCCACCGACCTCTTCGAGGATGCTCGCAGGCATCACCACTCCCTCCCGTCGGGTCGCGCCCCCTTCCGGCCGTTTGATTCTGCCACGGCCGGGCCAATACGGTCAGCGACGCCTCAGTACCGGTCCGGACACAGCGCCCCGGGAGCTGCCGCCACGCGTGCGGGCGTGCTCGTGGAAACGCTTCCGCAGATGTATACGCCGGAAGGGCCCGGGTGACTCAAGCCTGCCCGGGGAGAGTCTGCCTCGGACGGCCGCCCGGCGCCGGCGACCGGCCCGCATCCGCGCCGCGCACCCCCATGCCCTCGTGGCCCTGTGCGGCGCGGCGGGCGTACCGGCTGGGAGGCAACGAAAAATCCCGCCCCCTGTGGGGACGGGATCCTCGTTCGTCGATCTCTGACGTTGCGCCAGAGTCTCTGTGTGGAGCTAAGGAGAATTGAACTCCTGACCTCCTGCATGCCATGCAGGCGCTCTACCAACTGAGCTATAGCCCCTTGTGTTCTTCCCGCTCGGCGGTGCGAACAAGAAGAACTTTAGCCTGCGACCTGCCAGAAAGTGAAATCCGGGGTCCGGCCCGCCCGCGGGGGCCGTCCGTCCCGCCCGGCGGGGCCCGTCAGTCGTCGTCGCCGAGGACCGGTTCCGGCAGGGTTCCGGCGTTGTGCTCCAGCAGACGCCAGCCGCGGGCACCTTCCCCGAGGACGGACCAGCAGCAGTTGGAGAGGCCGCCGAGGCTCTCCCAGTGCCGGCCCTCCAGACCGAGGAGTCGGCCGATGGTGGTGCGGATGGTCCCGCCGTGGCTGACGACGACGAGGGTGCCGTCGTCGGGCAGCTTCTCCGCGTGCCGCAGCACGACGGGCGCGGCCCGGTCGGCGACCTCGCTCTCCAGCTCACCGCCGCCGCGGCGCACCGGCTCGCCGCGCTTCCAGGCGGCGTACTCCTCGCCGTGGCGCTCGACGATCTCCTCGTGGGTGAGGCCCTGCCACACGCCCGCGTACGTCTCCCGCAGCGCCTCGTCGTGCGTGACCTCCAGGCCCGTCAGAGCGGCCAACTCGGCGGCAGTGCGGGCGGCCCGCTCGAGGTCGGAGGAGACGATCGCGTCGGGCCGCAGGGAGGCGAGCAGCCGGGCGGCGCGGCGGGCCTGGGCGACGCCGGTCTCGGTCAGCTCGACGTCGGTGGTGCCCTGGAAGCGGCGCTCCACGTTCCACTGGGTCTGGCCGTGGCGCCACAGGATGATGCGGCGGCCCCGGTCCGGCTTGCCGGTGCTCACCTCACCGGTGGCGCTCACCGCCACTCACCGCCCAGCTCCGCCGCCTCCTCCGCGGCCTGCTGCTTGGCGTGCTCCTCGGCCTTGCCGCGGGTCGCCTTGGCGTCCTCGGGCAGGTCGAGCTCGGGGCAGTCCTTCCACAGCCGCTCGAGGGCGTAGAAGACGCGCTCCTCGCTGTGCTGGACGTGGACGACGATGTCGACGTAGTCGAGCAGGACCCAGCGGGCCTCGCGGTCGCCCTCGCGGCGTACCGGCTTGGCGCCGCGCTCCTTCAGCAGGCGCTCCTCGATCTCGTCGACGATGGCCTTCACCTGCCGGTCGTTGGGGGCGGACGCCAGGAGGAAGGCGTCCGTGATCGACAGGACGTCGCTGACGTCGTAGGCGATGATGTCGTGCGCGAGCTTGTCGGCCGCCGCCTGGGCGGCGGTGTTGATCAGCTCGAGGGAACGGTCGGTTGCGGTCACTGCAAGGCTTTCCGTCGGCGGTCGTTTGCCTTCCAGGGTCTCACGGACCGCCGGGCGCCCCCTACGTGATTGTCGCGATCGCATGCCCGCCGCGCCCTGTCGCACAGGAGGAGCCCGCCGGGCCCCGGGGGCCCGGCGGTTCCACGGCTTCGGCCACGGCTACGACGATGACGGCTCGAAGTCCTGCCCCAGTACGACGGTGACGTCGGCGTTGCCGGTCACCTTGCCCTCGGTGACGGCCGTGGCGGGCAGGCCCAGGGTCTTGGCGACCTCGGTCGCGTTCTCCTTGTCGGCGGCGTCCGCGTACACGACGCGGGAGTCGTCGCTCGTGGTGCCGGTGCCGGCGTCGAGGAAGGTGAAGCCGCCGTTGAGCAGGACGACGCGGGCCTTCTCCGTGTTGTCCTTGACCCCGCTGGCGTTCTGCACGGACACGCGGACGGCGCTGGACTGGTCGGGGCTCTTGGCGGTGCCGCCGAGGATGCTCTTGACGACGCTGTCGCCGGCCTGCGCGGTGAGCGTGCCGTCGTCCTGCACGGGCAGCAGGGCGGTCTTGTAGTCGCCGCCCTTGGCGAGGTCGGCGAGCTGGGCGAGGAAGGCGCCGAGGTCCTTGTCGGACAGGGAGGGGTCGAGGATCTGCCCGAGGGTCTGCACGGTGATCGTCGCGGCCTGCGGGTCGGAGGACATCTTGCGCAGGGTGCCCTGCATGACCTGCCCGAACCGCTCCAGCTGGGCGTTCTGGGACTCGCCGGAGGCGCGGTAGGTGGCGTAGGCGACGGCCATCTTGCCGCTGAGGGTCTGGTCCTCGCCCTTGCGGACGAGGGGGGCGGCGCCCTTCTTCTTCGCGTCGGGGTCGGGCACGTCGGTGTCGGTGTCGACCTCGATGTTGCCGACGAGGTCGACGAGGTTCTGCAGGAACGGCGTGTCCAGCCGCCAGGTGCCCTGGATGTCGGTGCCGAGGACGGAGTTCAGCGCGTCGCGGGTGCCGCCGGAGCCGTCGTCCTCGACGGACTTGGCGAGGGTCGTGGTGGTGCCGTCGTCGGAGGTGAGGGCGAGCGCGTTGGGCAGCAGGACGGTGGTGCCCTGCTTGGTGGTGGTGTTGTCGACGAGCAGCGCGGTGGAGGTGCCGCCCTGCCGGGTGTCGTGCAGATGGACGACGACCACGTCACGCTTCTGCGCGCCGGTCGCGGTGGTGGTGCGGGAGTCGTCGCCGGAGTCGGACAGGCCGGGGAGTTTCCCGGCGTACCAGAGGTAGCCGACGCCGCCGACGGCGACCAGGGCGAGGACGACGAGGAGGGCGATGACGCGGCTGCGGGCGCGGCGGCGGGCCTCCTCGCGGCGCTCGGTGCGGTTCTCGGTGAACTTCAGCCAGTCGATGACGTCCTCGGAGTCCTGGTCGGGCTCCTCGACGAAGGCGAACTGTCCGGTGTCGTACTGCCGTTCGTCCGATGCGCCGGACGGGGTGGACATGTCGTCCTCGGCCGGTCCGGCCTGCTGCGGGATGTGGGCGGTGTGCCCGTCGCCGCCGGGCTGCTGTGCGGGGGGCGCCGCCGGGGACGGGATGCGGGGCTGCTGTCCGCTGGTGGCGGTCTGCCCGTAGGGGTCGTAGCCGGTGTCCTGCGGGTGGGTCTGCTGGGTGGTGCCGTAGGGGTCGTAACCGGTGGTCTGCTGCCCCTGGCCTGTGGCGTACGGGTCGTAGGGGTCGTAGCCGGGGGTCTGCTGCCGTCCGGTCGCGTACGGGTCGTAGCCGTATCCCTGCTGTGCGTAAGGGTCGTACGGCTGCTGCGGCGCCGGCTGGGCGGGGATGTGCCGGTAGACCGGCTGCCCGTACTCGTCGTAGCCGACCAGTTCGTACTGGTCGGCTCCGTATCCCGCAGCCCCCGCGTCGTATCGGTCGTTCACCGGTAGCCCCTCTCGGCTCACTCGCCGCGGTACAGCTCACGCTTGTCGATGTAGCGCACGACTCCGTCCGGCACCAGATACCAGATGGGGTCGCCCTTGGCGACCCGCGCCCGGCAGTCGGTGGAGGAGATGGCGAGGGCGGGCACCTCGACGAGGGAGACCCCGCCCTCGGGGAGTCCGGGGTCGTCGAGGTGGTGGCCGGGCCGGGTGACCCCGATGAAGTGCGCGAGGGAGAACAGTTCCTCGGTGTCCCGCCAGGTGAGGATCTGGGCGAGCGCGTCGGCGCCGGTGATGAAGAACAGATCGGTGTCGGGGTTGAGGGCGCGCAGGTCGCGCAGGGTGTCGACGGTGTAGGTGGGGCCGCCGCGGTCGATGTCGATACGGCTCACGGAGAACTGCGGGTTCTCGGCGGTGGCGATGACCGTCATCAGATAGCGGTCCTCGGCCGGGGAGACCGTGCGGTGGCTCTTCTGCCACGGTTCGCCGGTCGGTACGAAGACGACCTCGTCCAGGTGGAACTGGGCGGCGACCTCGCTGGCCGCCACCAGGTGCCCGTGGTGGATCGGGTCGAAGGTGCCGCCCATGACGCCGAGGCGGCGCTTGCCCGGCGCGGACGGGCCGCTGCCGGGGCCGTGCACCGGCAGCGCGGGGCGTGCGCCCGGCGTGCGGGGCGTACCGCGGGGCGTGTCGGCCGGGGCGTGCGCCGTGTCGTGCGCCGGACCGGTAGGCATGTCCTGCTCTCCCATGCGTGCAGACCCTACCGGCCCGGCCTGTGGGGCTTCGCCGCCCGCTCCCCGGTGGAGGCCGGGAGGGGGTGCGGGCTCAGCGGTCCCGATTGAAGCGGGTGGTGATCCACAGCAGGAGCAGCAGGACGAGGAGGGCGCCGCCGCCGGTGACATAGGGGCTGAGGCTGTTGTGGTTGCCGCCGTGCTCCTCGCCCTCGGCGGCAAGGGTGACCAACTGGGCTGCGGTGCTGTGGAAGCTCATCTTCGGCAGGACCTATCAGGTGTGGGCGGGATAAAGACGTCGGCCCATCGTAAGCGGGCGGCTCTTCCGCGATCACGCCGACTCCGCCGTTGGGAGCCCTCGCCGTGGCCGCGCGGGGCGTGCGGGACGCGCGGGGCGGGCCGGGGAACCTTCCGGTGGGTCTCAGTCGTCCTTCTGCTTGTAGCCCCGCAGCAGGAACCACGCGGTCAGGACGCACCCGACGATCATCACGACGAGGACGACCCGGAGCAGATACCCCGAACCCTGGTGCTGGGCAGCGCTCGCGGCCTCGGTGAGCCGGCCGGCTGCGAGGGTGTACTCCATGGCTGGGGCCTCCTCAGGTGTGGTGCCGGTCAACGGTAACTCCGCCTAGGCTGGGACCGGCCTGGGGGGCGGACAGGGCCGCTGGGCGGCCACACCGACGCACATGGGGGACCACATGTCCGACGACGGTCAGCAGCACGGCGGCAGCGAGAAGGTGCCGAGCAGGCAGCGCAGGCGCTTTCCCGGGATCTCCTCGCGCGCGTACGAGCACCCGGCGGACCGCTCGGCGCTGGTGGCGCTGCGCAAGCTGAGCGGGTTCGACACGGTGTTCAAGGCGCTGAGCGGGCTGTTGCCCGAGCGGAGCCTGAGACTGCTGTTCCTGTCGGACTCGGTGCGGGTGTCCGACCAGCAGTTCTCGCATCTGAACGACATGCTGCGGGATGCCTGCTACATCCTGGACCTGGAGAAGGTCCCGCCGATGTACGTCAACCAGGACCCGGTGCCGAACGCGATGTGCATCGGCCTGGACGAGCCGGTCATCGTGGTCACGACGGGTCTCGTCGAGCTGCTCGACGAGGAGGAGATGCGGGCGGTCATCGGGCACGAGGTGGGCCACGCCCTGTCGGGTCATGCCGTGTACCGCACGATCCTGCTGTTCCTGACGAACCTGGCGGTGCGGGTGGCGTGGATCCCGCTGGGGAATCTGGCGATCATGGCGATCGTGACGGCGCTGCGGGAGTGGTTCCGCAAGTCGGAGCTGTCCGCGGACCGGGCGGGGCTGCTGGTCGGCCAGGACGTGCGGGCGTCGATGCGCGGACTGATGAAGATCGCGGGCGGCAACCATCTGCACGAGATGAACGTGGACGCGTTCCTGGCGCAGGCCGAGGAGTACGAGGCGGGCGGCGACCTGCGGGACTCGGTGCTGAAGATCCTGAACGTGCTGCCGCGCTCGCACCCCTTCACGACGGTGCGGGCGGCCGAGCTGAAGAAGTGGTCGGAGTCGCGGGACTTCCAGCGGATCATGGACGGCCACTATCCGCGGCGCAGCGAGGACAAGGACGCCTCGGTGTCGGAGTCCTTCCGTGAGACGGCTTCGCACTACGCCGCGCATGTCAAGACGTCGAAGGACCCGCTGATGAAGCTGGTCACGGATCTGGCGGGCGGCGCGGGTGACCTGGGCGGCCGGGTCCGCCGCGGCTTCGCCGGGTTCGCGGGCCCCGGCGGCCAGTCCGGTTCCGGCGGTACGGCGACGAAGGACCGTTCCGACAAGGAGCCGCCGGCGGACCGGCCGGGCGACGAGGGCTGACGGGACGGGTCGCCGTCCGGCGCCGCCCGTGCACCGACGGCCGGGGTGAGCGGCCTCGGGGTGCGTTCACACCCGGGGCAGGGCGCTGCCGGCCAGGGTGCCGCACAGGGCGGTCGCGCTGCCCGTGGCGTAGGGGTCGGTGCCGGCGGGGCCGCCGCTCTTCGCGGTCTGCCCGGCGAGCAGCGGTCGCAGATGGTTGGTGGAGTCCTCGGCGCAGGACAGCGGCCCGGCCTGGACGTAGGAGGCGACGACCTGCGCCTGGTGCAGACGCAGGTCCTCCCGGTCGAAGCGGAACTGTAGCTCGCGGCGGACGGTGAAGAGGGACGCGGCGTCCGTGCTGTCGGAGCCTGCGGGGCGCAGGGCGTAGACGAAGGTGTGGTCGGCGGTGACCTCGAGGGTGTCGGAGTCGGTCTCGGCGGCCGTGAGGGTGCCCTGGACGCGGATCTTCTCGTCGGCCAGTTCGGCGCGGGCGGGGTCGAAGCGGACCAGCCAGCCGGTGGGGGTGTGCCGTCCGTCGGCGGCCGGGTGGGTGAAGCTCTGGTCGAACTGGTCGAGTTGGTCGGGGTCGAGTATCACCCGCACCGGGCGGACCTGCTGCCCGGTGAGCACCTCGGGGTAGAGCGAGGAGCGGACGAGGTATTCCTTGGCGGTGGTCAGGGCGGTCACGACCTGGCTGTCGGAGAAGTGCGCGGTGCGCCGGGACGCGGGCAGCGGGATGCCCTCGGCGCCGATGCGGAACCGGGCGGCGGGGCTGTGTGCGTACAGCTGTTCGGGGTCTCCGGTGCCGGGCACCTTTCCCTCGGGGGCGAGCGGGATCACGGTGACGCGGAGGGGTTCGACGGGCTGCCGGGCCGCGGGCGAGGAGTACGGGTGCCGTACGCCCATGTAGACGGCGGTGCCGAAGGCGACGGCGATCAGCAGGACGAGGATCAGTGCCTGCCGGGACAGGCCCCGGCGCAGGGAGGGGCGGCGGCGCACGGCGGGGGCGTGCTCGGCCATCCGCTCCACGGCGGAGTACTCCTGGAGGCGGGCAGCACGGACGAACGACTCGTCGAAGACGACGGATCGGTATTCGTCGTCGCCACCGGGGGCTCCCTCGGGTGTCCCCTCGGGTGGCTCTCCAGGCCCGCCCATACCTTCAGGGTAGGTCTGCGGGAGCTACGGTAAACGCCCTGCCGCACGACAAGTTCTGACAGGTTCTCACCGCATGCGTGCGGGGTCGTTCAGGGGGTGCGCGGGACCGCGGAGACCGCCGGAGGGGAGTAGTCGGCGGACGCGGAGGGAGCGGCCTTGGTGCCTTGTTCCACTTCGGTGGAGGCGGGCGGCGGTACGCGGTCGCGGCTGCCTCCGGAGGCGCCCCGGTAGACGGCGGCGAAGGCGAGGGCGACCATGCCGACACCCATCACCAGGGCGAGCATCCAGGCGACGGGGCGGTGCCAGCGGACCTGGCGGCCGTGCGGCCCGAGGAAGCCGTGACGCCGGTCGAAGGGGTAGCCGTCGTCGTCGGCGTCGTAGTCGTCGAAATCCGGGTCCGGGCCGAAGCCGCCGTGGTCGTCGCGGCCGTACCGGTCCTCGTAGCGGTCGCCGCGGCCGTGGCCTCGGCGGGCGGCCTCCGCTTCGGAGGCCTCCGCTCTCGCCTGGGCGGCGGCCAGCAGCCGTTCGACGGCGGTGGGCTCATGGACCGTGGCCGCACGTACGAAGGCCTCGTCGAAGACCACGGAGGCGAACTCTTCGTCCGACACCCCGCGGTCGTGGTCGTCGTCGGGCTCCCAGCCGTCAGGGAACGGCGTGCCCCCCACGTCCTCCGGCACGGATCCAGAGTAGACCGGAGGGGTCAATTTGGGCAGACGGTATGGAAATTCATCACCCCCTACCGGCCGGTAATCTCCTCTTCCGGTCGGTTCAGCCCCGGATGTGCCCGTCGCCCGTCACGATGTACTTCGTGCTGGTCAGCTCCGGCAGGCCCATGGGGCCACGGGCGTGCAGCTTCTGCGTGGAGATGCCGATCTCCGCGCCGAAGCCGAACTGGCCGCCGTCGGTGAACCGCGTGGAGGCGTTGACGGCGACGGTGGTGGAGTCGACCAGCTGGGTGAAGCGGCGGGCGGCCTGCTGGGAGCTGGTGACGATGGCCTCGGTGTGCCCGGAGGTCCACAGCCGGATGTGCTCGACGGCCTTGTCGAGGGAGTCCACGACGGCGGCGGCGATGTCGTACGACAGGTACTCCGTCTCCCAGTCCTCGGGCGTGGCCTCGACGACCGTGGCCCGGGAGTCCTTGGCGTACGCCATCACGCGCTCGTCGGCGTGCACGGTGACGCCGGCGTCGGCGAGGGCGTCCAGGGCGCGGGGCAGGAAGTCGCCGGCGATGTCCTGGTGGACGAGGAGGGTCTCGGCGGCGTTGCAGACGCCGACCCGCTGGGCCTTGGAGTTGATCAGGATGTCGACGGCCATGTCGAGGTCGGCCTGCGCGTCGACGTAGACATGGCAGTTGCCGGTGCCGGTCTCGATGACGGGAACGACGGACTCCTGCACGACGGTGTTGATCAGCGAGGCGCCGCCGCGCGGGATCAGCACGTCGACCAGGCCGCGGGCGCGCATCAGCTCGCGCACGCTGTCCCGGCTCTCCCCCGGCACCAGCTGGATCGCGTCCGCGGGCAGCCCGGCCCCGCCGACGGCGTCGCGCAGGACCCGCACGAGGGCGGTGTTCGACCGGTACGCGGAGGACGAGCCGCGCAGCAGGACGGCGTTGCCGGACTTCAGGCAGAGCGCGGCGGCGTCGACGGTGACGTTGGGGCGGCCCTCGTAGATGATGCCGACCACGCCGAGCGGGACGCGGACCTGCCGCAGGTCGATGCCGTTGGGCAGGGTGGAGCCGCGTACGACCTCGCCGACCGGGTCGGGCAGCGCGGCGACGTCCCGGACGTCGGAGGCGATGGCGCGGACACGTTCCGGGGTGAGCGTGAGGCGGTCGATCATGCCTTCGCTCATGCCGCCCTCGCGGGCCTTGGCCACGTCCTGGGCGTTGGCCTCGACGATCTCGCTCGTGCGGACCTCCAGCGCGTCCGCGACGGCGAGCAGCGCGTCGTCCTTCACGGCCCGCGGCAGCGGCGCGAGCGTCGCGGCGGCGGCCTTGGCCCGGTAGGCGGCCCGGGTGACCGGGGACATGGAGTCGTACGGCGAGAGCGTGGTCATGAGGGAAGGGTAGTGCGCCCGGCCGGTCCGTTCACCGTTCGTCCCACACCACGAGACAGGGCCAAAGCATGACAAGCCCGGCAGGGGGTGCGGAGCCCCGGGCGGGGGGCCGGGCCCTGCGGCGCGCGAACCCGCTCCCGGCCGGAAGCCCGGACCGGCCATCGCGCCCGAGCAGGCGGAACACCGAGCCCCGGTGTCTAGAAGGGATGGATGCCCACCGGTGTCGCCGGCGGCGGCCCGTACCCCTCCGCGATCCGCTGGTGGTAGGTCTCCCGGTCGATGACCTCCAGACCGACGATCTCCCAGGGCGGAAGCCCGGCGCTGCGCCGGTGCTCGCCCCACAGCCGCAGCGCCACAGCCGCCGCGTCGTGCAGGTCGCGGGCCTCCTCCCAGTAGCGGATCTCCGCGTGGTCGACGGCGTAGCGGCTGGTCAGCAGGAAGGGATGGTCGTGCGCGAGCTGTTCCAGGCCGCGCCGCACCTCGGTCAGCGGGACCTCCCCGCCGGAGACGCAGAGGGTGACGTGCCACAGGCGCGGCAGCCCGTCGGGGGTGCCGCGCCCTCCGGCCGTGGTGTCGGCGCCGGTCCCGCCGGCGGGAACGCTGCTGAGGGGGCGCTCCTCGCCGTCTGCGCGGGCGCCCCGCGCGCCCCCCGTACCGCGGTCCGCGCCCTGGCCGGAGCCCCTGCCGGTGCCGGAGCGGGACGCCGCAGCCCCAGGGCGTACTCGTCTCACGACGGCCACGACGGCCTCCTTCGCCCAGTGCTCGTACGGGATGTGCGCCTTGAACACATCCCCGGCACACAGTTGAGCAGGCCGTACGGCTCCGCGGGGCGGTTTTACGGAACGTCCCCCACCGGGAGCGGAGGTTTCGACACCGTTTACGGGTGGAGGAGGACCAGGTCGTCCCTGTGTACGACCTCGCGTTCGTACTCCGGGCCGAGTTCGCGTGCCAGTTCGCGCGTCGAGCGGCCGATCAGCCGGGGGATCTCCTTGGCGTCGAAGTTGACGAGCCCCCGGGCCACCGCGCGCCCCTCGGCGTCCCGCAGCTCCACCGGGTCGCCGGCGCTGAACTCGCCCTCGACGGCGGCGATACCGGCGGGCAGCAGGGACTTGCGCCGCTCGACGACCGCGCGGACGGCGCCGTCGTCCAGGACGAGGGCGCCCTGCGGGGTGGAGGCGTGCTGCAACCAGAGCAGCCGGTCGGCGGAGCGCTTGCCGGTGGCGTGGAACCAGGTTCCGGTATCACGGCCGGCCAGGGCGTCGGCCGCGTGGACGGCGCTGGTCAGCACCACGGGGATGCCGGCGGCGGCGGCGATGTTGGCGGCCTCCACCTTGGTGGCCATGCCGCCGGTGCCGACGCCCGCCTTGCCCGCGCTGCCGATCTCGACGTGCGCGAGATCGGCGGGGCCGCGGACCTCCGGTATCCGGGAGGTGCCGGGGCGGCTGGGGTCGCCGTCGTAGACGCCGTCCACGTCGGAGAGCAGGACGAGCAGGTCGGCGCGGACGAGGTGGGCGACGAGGGCGGCGAGCCGGTCGTTGTCGCCGAAGCGGATCTCGTCGGTGGCGACGGTGTCGTTCTCGTTGACGATCGGGAAGGCGCCCATGGTCAGCAGCTGGTCCAGGGTGCGCTGGGCGTTGCGGTGGTGGGCGCGCCGGCTCATGTCGTCGCTGGTCAGCAGGATCTGGCCGACGCGGATGCCGTGTCGGGCGAAGGAGGCGGTGTAGCGGGCGACGAGCAGGCCCTGGCCGACGCTGGCGGCGGCCTGCTGGCGGGCCAGGTCCTTGGGGCGGCGGCGCAGGCCCAGGGGGGCGAGGCCGGCGGCGATGGCGCCGGAGGAGACGAGGACGATCTCGCGTTCCCCGCCGCTGCGGCTCTTCGCCAGTACGTCGACGAGCGCGTCGACCCGGTCGGCGTCCAGTCCGCCCGCCGCGGTGGTCAGCGAGGAGGAGCCGACCTTGACGACGATCCTGCGGGCCTCGTTCACGGCCTGCCTTGCCCCTGCCACCTTGGTCGCGTCTCCTCACGTCTGTCCGGCTTGCCTGCCCGAAATCTACGCGAAGAGCCCGGCCCCGTGCGGAACGGTCCGATCGGCGGACGGCGCCCGTCCGGGATCGCGCGGCAGGTCAGGCCGGGGGCGGGCTCACCCGTGCCGCAGTCGCCACCCCTGCCAGGCGGAGTCGATCATCGCGTCCAGGTCGTACCGCGCCGACCAGCCCAGTTCCTCGCGGATGCGGTCGGCGGAGGCGACGACGCGCGCGGGGTCGCCGGGGCGCCTGTCGGAGACCGTGGGGACGACGCCCTCTCGGCCGGTGACCTTGAGGATGCGGTCGACGACCTCGCGGACGGAGCTGCCCTCACCACGGCCGACGTTGAGGGTGAGCGCGGTGCCCGGCTCGGCCTCGGCCAGGCGGACGGCCGCCGCGAGGTGCGCGGAGGCGATGTCCTCGACGTGGATGTAGTCACGGATGCAGGTGCCGTCGGGGGTGGCGTAGTCGTCGCCGAAGATGCGCGGCGCCTCGCCGGCCTCCAGCCGCTCGAAGACCATGGGGACGAGGTTGAAGACGCCGGTGTCGGCCAGCTCGGGGGCGGCGGCGCCGGCGACGTTGAAGTAGCGCAGGGAGGCGGCGCGCAGGCCATGGGCGTGGGCGGCTGCCTTGATCAGCCACTCGCCGACGAGCTTGGTCTCGCCGTACGGGCTCATCGGCACGCAGGGGGTCTCCTCCGTGACGAGGTCCACGTCGGGCATGCCGTAGACGGCGGCGGAGGAGGAGAAGACGAGGCGGTCGACGCCGTTGGCGGCCATGGTCTCCAGCAGGGTCTGCAGGCCGGTGACGTTCTCCCGGTAGTAGTGGAGGGGACGCTCGACCGACTCCCCCACCTGCTTCTTGGCGGCGATGTGCACGACACCGGTGACACCGTGCTCGCGGATCGCCCGCTCCAGCGGTTCCGCGTCCAGCACGCTGCCGACGACCAGGGGCACGCCGGAGGGCACACGGTCGGCGCTGCCGGTCGACAGGTCGTCGTAGACGACGACGGACTGACCGCCGTCGACCATGGCACGCACGACGTGCGCGCCGATGTATCCGGCCCCGCCCGTGACCAGCCAGCTCATCCTGTTTCCTCCTTTGTGAGGGGCAGACGCATGCAGAGTCGTCGTTCACCGCGCGAAAGTCGAATCGGACCATCCGGATATAGGGCGCCAATACCCCGTGATCTCCGTGTCCGGGACCGGGATCCGCGCGTTCACATGAGGTACGACACCCACGACGCGGGCGCCCGCAGGCCCGCCACCTCGGCCACGGAGACACCGCGTGAATCCTTTACGCTGAGCACTGCGGCGCCCCCTCCAGGCCGCAGGCGGACGCCCGTCACCCCGCACGCGCTCCCGTGGCCAGCCCCCGAACAGGTTGTAAGGATGCCCCGACTCTCCCTCATCGTCCCTGCTTACAAGGTGCAGGGTTACCTCGCTGAGTGTCTTGACTCCGTCCTCGGGCAGGACTACACGGACTTCGAGCTGATCGGGGTGAACGACTGCTCGCCGGACGGCTGCGGGGCCATCTTCGACGAATACGCACGGAGGGACTCCCGCGTTCGTGTGATCCACCTCACGGAGAACGTGGGTCTGGGGCGCGCCCGCAACGCCGGTCTGGAGCAGGCGCGCGGGGACTACGTCCTGTTCCTCGACAGCGACGACACCCTCACCGATGGAGCGCTGTCGGCGATCGCCGCCCGCCTGGAGGCCACCGGCGACCCGGACGTGCTCGTCTACGACTACGCGCGCTCCTACTGGGACGGCCGCATCCAGCCGAACACCCGCGCCGAGCTGCTCCGCCAGGAGGGCCCGGACGTCTTCCGCCTGGCCGACCGGCCGCAGCTGCTGGAGCTGTTGCAGATCGTCTGGAACAAGGCCTACCGCCGCGACTTCGTCCAGCGCTGGGGCTTCACCTTCCCGCCCGGCTACTACGAGGACGCCCCCTGGACGTTCTCCACCCTGATCAGCGCCGAGCGCATCGCCGTGCTCGACCGGGTCGCCGTGCTGTACCGGCAGCGCCGGGAGGGCGGCAACATCCTGAAGACCACCAGCCGCAAGCACTTCGACATCTTCGACCAGTACGACCGTGTCTTCGCGTTCGTCGACGAACACCCCGAATTCGCATGCTGGCGCGAGCAGTTGTTCCGCAAGATGGTCAACCACTTCCTGACCCTGCTGGAACGCCCCGACCGGCTCCCGGCCTCCGCCCGCGGCGAGTTCTACGAGCGGGCCTCCGCCGACTACCGCAGGCGACTGCCCGAGAACTTCAAGCGCCCGGCGGGCCCCTGGGGCCACAAGTACGCGCTGCTCCAGCGCGGTTCCTGGGTGGCGATGAACAGCGCGCTGCGCGTCGTACGGGTCCGAGGCAAGGTCCGCAAGCGGGCCGCCGCCGCGGTCCGCCGCTCCCGGCGCGGCGCGCTCGGCGTCTTCTACCACTCGCAGCTTCGCCTGCCGATCGACGACAACCTCGCCCTGTTCGCGGCGTACTGGAACCGCAGCGTCTCCTGCAACCCCGCGGCGATCGCCGCCGAGGTCGGCCGGCTCGCCCCGCACATCCGCCGGGTGTGGGCCGTACGCGCGGACGCCGTCGACAAGGTGCCCGACGGCGTCGACTACGTGACGGTCGGCTCACGGGAGTACTGGACGGCGCTCGCCCGCGCCAAGTACCTCGTGAACAACGTGAACTTCGCCGACGCGGTGGTCAAGCGTCCGGGGCAGATCCATGTGCAGACCCACCACGGCACCCCGCTGAAGTCGATGGGCCTGGACCAGCAGAAGTACCCGGCATCCACCGACATGGACTTCGACAAGCTGCTGCGCCGCTGCGACCGGTGGGACTACAGCATCAGCTCCAACCGGTTCTCCACCACCGTGTGGGAGCGCGTGTACCCCTGCTCGTACACCAGCCTGGAGACCGGCTACCCGCGCAACGACATCCTGCTGCGCGCGACCGCCGAGGACGTGCGCCGCGCCCGCGCCGAGCTGGGCCTCCCCGAGGACACCACGGCCTTCCTGTACATGCCGACGCACCGCGAGTACCAGCACAGCTTCGTGCCCCGCCTGGACCTGGCGAAGGTCGCCGAGCGGCTCGGCCCCGACGTGACGCTTCTGGTGCGCGGCCACTACTTCTACAAGAGCTCCCCCCGCCTGGCCGACATGCAGTCCGCCGGCCGGATCGTCGACGTCTCCGGGCACCCGGAGGTCGAGCGGCTGTACCTCGCCGCGGACGGTCTGATCACGGACTACTCCTCGGCGATGTTCGACTACGCCAACCTCGACCGCCCCATCGTGATCTTCGCGGACGACTGGGAGACGTACTCGGTCGTGCGCGGCACCTACTTCGACATCCTGAAGGAAGGCCCCGGCGCCGTCGCCACCACCCAGGACGAGCTGATCGACGTGCTCACCTCGGGGGCGTGGCGCGACGAGAGGGCCGCCGCGGCCCGGACCGCGTTCCGGCAAAGGTTCTGTGATTTCGACGACGGGCACGCAGCCGAACGGGTGGTCCGGCGCGTCTTCCTCGGTGAACAGCCCGAGGACCTTCCCGCGGTGATACCGCTGGAGGAGCGCACCCCCGCACCGCCCCCCGGGCCGGCATCGTCCGCGCCCGACCCGATAACCGTCCACTGACCAGAGGTAGCCGCTGCAGTGTCCCAGCACCACGACAGTACGCCCGACATCAGCGTCGTCGTCATCGTCTACAACGACGCCGAACGTCTCCCGACGGCGGTGCAGTCGGTCCTCGACCAGACCCTCCACAACGTCGAGGTCATCGTCGCCGACGACTGCTCCACCGACGGCTCCTACGAGGTCGCGCAACGCCTGGCCGCCGCCTCCGACCGGGTTCGGGCGATCCAGCTGCCGGAGAACAGCGGAGGCTGCGGCGAGCCCCGCAACCAGGGCATCAAGGTCGCCCGCGGCCGGTACGTGATGTTCCTCGACAGCGACGACACGCTGGAGCCGAACGCCTGCCGCAACATGCTCGACGCCGCCGAGCGCACCGGCGCGGACCTGGTGTCCGGCCTGTGCGTGCGCGTCCACGTCGACAGCCGCACGGGCAAGACCCAGAAGTGGTACCAGTGGCTGTACCGGGAGACCCGCACGTTCGAGTCGGTGGCCGACATCCCCGACCTGCTGGTCTTCGACACCCTGTCCACCAACAAGTGCTACCGGCGTGACTTCCTGCTCGACAACGAGCTGACCTTCCCCCGCGGCATCCACTACGAGGACCTGCTGTTCTCCGCGCAGGCCTACCTGGCCGCGTCGAGGATCACGCTGATCCCGAACACGGTCTACCACTGGAACGTGGTGGAGAAGGCCGCCGAGAAGTCCATCAGCAACCGGCGCAACGAGATCCGCAACTTCGCCGACCGGCTGGAGATCCACCGCCGGATCGACCGCATCCTCGCCGCGCAGGGCCACGACGCCCTCAAGCTGCACAAGGACCGCAAGTTCCTCAAGCACGACCTCGTGCTGTACCTGCGGGACCTGCCGTTCCTCGACGACGACTACCGGCACCGTTTCGCCGAGATGGCCCGCGGCTACATCGCGGACTTCCCGGAGGAGGCCTACGCGGAGCTGACCCCGATCCACCGGCTGTGCGCCTACCTCCTGCTGAAGGAGGACTGGGAGCAGCTGATGCCGGCGATCGACACGCTCACCAACAAGAACAAGGTCTCCAGCCCGCTGGCGCTGAAGGACGGCCGTGTCTTCTGGTGCGACCGCTACCTGGACGACCCGCTGGGCCGCGCCGTGCTCGACGTCACCGAGCAGGGCTACCACGACCGTCCGGTGCACAAGCTCACCCTGCGCAACGCTGTCACCCGGTACGTGGAGAACGCCTCCGGTGTCGCCCTCGCGGGTGCCGTCGTCAACCCGCTCGGGGTGATCGGGCCGGACGCCCGCCTGGAGGCCGAGCTGGAGTTCCGCGCCCGCCGCAAGAGCCTCCAGTCGTTCCGCTTCCCGGTGAAGGTGATCCGGCACGAGGGCGAGCACATCGCCTGGGAGACCGTCGCCCCGCTGGCGCAGAAGCTGCGCCCCGTCGGCATCATCGACGACGTGTGGGACGTACGTCTGCACCTGAAGGTCGACGGGGAGACCACCGTCAGCAAGCTCACCGTCGGGCAGACCGACCTGGAGGGCGCCGGCGAGATCCGTATCCGGCCGCGCCTGGGCCGCATGATGGCCGACCGGCTCCAGCCGCACTCCACCGCCAACGGGCACCTCGCGTTCCGGCTCGCCCAGCACGGCAAGCTCGCCCAGCGCACGTCGGCGCTCGTGCAGAACAACATGCACAGCGCGCCCGCCGAGGCGGCGAAGAAGATGCTCCGCAAGGCCGTGAAGGTCCGCAAGGACCTCAACTCCGGTCCGACGAAGATCGACGCCTACCATCGGATGATCAAGCTGCTGCCGGTCCGCAAGGGCACGGTGGTCTTCGAGAGCCACCTCGGCAAGCAGTACAGCGACAGCCCGCGCGCGATCTACGAGGAGATCAAGCGGCGGAACCTCCCGGTCAAGGCGATCTGGTCGTACGCCGGGGCGAAGCCGACCGGCTTCCCCAAGGACGTCGAGCTGGTGCAGCGCTGGTCCTGGCAGTATCTGCGGGCGCTGGCGCAGGCCGAGTTCTGGATCGACAACCAGGGCTTCCCGCTGAAGCTCGCCAAGCGCCCCGAGACCACGTACATCCAGACGTGGCACGGCTCCGCGCTGAAGCGGATGGGCTTCGACGAGCCGCAGTCCCGGGTCATGCCTGCGCACGAGCAGCAGGCGTACCAGAAGGCCATCGACCGCTTCGACCACTTCGTCGTCCGCGGCGAGCACGACGAGAAGACCCTCGCTCGGGCCTACCGTCTGCCCGACGAGAAGCTGCTGCGCACCGGCTACCCGCGCAACGACGCCCTGGTGCGGGCGCGTGAGTCGGCGGCGCCGGACCCGGCCGCGGAGGAGCTGGCGAAGCGGCTCGGCATCCGCCGCGACAAGCCGGTGGTGCTGTACGCGCCGACGTTCCGCGCGAACAGCCACGGCGGTGTGCGCAACTTCGAGTTCCCGTTCGACGTGGAGGAGTTCGCGGACCGCTTCGGTGACACGTTCACGCTGCTGATCCGTACGCACTACCTCAACAGCGTCTCCCTGCCTCCGTCCGTCGAGGGCCGGGTCGTCAACGTCAGCGGCGAGCCCGACATCACGCCGGTGCTGCTGCTGTCGGACGTGATGATCACGGACTACTCGTCGGTGATGTTCGACTACTCGCTCCTGCAGCGTCCGATGGTGTTCTTCACCTACGACTGGGACGACTACGTCAACAACAGCCGCGGCACCTACTTCGACCTGCGCGAGGAGGCACCCGGCCCGGTCGTCGACACGGCGGAGGAGCTGTTCGGGGTCCTGTCGGACATCGACGGCCTGACCACCGGCTACGAGGGGCGGCTCAAGGAATTCATGACCCAGTTCGGTGAGTACGACCGGGGCGATGCCGCCGCCCGGATCGTCGACCGCTTCTTCGGCAGCCAGGGAGAAGCCCGATGACACAGCGCGACATCATCTTCGTGGGCAATGAGGTCAACGAGCTCGGCGGCGTCGGCCGCTGGCAGACCCTGGTGGCCAGGTTGTTCGCGGAGCGCGGCCACCGGGTGACCATCGTGGGCATCGCGCCGCCGGAGCACCCGATGGACCTCGGCGAGAACCCGCCGTTCGACACGGTGACGCTGTACGACGTGCGTCCCCCCAGCCGCTGGCAGCCGCGCAACCTGCGCGACCGCGCCAACCTCGCCGCCCGCCGCCGGGAGGCGGCCCGCGAGGAGGGCATGAGGGTCGCCGCCGACAAGCTGTCACGGATCTTCCGCGCCGCCCGCCCCGGCGCCATGATCATCGTCACGCAGGTGTGGGCGATGGAGTGGGTGGCCATCGCCGACACGGCGGGCCACCCCGTCATCGGCATGAGCCACGAGTCGTACGAGGGCTCCCGGAGTTCCTCCCGCTTCCACCGTGTGCAGAAGTACTACAAGAACGTCGACCGCCTGCTGGTGCTCACGCAGGAGGACGCCGATCTGTGGGTCAACAACCGGGGCATGAACAACGTCGGCTACATGCCGAACCCGCTGCCCTTGATGCCGGAGTCGCCGTCGCCCCGGACGGAGAAGGTCGTCGCCAGCATCGGCCGGCTCGGCCACGAGAAGGGAGTCGACATGCTCCTGGACACGTGGGCCGAGGTCGCCCCGAAACACCCCGGCTGGCGGCTGCGGATCTACGGCTCCGGCCCCGACGAGGCCATGCTGAAGGCGCAGTGCACCCGGCTCGGCCTGGACGGCTCCGTGGAGTGGATGGGCCAGACCGACGACGTGGTGGGCGCCCTGCACGGCGCGTCCGTGTTCGTGCAGTCCTCGCGCGGTGAGGGCTTCCCGCTGGCGCTGCTGGAGGCCATGGCGGCCGGTGTGCCGTGTGCGGCGTTCGACTGCGCGCCCGGCGTCCGCGAGATCATCAACGACGGGGAGGACGGCCTGCTCGCCCGCCTCGGCAACACCACCGAACTGGCACGCCAGCTCGGCCGGTTGATGGAGGACGCGGAGCTGCGCGACCGTATGGGCGAACTGGCTCGGGAGAACGTGCAGAGGTTCTCGCCGCAGGCCATCACGGACCGCTGGGAGAAGCTGTTCGCGTTCCTGGAGCGCTGACGGCCGGCAGCACCGGACATGCGTGAGGGCCGGTCCCCTTCGGGGGGCCGGCCCTCACGCCGTGTCAGGAGAGAAACGGGCCGGCCGTCAGAACGGCTCGAAGCCGTCGAACTCGCGCTCCAGCTCGTCCCGTTCGGCCTGCTTGTCGCGGCGGCGCTGCACCGCGGGGCGCGGCGCCTCGAAGCGGTGGTCCTCGCCGCGGCGGCCCAGCATCTCCGCACCGGCCGTCATCGACGGCTCCCAGTCGAAGACGACCGCGTTCTCCTCGGGGCCGATCGCCACGCCGTCCCCGGCGCGGGCGCCGGCCTTCATCAGCTCCTCCTCGACACCGAGGCGGTTGAGCCGGTCCGCGAGATAGCCGACGGCCTCGTCGTTGTTGAAGTCGGTCTGCCGCACCCAGCGTTCGGGCTTCTCGCCGCGCACCCGGAACAGCGGCTCGCCGCCGACCTCCTCGCGGGTGACGGTGAAACCGGCGTCGTCCACGGCCTTCGGCCGGATGACGATCCGCGTGGCCTCCTCCTTGGGCTTCGCGGCCCGCGCCTTCGCCACCAGCTCACCGAGGGCGTACGACAGTTCCTTCAGGCCGGTGTGCGCCACCGCGGACACCTCGAAGACGCGGTAGCCGCGCGCCTCCAGATCGGGCCGCACCATCTCGGCGAGGTCCCGCCCGTCGGGTACGTCGATCTTGTTGAGGACGACGATGCGCGGACGGTTGTCGAGGCCGCCGTACTGCCGCAGCTCCTCCTCGATGACGTCGAGGTCGGTGACCGGGTCGCGTTCGGCCTCCAGGGTGGCCGTGTCCAGCACATGCACGAGGACGCTGCAACGCTCCACGTGCCGCAGGAACTCGAGCCCCAGGCCCTTGCCCTCGCTGGCGCCGGGGATCAGACCGGGCACGTCGGCGACGGTGTAGACGGTGGAGCCGCTGGTGACGACGCCCAGGTTGGGCACCAGGGTGGTGAAGGGATAGTCGGCGATCTTCGGGCGGGCCGCGGACAGCACCGAGATCAGGGACGACTTGCCGGCGCTGGGGTAGCCGACGAGGGCCACGTCGGCGACGGTCTTCAGCTCCAGGACGATGTCCTGCACATCCCCCGGCTCGCCCAGCAGCGCGAAGCCGGGCGCCTTGCGGCGGGCGGAGGCGAGAGCGGCGTTGCCGAGGCCGCCCCGGCCGCCCTGCGCGGCGATGTAGGAGGTGCCCTGGCCGACCAGGTCGGCGAGGACGTTGCCCTTCTTGTCGAGGACTACGGTGCCGTCCGGCACGGGCAGGATCAGGTCCTGGCCGTCCTTGCCGGAGCGGTTGCCGCCCTCGCCGGGCTTGCCGTTTGTGGCCTTGCGGTGCGGCGAGTGGTGGTAGTCGAGCAGCGTGGTCACGGACTGGTCGACGGTGAGGATGACATCGCCGCCGCGCCCGCCGTTGCCGCCGTCCGGTCCGCCGAGCGGCTTGAACTTCTCGCGGTGGACGGAGGCACAGCCGTGACCTCCGTTACCCGCGGCGACGTGCAGTTCGACGCGGTCCACGAAGGTGGTCATGGTGCAGTGCCTCCAGAATGTACGGAAATGTCTTCTGTCCAACACGCGAAAGGCGGACCCGCCTTCCCGCCGGGGAAGTGAGGTCCGCCTCGCGAAAGTGTCCGATCAGGCGACCGGGACGATGTTCACGACCTTGCGGCCACGGTGGGTGCCGAACTGCACCGCGCCGGCCTGCAGGGCGAACAGCGTGTCGTCGCCGCCACGGCCCACACCGGCGCCCGGGTGGAAGTGGGTGCCGCGCTGGCGGACCAGGATCTCACCCGCGTTCACGACCTGACCGCCGAAGCGCTTCACGCCGAGACGCTGGGCGTTGGAGTCGCGACCGTTCCGGGTGGACGATGCGCCCTTCTTGTGTGCCATCTCTCCTCAGTCCTTACTTCGCAGCCGTGGGGATCGCCGTGACCTTGATCGCCGTGTACTGCTGGCGGTGGCCCTGACGACGGCGGTAGCCGGTCTTGTTCTTGTAGCGCAGAATGTCGATCTTCTGGCCCTTGTGGTGGTCCACGACCTCGGCCTGGACCTTGATGCCGGCCAGCACCCACGGGTCGCTGGTCACAGCGTCGCCGTCGACAACGAGCAGGGTCGAGAGCTCGACCGTGTCGCCAACCTTGGCAGTGGAAATCTTGTCAACCTCAACGATGTCGCCGACAGCAACCTTGTGCTGGCGACCACCGCTGCGCACGATGGCGTACACGCGGATCTCACTCTCTCGCTCGGGAACCGGACCCCCGCAGGCCAGCCGCCCCGCGGAACGCGGGCGACCTCTCCCGGCCAACCCTGTGCCCGGGAGGAAGAGGTTTACGGGGATGTGGCGTGTGCAGTGGACACGCCGACGGTCTAGGGTACGGGGCCCCGGCCGACACGGTCAAACCGGGCCCCCGCGGGTTCGGGGGGTGTACCGACGAGGTGTGCGGCCGGTCGCGGGGACCGGCCGCACGTGCGAAGCCTTGCGGCTCAGCTCTCGTCGGCGGAGGCGGAGACGGTCTTCTTGGCCGTCTTCTTCGCGGCGGCCGTCTTGGCGGTCTTGGCCGCCTTCTTGGCCGTCGTCTTCTTCGCCGCGGTCTTCTTGGCCGCCGCCGTCTTCTTGGTGGCGGCCTTCTTCGCGGTGGCCTTCTTCGCCGTCTTGCGGGCGGCCGTCTTCTTCGCCGGGGCCTCGACGGCCTCGCCGTCGGTGCCGTCGGCGGCCTCGGCGGCGGCCTCCTTCGCCTCGGCGAGGGCCTGCTCGGCCTCCTCCGCGGCCTGCTCCGCCACCGAGCCCTCGGGCTCCTGCGCCTCGGTCTTCGGCTCGGCCGGCAGGACCACCACGGCGGCTTCCACCGGCGCCGTGGGCGCGGTGGCCTTGCGGACCGCGCGGCGCCGCGGACGGGCCGGCGCGGCCGGCTCCGCCTCCGGCTCGGCGGCCGGCGACGCGGCCTGCGGGGCCTCGACGGGCGTCTCCGCCGCGGGCTCCTGGGCGGGGGCCGCAGCGGTTTCCGGGACCGTCACGACGGCGGCCTCCGCACCGGCGGGCGAACCGGCCGGCGCGGTCACCTTGCGGGTGGCCCGGCGGCGCGTACGGCCCTTCGGCGCGGCCTCCTCGGCCACGGGCGCCTCGCCGGCCGGGGCCTCGGGGGCGGCGACCACCGCGTCCTCGGCGGCCGGCGGCTCGGCGAGCGCCTCCGCGGCCGGCTCCGGCTGCACGGGACGCTCGGCCTCCTGCCGCGCGGTCACCTGCTGCGCGGTCGGCGCCTCGGCCTTCGGCGCCCCGGCGGGCGCGGAGGCCCGGCGTCCGGAGCGGCGGCGGCCACGGCGGCCGGCGGCGGCCTCCGCCTCGGCGACGCTGCTGTACAGCTCCTCGTCCGGCGCGAAGTCCGGCGCGGGCAGGGCGACCGGCTCGGCGGTCTCCGCGGCGACCTCGGCCTCGGTCTCCGCCTCCTGCTCGGCGGTCTCGGCCGGCTCGACGGCCGCGGCGGCCTCGTGCTCGTGCGTGTGCTCACCGGCACCGGCACGCGCGCGCTTCTTGCGCTTGCCGCCGCCGCCCTGCGAGCCGGGCTGGTCCATGTGGACGATGACGCCGCGGCCGTTGCAGTGGACGCAGGTCTCCGAGAACGACTCCAGCAGACCCTGGCCGACCCGCTTGCGGGTCATCTGCACGAGGCCCAGCGAGGTCACCTCGGCCACCTGGTGCTTCGTACGGTCCCGGCCCAGACACTCCAGCAGGCGCCGCAGCACCAGGTCCCGGTTGGACTCCAGGACCATGTCGATGAAGTCGATGACGATGATGCCGCCGAGGTCGCGCAGCCGCAGCTGGCGGACGATCTCCTCGGCCGCCTCCAGGTTGTTCCTGGTGACGGTCTCCTCGAGGTTGCCGCCCTGGCCGGTGAACTTGCCGGTGTTGACGTCGATGACGACCATCGCCTCGGTCCGGTCGATCACCAGCGAGCCGCCGCTGGGCAGCCAGACCTTGCGGTCGAGCGCCTTGGCGAGCTGCTCGTCGACCCGGTACGTGGCGAACACGTCGACGTCGCTCGTCCACCGCTGGAGGCGGTCGGCGAGGTCGGGCGCCACGTGGGAGACGTACCCGTGGATGGTCTGCCAGGCGTCGTCACCGCTCACGATGACCTTGGAGAAGTCCTCGTTGAAGATGTCGCGGACGACACGGACCGTCATGTCCGGCTCGCCGTACAGCAGCGTCGGGGCGTTGCCGTTCTTCGACTTCTTCTGGATCTCCTCCCACTGCGCCTGTAGACGCTCGACGTCGCGGCGCAGCTCGTCCTCGCTGGCGCCCTCGGCTGCGGTGCGCACGATGACGCCCGCGTCCTCGGGGACGATCTTCTTCAGGATGGTCTTCAGCCGGGCCCGCTCGGTGTCGGGCAGCTTGCGGCTGATGCCGGTCATGGAGCCCTCGGGGACGTACACCAGGTAGCGGCCCGGGAGGGAGACCTGGCTGGTCAGGCGGGCGCCCTTGTGTCCGATGGGGTCCTTGGTGACCTGGACCAGCACGGACTGGCCGGACTTCAGCGCGGTCTCGATACGGCGCGGGCCGTTGGCGAGGCCGAGGGCCTCGAAGTTGACCTCGCCGGCGTACAGGACGGCGTTGCGGCCCTTGCCGATGTCGATGAACGCGGCCTCCATCGACGGCAGCACGTTCTGCACCTTGCCCAGGTACACGTTGCCGACGTAGGAGACGGCCTGCTCCTTGTTGACGTAGTGCTCGACGAGCACGCCGTCCTCCAGGACGCCGATCTGCGTGCGGTCGCCGTGCTGGCGGACGACCATCACGCGCTCGACGGCCTCGCGGCGGGCGAGGAACTCGGCCTCGGTGATGATCGGGACGCGGCGGCGGCCCTGCTCACGGCCTTCGCGGCGGCGCTGCTTCTTCGCCTCCAGACGCGTGGAGCCCTTGATGGACTGCACCTCGTCGGACGGCTCGCTCTTCGGGCGCGGCTCGCGGACCTTGACGACGGTGCGCTCCGGGTCGTCGGCGGACGGCTCGGCGTCCACGGCGCTGTCACCGGCGCGGCGACGCCGGCGGCGACGGCGACGGCTGCTGGAGGAGCCGCCGGTGCCGTGTTCGTCGCGGCTTTCGCCGGAGTCGTGGGAGTCCTCGGCGGTCTCCGAGGACCCGCCGGCCTCGGTGGCCTCCTCGGTGTCCTCCTCGACCTGCTCGGCGGTGTCCTCGGCGTCCTGCTCGGCCTGCTCGGCGGCGAGGTCCTCGGTGTCGCCGCCCTCGCTGTCGGCGGCTTCCCCTCGGCGACGGCGACGGCCGCCGCGGCGACGGCGGCGGCGGGAGCCGCTCTCCTCGGTGTCGTCGCCGTGGTCGACGTCCTCGGCCTCGGCGGCGGCGGCGGTGGCCTCCTCGGGCTGCTCCTCCTCGGAGGCCTCGGCGGGCTCCGGGGCGGCGGTGGTCCGGGCGGCGTCGTCCTCGCTGAGGGCGCTGCCCCGGCGGCGGCGACGGCGACGGCCGCCGGTCTCCTCCGGGAGCTCCTCGGGGGCGGTGGCCTCGGCGGCTGCCTCGGCGGCGGCGCGCTCCGGCGTCTGGAACTTCGGCTCGGTGAAGACGGGCGGCTGGAACACCGCGACGGCGGGGCGCGGCGCGGCCTCGGCCTCGTCGGCCTCGGGCGCCTGCTGCGGGGCCTCGGCGGCCTCCGGCTCGGCGGTCGGCTCGGCCTGCGGGGTCTCGGCGGCGGGCGTCGCGGGCGCGGCGGGCTCCTCAGCCGGGGCGGGGGCGCCGGCCGGCGCGGACACGCGGCGGACGGCACGGCGGCGGGTCCGGCGGGCGGGGG
>NZ_JALLGL010000210.1 GCF_023072675.1 Streptomyces sp. XM83C
CCCGCACCCCGTACGCCCCCGGCACACCCTGGCCGCCCCGCACCGATCTCCACCTCGCCCCCGGCATCGCCGAGGACCAGGTCGACCGCTGGGTCCCGGCCGCCTCCGTGCTGCACTCCAACGGCGACGCCATGGACATCGCCGTACGGCAGGGCCGCATCGTCGGCGTCCGCGGACGCGCCGGGGACCGCGTCAACCGGGGGCGGCTCGGCCCGAAGGACCTGTACGGCTGGCAGGCGAACGCCTCCCCGGACCGCCTCACCCGGCCCCTGATCCGCGACGACGGCACGCTCCGCCCCTGCGACTGGGACACAGCGATGGCCCGGATCACGGACCGTTCCCGCGCGCTGCTGGAGGAGCGGGGGCCCGGCGCGTTCGGCTTCTACACCAGCGGGCAGCTCCTGCTGGAGGAGTACTACACCCTGGCCGTGCTGGCCCGCGCCGGCATCGGCACCCATCACCTCGACGGCAACACCCGCCTGTGCACGGCGACCGCGGCGGAGGCGCTGAAGGAGTCGTTCGGCTGCGACGGCCAGCCCGGTTCGTACGAGGACTTCGACCACGCCGACACGATCGCCCTGTTCGGGCACAACATGGCGGCGACGCAGACCGTGCTGTGGTCGCGGGTCCTGGACCGGCTGGCGGGGACGGCCCCGCCGCGCCTGCTGTGCGTGGACCCGCGTGTCACGCCGGTCGCCCGCCGGGCGGAGGTCCATCTGGCGCCCCGCCCCGGCACCAACGTGGCGCTGCTCAACGCCCTGCTGCACGAGGTGATCCGCCGCGACCGCGTGGACCGCGACTGGATCGACGCGCACACCGTCGGGTACGAGGAACTCGCCGCCGCCGTCGAGCCGTACACCCCGCGCCGGTCCGCCGGGATCTGCGATGTGCCGGCCGCCGGCATCGAACACGCCGGGGAACTCCTCGCCGACGCCGAGCGGCTGCTGTCGACGGTCCTTCAAGGCGTCTACCAGTCGCATCAGGCCACCGCCGCCGCCGTGCAGGTCAACAACCTGCATCTGATCCGCGGCATGCTGGGCCGCCCCGGCTGCGGGCTGCTTCAGATGAACGGTCAGCCCAGCGCGGAGAACACCCGTGAGTGCGGCGCCGACGGCGACCTGCCCGGTTTCCGCAACTGGCAGAACGACACCCATGTCGAGGAACTGGCCCGGCTGTGGAACGTACCGCCGGACCGCATCCCGCACTTCGGGCCGCCCACCCACGCCCTCCAGATCTTCCGGTACGCCGAACAGGGCAGCATCCGTCTGCTGTGGATCAGCGGCACCAACCCGGCCGTGTCCCTGCCCGAGCTGGCCCGCATCCGCTCGGTCCTCGCGCAGGAGCGGCTGTTCACCGTCGTGCAGGACCTGTTCCTCACGGAGACCGCGCAGCTCGCCGACGTCGTCCTGCCCGCTGCCGCCTGGGGCGAGAAGACCGGCGTGCTCACCAACGCCGAGCGCACCGTCCACCTCGTCGAGAAGGCCGTCGAACCGCCCGGCGAGGCCCGCTCCGATCTGGACATCTTCCTCGACTACGCGGCCCGCATGGACTTCCGCGACCAGGACGGCGGCCCCCTCGTCCCCTGGCACGACCCCCGGTCCGCGTTCGCCGCCTGGCAGAAGTGCAGCGCCGGGCGGCCCTGCGACTACACCGGCATCACCTACGAACGGCTGCGCGAGGGCGGCATCCAGTGGCCGTGCACCCCCGACCGCCCCGACGGCACGCCCCGCCTGTACGGCGACGGCATCTCCTTCGCCCACCCCGACGTGTGCGAGACGTACGGCAAGGATCTGGTGACCGGCGCCGGCGTGGACGTCACCGAGTACCGGTCCCTCAATCCGGACGGCAAGGCCGTACTGAAGGCCGCCGAGTATCTGCCGCCGCAGGAGGACGTCACACCGGAGCATCCGCTACAGCTGATCACCGGCCGGACCGTCTACCACTTCCACACCCGCACCAAGACGGGCCGTGTGCCCGAGCTGAACGACGCCGCCCCCGATGTGTGGGCCGAACTGTCCCCCGAGGAGGCCGCACGGCAGGGCCTGTCCGACGGCGACCTGATCGAGGTGCGCACCCCGCGCGGCGCGGTCCGGGCCCGGCTGCGCACGGTCGCGATGCGCGACGGCACCGTCTTCCTGCCGTTCCATTACGGCTACTGGGACACCCCCGGGGGACATCGCCCCGAGGGCGACGGCGCCGGCCGGGCCGCCAACGAGGCCACCGTCACCGACTGGGACCCCGTGTCCAAGCAGCCCCTGTTCAAGACGTGCGCGGCCCGCGTCGTCCTCGTGGCACGCCGCGACAGCCTCGCGCAGCGGACCTCCACCCCCGCAGGGAGCCGGACATGACCGGGATCTCCGAGACCCTGAAGGACCTGCACGACGGTGAGCGGGACCTGGAACAGGACCTGCTCGCCGCCGCCGACCGCCACCGCGCCGACCACGGCTTCCACCATGTCGCCGTGGACGTGGCCCGCTGGTCCCACGAGCACACGCGGCGGCTCGCCGAGGCGGGCCGTGACCATGGCCTCGACCTGAGCGGACCCGCCGCCCACCCGGCGTCCGGGGCACTCGCCTCCCTGCGTGACAGAGCGGCCGAAGCGCTGGGCCGCCGCACGGAGCCGGGCGGCCCGACGCTCCTGCGCGATCTGCGCGGACTGCATCTCGCCGCCGCGCGCAACTCGCTGTACTGGGAGATGCTCGCGCAGGCCGCGCAGGCGGCCCGCGACGAACAGCTCCTCGAACTCACCTCCTCCTGCCATCCGCAGACGCTGCGTCAGATGCGCCGGACGAACACGATGTTGAAGGAGCTGTCGCCGCAACTGCTGCTCGCGGCCCGCTGACGGCCGCCCGCCCGCGCGGCGCGCGTCGCAACGAGCACGAGCACGGACGCGATGCCAGAAGTAAGGGAAAGCCGTCGCATCGTTCCGTACGAGGGTCGCTTCCCCGTCACCTGCCGCCCCGGCGCAGCGCCCCCCGGCCCACCGCCGACAGCATCGCCCCGACGGTGACGCCCACAGCGAGCCGTACGGCGGCGGCGCCCACCTTCTCGCCGGTGGCCGCGTCCGTCGTGAACGGCAACAGCACGAGCGCGACCGTGGCCGACGTCACCAGCCACGAGAACACCCGGCACGGCCGCCGGGACAGCAACGCCAGCACGTGCAGCGCGCCGGTCGCGCCCAGGGCCGCCCCGGCCGCCGTCACCGCCGGGACCGTGGCCGAGGTGTCCTGTTGTACGCCTTCACCGGCCGGCCCGAACACCGACACCCCGAACACGCCACGTGCCAGCACCACGGCCACCATCGCCGTCAGCCCCGCCACACCCGCGGTCATCACCCCGCCCGCTCCGCCGAACCGCGGGGCGCCGGCGGGGACGGCTGCGGGCCGGTGCCGGTCCGGACGGCGTCGTACGACGCCCGGCCGCCGGCGCGTGGTCCGTCCGGTGTCTCCACAGGGGCCTCCTCGCTCACTGCCGCGCGCGGTGCCGGACCGGCGGCCCGGCGGTCGCGCGGATACGGGACCGGACCTTCAGTGAAGAACCCCCGCCGCCCGCCTGCATGCCGGGACGGCACCGGCGGCCCGGGTTCACCCGGACGGCCCCCGCGCAGATGCGGGGGCGCGCGGTGCGGGGACCGGCACCGGCGGCTGCTCGGTCCAGCGCAGGGCCGCCGTGCCGGACGCGTGCGCGACCGCGCAGCCCGCCGGGCAGGCGGCCAGCCCCGACACCGGGCCCGGCAGATGACAGGGCGGCCCCAGCTCCGCGCCCGTCGCGACATCCCAGAAGGCCAGCAGTCCGTCCTCCCCGCCGCCGACCGCCACCGTCGTGCCGTCCGGCCGGCGGGTCGCCGCCAGCGCGTTCACCCGGTTCTCCAGCCCGGTCAGATGCCGTACGGCCTGGGGCGCGTCCACGTCCCACACGCGGACCTCGCCGTCGTCCCCGCCCGCCAGGACCAAGGCCGTCCCGCAGGGCAGCTCGGCGACGGCCACGCCGTGCACCGGCGGACCCGACCGGGACGGCGCCGCGATCTCCGACCCGGTGGCCAGGTCCCACACCAGGACGGCACCCGCGTCGTCGGCGCTCACCGCGGCGGGCGGCGCACCGGGCCGCTCCAGCACCGTCAGGGACAGCAGCCGGCCGGTATGACCGGGGAACCGCGCGAGAAGTATCCCGGTCGTCAACTCCCGTACGCCCACGGTCATGTCGTCCTCGCCGGTGACGGCCACCGGCCGCCCGTCGGGCAGCGCCGCGACGGCCAGCGCACGGCTGCGCCGCGATACCCCGGCGACGGTGTGGAGGTGCTCGCCGGTGCGCAGATCCCAGGTGCGCACGGCGCCGTCCCGGCCGGCGGTCACCGCCACCGGACCCAGCCCCGGCAGCTCGGCCGCGGCCACGGCCCGCCCCCAGGGCACGGGCGCCGGGAGATCCCGCCGGTGCAGATGCTCGCCGGTGACGAACTCGCGTACCTCCAGGCCCCGCCGGGCCACCCCGAGCAGCAGTACGGGCCCCGCGCCCGGTGCGCACAGGGCGACGGCACTGTGCCCCACGGCCCGCTCGGCACCGGGCCCGCCGTGCCCGGGGACCCGGTCACCGGCACGGTGGCCGGCGATCCGGGCCGCGACGGGGCCACGCCCCGCCGTCACACGGACCCCGCCTCCCCGGTCGTCCGATGCCGTACCGGACGGTCCGCCGTCCACCGTCGCGCGGGCACCCCCGGCGCCGTCCGCACCTTCCGCGTCCTCGCGGCCCGTGGTGGTGTCCTCCGGCGTCACGTCCCAGACGACCGCCCGGCCGTCCGCCCCACCGGTCGCCAGCAGGACC
Organism: Streptomyces sp. XM83C; assembly: GCF_023072675.1. Lineage (GTDB taxonomy): Bacteria > Actinomycetota > Actinomycetes > Streptomycetales > Streptomycetaceae > Streptomyces > Streptomyces thermocoprophilus. Next base: position 4,819 of record NZ_JALLGL010000210.1, read on the forward strand.
CGGTCACCGGCACGGGTGACGGCCAGGGTCCGGGCGCCGCCCGGATGTGCCGCGAACGCATGAGTGCGGGTCCATCGGCCCAGCTCCCACACGGCCACCCGCCCGTCGTCGCACCCGGCGACGACCAGACCGGCGGCCCCGTCGTCGTACAGCGCGACGCAGCGGATCACGCCCAGCCCGCCGGGCAGTTCGCCCACCGCCCGGCCCGCGTCCAGGTCCCACACCAGCAGGCGGCCCTGACGGTCCCCGCTCACCGCGAGGCACCGCCCGCCGGCCCGGCCCGCGGCGAGCGCGGTGACCCAGTCCCGGTGGCCGCTCAGTGTGTGCAGGGGACGGCCCTGGCCGTCGGACAGGTCCCACACGTGCACCCGCTGGTCCAGGCCTGCGGTGACGGCCGCCGCCCCGCCGTCCGTACGGCGGGTGAGGGCGGCGGCGAGGACGAAGTCCGCGTGCGGTCCGAGCCGGAACAGCAGCCGCCCGGTGCGCAGATCCCACGCCCGCGCCGCATATTCGTCACCGGCGGCCAGCACCACCGGCCGGCGGTCCGGCAGGGTTCCCGCGACGAGCGCCCGTACGTCCGTCATCCCGCTGTCCCGCTCGAACAGCCGCCGCCCCGCGTCCACGTCCCACACCTGGAACACGCGGCCCGCCCCGGCCGTGACGGCACGGGCCCCGCCCTCGGGCAGGGTGAGCGTGGCCAGCAGGGGACCGACCGTCCCGTCCGCCGGGGGCAGCATGTGGCGGAGGGCGCCGGTGCCCGCGTCGTGGACGGCGATCCCGGCCTCGCAGACGGAGATCACCAGCGGTCGCCCGTCGGCGCCGCGGGCCGCGCCCAGACCCTGGACCGCGCCCGGGTCGTGGACCGTGCCCGCCGCGGCCTGCGGCTCGCCGAGCGGCGTACCGCGCAGGGGGTCCCATCGGCGCGCCCGGTCGGCCGGACCGGCGGTGACCAGAACCGGGGTCGCCTCGCCGGGCACGCAGGTGAACAGCACCCGGGTCACCGGCCCGTCGTGCGGGCCGAGGGTGTGCAGCCGGGCCGCGGCGGCCGTCCGGCTCAGCGCCCACAGCGGCCGTACCAGCGGTTCGGCCGGGCCGGTCGCCTCGGCCAGCGCCGACGCCAGTTCCGCGTCCCGCCACACCGCCGCCTCCAGCGCCAGCAGATCCCGCCGGGCGGTCACGCTGTGCCGCAGCGGATGATGTGCCGTGGTCTGCCGGTACACGTCCGCGTGCCGCCTGGCCCGCTCGCCCCGCGCCCGGTGCAGATGCGGGGCGAGCCGCTCCGGATCGGCGTGGAGCAGATACCCCGGGTCCGCCAGCAGCGCGTCCAGTGCCTCCGGTCCCGCGTCCGCCGCATGATCGGCGGCGTGCCGCCGCAGATACGGATCGGCCGCCGCCCAGTCCCGTACCCCGCCCGCGACCGGCACCTTTGCCAGCAGCGCCCGCAGCACGGCCTCGGGGCGGGCGTGGGGTGCCATCCGCTCGGCGAGGGCCTGGTGGAAGAAGCGGTACAGATGCCGGCCGTCGTCCGAGGTGCGCCGCAGATGGAAACGGGCGCGGTCCAGGGCCCTCTCGGTGTCCGACGGCCGCCTCGGCACCGGGCCGGGGTCCTCCTGGGCGAGTTCCACCGCGACCGCGTGGAGCAGCTCCAGCGGCATCCCGGCGCCCGCCACCCGGCCGAGCGCGGCCAGCACCGGTCCCGTCCACGGGTCCTCGGCGCGCAGGGTCCGCAGGTTCAGATCGAGCATGCCCGGCAGGTCCAGCGGCAGCCCGGCCACGGCCTCCTCGGGGGTCATCGGGGCGGACGCGGCGTGCCGTTCCCGCAGATGGGTGCCGTACAGATACGCCGTCAGGAAGTGGCTGTAGGTGTTCGAGCAGGCGAGCCGCTGTGCCAGCTCGTGCGCCGTCTCGGGCGGGCAGAGGGGGTCCAGGAGCTGCTCCAGATAGGCGCCGAGGTCGTCGGCGAGCGCTTGCGGCGTCTCTCTGTCGAGGTCGATCAGCAGCTCGGGCCGGCCCTCCAGGGCGGCCCGCAGATCCGGCAGGGTGTCGCGCCACAGCCGGGTGCCGAGCAGCACCCGGCACCCCGGCGCCGTCGCGGGATCCGGGTGACCGGCCAGCGGCAGCACGACCTCGCGCAGCAGTTCCTCCGGGTCGTCCGCCTCGTCCAGCGCGTCCACGACGACGGTCGCCCCGCCCGCCCGCGCGAGCGTGTCGAACAGCTCGGCCGACTCCACCGTCTTCATCGGCTCCGGCGCCGGCATGCCCGCCGACCGGGCGACCGCCTCCAGGATCTGCCGGTGCAGCGACCGCACCACCTGAGGGGTCGTCAACCCGCGTGCGTGCACGGCGAGCAGCCGAGGATCGGGCCGGGGCCGGAAGGTGCGCAGCGCCAGCCGGGCCCGCAGCGCCTGTAGCTCGGGATGCACCGTGCACACCACCACCCCGAGCAGTGCCGACTTGCCGGACCCCGGGCTCCCGGTGACGACCAGCAGCCGCTCCCCGGCCCGTGCCGCGCCGTCCGACGGCCGGTTCCCGTCCGGTGCCGTGCCGTCCGATGGCTGGTTCTGGTCCGGTGCCGTGCCGTCCGGCGGCTGGTTCTGGTCCGGTGCCGTGCCGTCCGATGGCTGGTTCTGGTCCGGTGCCGTGCCGTCCGGCGGCTGGTTCTGGTCCGGTGCCGTGCCGTCCGATGGCTGGTTCTGGTCCGGTGCCGTGCCGTCCGATGGCTGGTTCCCGTCCGGTGCCGTGCCGTCCGACGGCCGGTTCCCGTCCTGCGGCGTGCCGTCCAGCCATTCCCGCAGCCGCCTCAGCTGAGCCGTGCGCCCGCTGAAGCGGAACACGCCCCGCCCGCCGGCGGCGCGCTCCGCGAAGTGGACCACGTCCAGTTCGGGCGCGAGGACCCCCCGGAAGTGCTCCAGGCCGCTGTCCAGATGGGCCAGATAGGCGTCCGAGGGCCGGCTGCGGTGGTGCGGGTTGGCCAGGAAGGGCGGCGGCGGCAGCACCGCCGTGTCATCGGCCGTACGCACCACGTCCTGCTTCGGCTCGCCCCTCTCCCTGTCCTCGCGTGCCATCACCTCGTCGATACGAGCGGCCAGGACCTCCACGGGCACGTACGGCAGCGAACTGCTGACGAACAGCCTGCCCTGCCTCAGCTCGTCCAGCACGGTGGCGGTCGCCTCGCTGAACCGCGCGCTGTGGGTGGTGTCGTCGGCCGGGCAGGCCGCGATCACCCAGGCCTTGCGTTCCTTGAGCCGGGCGAGCTGCGCCAGCAGCGGCGGGTGCAGCGCCGCGCCCGCGTGGCACACGTCGAGCAGGAACAGCACCGGTCCGCCGCTGCCCTTGTCCACGTTCCGCAGCAGCGCGCTCACATCGACGGCCGACTCGTGGACGTACTCGTCGCGCGGGTCGGTGTCCATGACCGCCAGGTACAGCTCCTCGCCCACGCACAGACCGTGTCCGCTGAAGTGCACGATCACCGGGTCGCGGCGGGCCTCCCGGCGCACCCGCCGCCAGGCGGACTCCCAGTCCTCCAGCCGAGGGTCCGACAGCACACCCGCGACCCGCACGCCGAGCGCGTCGAGCGCCCGCGCCACCCTCGGCACCGCCTCCGCGACGCTCGTCAGCGGTCCCAGGGGGATCCGTCCCTCGGCCAGGTCCTCCTCGGTGAGGACCGTCTCCGGGAAACCGCCGGCCCCGACGACCAGCGCGTGCACCGTCACGCCGTGCCCCACCTCCCGTCCGGTACACCGATCACGCCAGATAGGGGGCGAGCGCGGACGCGGTGAGACCGCTGGAGAGATAACCCCCGAGGGTGTGCGGGTCGAACAGGCCGATGTCCGTGGTCTCGTGCACATCGACCGGGAACGCGTCGCCCAGCCGCGGCGGCACCGCCACCAGGTCACCCACGTCCGCGATGTTCACCCAGCGTCGCACCCCCGGCGGCCTCGCACCCCGCCCGTCCACCGGCTCCGGCTCCAGCTTCCGCATCAGCGCCGGCAGACCCAGCGGGGAGCCCAGCGTCAGCAGCAGATCCAGCTCCAGATCCGGATACGCGTGCAGCGTCTCGTACGCCACCACCGTGCCCAGCGAGTGCGCCACCAGCACCCGCGCCCCGCTGCCGCGGACGGCCTCGGCGACCGTCTCCCGCACGGCGCGCCGCCGGGCGGGCCGCGACGTGTAGGCGTCGGTGTCCTGCAAGGTGGCCACCACCAGCCGCGACAGCAGCTCCGCCAGCCGGTCCCGTACGCCGGGGGCCGCCCCGTGCGCCCGCCGCGCCACGAGCCTGCCGATGCCCCACCGCACGGGCGCCAGCAGCGCGGCCTGCGCCTCGACGGGCTCCACCCCGGCCAGCCGCAGCCACTCCCAGGCCTCCGCGGTCTGCGCCGCCGACAGGTCCTCCAGCCGGTCCCGGCCGGCGGACTGCCGCTGCGGCCGGTAGTCGTCGGCGAGCTGATGGGCGTAGTACGCCATCACCAGCGGGGGTACGTCGACATGCGGCAGCCCGGCCGCGACGAGGCCGTCCCGCAGCCGCTTCGCCGCCGTCTCCGCCTTCGCCTCCGCCGCCTGAGCCGGCGTCAGACCGGGTACGGCGTTCCAGATGCCGTGCACCAGCACGACGGGTCCCATGCCCCTCACCCCCTGCGTCCGGTGCGGCACCGGATGTGCCCGGACATGTACCCCGTGCGGACGCGATGACAACCACAGGTCTGACACCCCGTCACATCGTACGGCTGTGCGCCTGCTCGTCGGTGTGCTCCGCATGCCGGGACCGCCAGAGCCTCCGGTGCTCCTCCGCCTCCCGGCGCGCCTCACGGACAGCGGCCACCGAGAGCGGGACGCGGCGCAGCTCGGCCAGCTCGGCGTCCATCACGGTGACGAACCGCCGGCCCGTGCCGGTGAGGACATCACCGTGGGCGAGAAGCGTGCCGGCCGCTTCCGCCGCCGCCTCCCGCCAGCGCGCGCACCGCACCTGGGCGTCGTACCGCCGCCCCGGGTCGCTCGCAGAGGCGGCCTCCACGGCCCAGAAGCGGGCGACGGACAGGAACGCGTACGTGCCGTGCAGCAACGCGGCCGGCGGGCGTGGGTCGTCCCGCCACGGCGCGTACAGCAGGGGCCCCCTGGAGGCGCCGGGCTCCACGAGATCGATCAGGTGCAGTACGGCGACCAGCTTGCTGTGCTGCGTCTCGTGCACCAGCGTCTCGGCGAACCACTGGTGCGACGCCGGCCGGGTCATCACCACAGCGCCGAACCGCTCGGCGGCGCTGCTGCTGCGGTGGGTGGCGTCATCGGCGGGCAGCGGCACGAGGGCGCGCAGCCCGACCGCCACCTCGCCCGCGTACCCGGGATGCCGCGCCCGCAGCAGCCGCATCGCACCCGCGGCCCCGTCCCGCCAGGCCCGCACCTCGCCGGTCCCGAGCCGCATGCGGGGCACGCCGGGCGCGGCCACCGGGTCCACGTCGTCGAGGACGACCCCCGGCACGTCCGCCGCCCGGCCGCCGCCCCGCGCCGATTCCGGCCACACCACCCGCAAAGGCCACCAGCGGCCCCCCGCGCCGGCCTGCGGCAGCGCCTCGCAGGGCCCGCCTCCCGGCACCCGCACCGACGTGCCGCCCTCCGACTCCAGCGCCCCGGCCCGCAGCCGCACCCGAGTGCCGGGGGCCGCGTCCGCCAGGACCGCCGCGCCCACCCCGGGCAGCACCGCGCCGGGCCCCCGCCCCGCCAGGGTGACCTCGGCCGGCACGCCCGCGGCGACGGCGACGGCCGCCGCCACCTCCGCCAGCGGTAGCGCCGGGCCCGGCTTCGCCAGCTCCTGCCAGGTCGCCACGAGACGCGACCCGACCGACGGATGCGTCAGCACCCGGCGTGTCACCCCGGGGTCGGCGCGCCGCGCCCGCGCCAGCACCTCGAACAGTCCGGCCACCTCGGCCGCGACGCCACCCCCGTGTTCCCGCGCCCGGTCCAGCAGCGCACGGAGAAGCAGCAGCCGCCGCGCGTACTCGGCGTCCCCGAGCAGCCGCAACGCCTCACCGCCCCCACCGCCGGCGGCCATCCGGTCCAGCAACGGAACGTCGATCCGGAAGACGCGCAGGACCTCACCGGTCACGCCCCACCCCCGCGGACACGGATCCCGAAGATGCGGGAACCCCGGCCACCCCCCAC
>NZ_JALLGL010000211.1 GCF_023072675.1 Streptomyces sp. XM83C
GGCTCGGAGATGTGTATAAGGTACAGGTCCGGGGGCCGGTCGCGGTCCGGGCGGGCTGCTCGGGCGCCCGGTTCTGGGCCTGCGGGTGGCGTGCGCCGTCGCCGGGTGGTGCGGGGCGCGGGCGGGGGGAGAGGGGAAGCGTCCGTTGCGAATGGTGATCGAGTCGTCGCTGTGCGTCATGGGTTCATGATGCGACGTACCACTGACATCCGGGGCGGCCTGTGGACAACCGGCCGCTTGTGGAAAACCCCCGGGTCAGCGCACCGCGAACGGCTCGTCGGTGCGGACGATCTCGCGGCCCAGCGGGAACAGCGAGACGGGGATCAGCTTGAAGTTGGCCACGCCGAACGGGATGCCGATGATCGTGAGGCAGAGCAGGAGCCCGGTGACGATGTGCCCGAGCGCGAGCCACCAGCCGGCCAGCACCAGCCAGAGCACGTTGCCGATGCACGACGGGGCACCGGCGTCACGCCGCTCCACGGTCGTGTACCCGAAGGGCCACAGGGCGTAGACGCCGATGCGGAAGGCGGCTATGCCGAACGGAATGCCGATGATCGTGATGCAGAGCACGAGTCCGGCGGCCAGGTAACCCAGGAACAGCCAGAACCCGCTGAGCACGAGCCATATGACGTTCAGGACGGTCTTCACAGCTGGCGACCTGCCATCTTCTCGAGTCGGGCGATTCGTTCCGCCATCGGCGGGTGGGTGGAGAACATCCTGGACAGGCCCTGACCGGGCCGGAACGGGTTCGCGATCATCATGTGGCTCGCGGTCTCGATCCGGGGTTCCGGCGGCAGCGGGAGCTGCTTGGTGCCGGCCTCCAGCTTGCGCAGGGCGCCGGCGAGGGCGAGCGGATCGCCGGTGAGCTGGGCGCCGGACGCGTCCGCCTCGTACTCACGGGAGCGGCTGATGGCGAGCTGGATGAGGGACGCGGCGAGCGGGCCCAAGATCATGATCAGCAGCATGCCGAGCAGGCCGGGGCCGTCGTCGTCGTCCGAGCGGCCGATGGGGATCAGCCAGGCGAAGTTGACCAGGAACATGATCACCGAGGCGAGTGCGCCGGCGACCGACGAGATCAGGATGTCACGGTTGTAGACATGGCTCAGCTCGTGGCCGATGACTCCGCGCAGCTCCCGCTCGTCGAGTATGCGCAGGATGCCTTCGGTGCAGCACACGGCGGCGTTGCGTGGGTTGCGGCCGGTGGCGAAGGCGTTGGGTGCCTCCGTCGGTGAGATGTACAGCCGGGGCATGGGCTGGCGGGCCTGCGTGGAGAGCTCGCGCACCATGCGGTACAGCGCGGGTGCCTCGAACTCGCTGACCGGGCGGGCACGCATGGCGCGCAGGGCCAGCTTGTCGCTGTTCCAGTACGCGTAGGCGTTGGTGCCGAGCGCCACCAGAACCGCGACGATCAGGCCCGCACGCCCGAAGAAGCTGCCGATGACGATGATGAGTGCGGACAGTCCCCCGAGGAGTACTGCGGTCCTGAGCCCGTTGTGCCGGCGGTGCACGGTACGCCCTCCAAGTGGTGCGGCAGGGGAACCCTTTGCTGGTCGTTCTGCGATGCCACCGGTGCCGTGGTGTCACGTCCAGTGGACCCTCCCTGACTGGTCAACGCCAGGCGAGGGGCGCTGGTTCCCTTGTGCCGACGCGGCGGCCGTGCGCCGACCGGGTGAGCACGGCCGGCCGGACGCCAGGGCCCGGCGGCGCGGTCTCGTCGACCGTGTGCCGCCGGGCCCGGGTGGTGGCGGTGACGTCCTGATGCAGCGGGCCGGGTCAGAAAAGACCGGTGTCGGCGAACCGCAGGACGAGCTGGGGGGCACCGGACAGGGCGATGCCGAGGACCGCGGTCAGAGTGATCGCGGCTGTCAGCGGTGCGGGGACGCGATGGCGAACCGGCTCGCCCTCCGGCGCGCGGAACAGCAGGGCCGTCCACCGCAGGTAGTAGAACAGCGCGATCACGACGTTGGCGGCCATCACGACGGCCAGCCAGCCCAGCCCCGCGTCGACGGCCGCGGAGAAGACGGTGACCTTGGCGAACAGGCCGATGACGCCGGGCGGCAGTCCGGCGAGGCAGAGCAGGAAGAAGGCCAGCAGGAGCGCGGCCAGCGGGTTCTTCGTGTAGAGGCCGCGGTGGTCGTTGACGCGGTTGAGCGGCCGGGTGCGGCCGACGACCGCGGCGACGGCGAAGGCGCCGAGGTTCACCACGCCGTACATGAGGGCGTAGGCGAGGGTGGAGCCGACGGTGCGCTCGGCGTCGTCGGTGTAGGCGGCCGAGGCGATCGGCACGAGCAGGTAGCCGGCCTGGCCCACGGACGACCAGGCGAGCAGCCGTACGGCGCTGTACGCGCGCGTGGCGGACTGGCGCAGGGCACCGACGTTGCCGACGGTCATGGTCAGCGCGGCGAGCGCGGCGAGCGCCGGACCCCATACGTCGCCGTACGAGGGGAGGGCTACGACGGTGACGAGGACGAGGCCGGAGAAGCCGACGGCCTTGCCGACGACCGACAGGTAGGCGGCGATGGGCAGGGGCGCTCCGATGTAGGTGTCGGGCACCCAGAAGTGGAAGGGCACGGCGGCCGTCTTGAACGCGAAGCCGACGAGGGTGAGTACCACGCCTGTCCGGGCCAGCGTGTGCAGTTGCCCGTCGACGTGCCCGATCCGGTCGGCGACCTGGGTGAGGTAGAGCGTGCCGGTGGAGGCGTAGACGAAGCTGATGCCCATGAGGCTGACCGCGGTCGCGGTGACCGAGGAGAGGAAGAACTTGAGCGCGGCCTCGGAGGACCGCTTGTCGCCGTGGCGCAGGCCGACCAGGGCGAACGCGGGCAGGGAGGCTACCTCCAGGGCGACGATCAGTGTCGCGAGGTCCCGGGAGGCGGGCAGGAGGGCGGCGCCGGACGCGGAGGCCAGCAGCAGGAACCAGAACTCCCCTTCGGGGAGTTGCCTGCGGGCGTCCTTCAGGGCCGTGACCGACAGCAGTGCGGCGAGGAGGGCGCCGCCGAGGACGAGCATCTGGATGACGAGGGTGAAGCGGTCCGCGGTGTAGCTGCAGACCTTGGGGTCGCCGGTGAGGCAGAAGGTGGAGCGGTCGCCGTCCGTCAGCGGCAGCAGCAGGGCCGTGGACGCGGCGAGGCCGGCCACCGACAGCCATCCGAGCAGCGGTTTGCGTCCCTCGGGCACGAACAGGTCGGCGACGAGGACGGCGAGCGCGACGAGCGCGGCGAGGGTGGGCGGGGCGATGGCGAGCCAGTCGACGGACTGGACCAGGGACGCGGCCAGCGGCTGGACCGGGTGGCTCATCGGGGGCCTCCTGCGAGGAGCTGCTGCACGGCCGGGTCGGTCAGGCCGAGGAGGGCCTTGGGCCACAGTCCGGCGAAGACGGTCAGGGCGACGAGCGGGGTCCATGCCGCGAACTCGTAGGCGTGGACGTCGGTCGTCTTCGGCGCGTCCTGCGGCAGGGCCCCCATGCAGACGCGGCGGACCACGGCGAGCATGTACGCGGCGGTCAGCAGGGTGCCGAACGCGGCGATGGCCATGAAGGTGAGGAAGGCGCCCCGGTGCAGGTCGGCGGCGGGCCGGAACGCGCCGAACAGGGCGAGCATCTCGCCCCAGAAGCCGGCGAGTCCGGGCAGGCCGAGGGAGGCCACGGCGCCGAACGCGAGCAGCCCGCCGAGGCGGGGCGCCTTGCCGTAAAGGGCGGCTCCGCTCTCCTCGGCGAGGGTGTCGAGGTCGGTGCTTCCGGTGCGGTCCTTGAGCGCGCCGACCAGGAAGAAGAGCAGGCCGGTGATGAGGCCGTGGGCGATGTTGGCGAACAGGGCGCCGTTCACGCCGGTCGGGGTGGTGCTGGCGATGCCGAGCAGGACGAAGCCCATGTGGCCGACGGACGAGTAGGCGATGAGCCGTTTCAGGTCGCCTTGCGCTCCCGGCTTGGCGAGGGCGAGGCAGGCGAGGGATCCGTAGATGATCCCGACGACGGCGAACGCGGCGAGGTACGGCGCGAAGGTGTGGAAGCCGTCGGGTGCGATCGGCAGCACGATCCGGACGAACCCGTACGTGCCCATCTTCAGCAGCACTCCGGCGAGGAGGACCGAGCCGACCGTCGGGGCGGCGGTGTGCGCGTCGGGCAGCCAGGTGTGCAGCGGCCACATCGGCGTCTTGACGGCGAGCCCGATCCCGATCGCCAGTACGGCGATGACCTGCACGGTTGTGGTCAGCGACCGGCCGTTGTCAGTGGCGAGTGCCACCATGTCGAACGTGCCCGCCTTGAGCCCGATCAGGAGCAGGCCGAGCAGCATGACGACCGAGCCGAGCAGCGTGTACAGGATGAACTTCCAGGCGGCCGCAGCGCGGCCCTCGCCGCCCCAGCGGGCGATGAGGAAGTACATGGGGATCAGGACCGTCTCGAAGGCGAGGAAGAACAGCAGCAGGTCGAGCACGGCGAACGTGGCGAGGGTGCCGGACTCCAGCAGGAGCAGCAGCGGGACGAACGCCTTCGTGCTCGGGCCCGCCGGCATCTTGAAGTACGAGTAGAGCGCGCTGAGGAACGTCAGCAGCGCGGTGAGGACCAGGAGGGGGAGGGAGATGCCGTCGATGCCGAGGTGGATCCGCACGTCGAGTGCGGGGATCCAGCTGATGTCGGTCGTGGCCTGCATCTTCGACGGCTGGTCGTGGTCGAAGCCGAGCGCGAGGACGATCGCGGCGATGAGCACCGCGCCCGTCACGGTGACACCGTGGCGGAGCACGGCCTGCTCGGGGGATTTCCCTTTCAGCCCGGGCGGGGCGGGCAGGAGGGCCGCGGCGGCGCCGAGGAGCGGGCCGACGACGACGAACGCCAGAAAGAACTGCATCACGGACTCGCTGATATCGATCACGCCTGCTCACGCTCCCGAGGCGACGAGGACGGCGGCGACCGCCAGGACGACGGTGCCGGCGAGCAGCGCGCTCACATAGGTCTGCACATTGCCGGTCTGGGCGCGCCGTACGGCGGTCCCGAGCCAGCGCGGCAGGGTGCCCGCCGCGCGTACGTAGGTGTCGACGACCTCGCGGTCCAGGAACTGCACGAGGCTCGCCGCGGCCTGCACCGGGCGGACGAACAGCACCCGGTAGACGGCGTCGAGGTGGAAGCCGGCGGCTGCGGGGTGGTGCAGCGGGCCGAGCAGCAGCCTGCTGGGGTCGGCCGGGTCGGCGGCGCCGGCGATGTCGCCGTAGGCGGGTTCGTGTCCGGCGACGGCCTCGGCCTCGACGAGGCTCGCGCCGCCCTCCGGGTGGGCGGCGACCGCGCCGAGCGGCACGCGCGCGGCGTGCGCGGTGGTGTGCCGCCATGCCGCGTAGGTGACGATGCCGCCGATCAGTGCCAGGCCCGTGCCGAGCACCGAGGTGGTCAGGGTGGGGGCGAGGTCGCGTCCGTCGAACCAGTCGGGCAGCAGACGGTAGGCGAGCCCGCCCATGGCGAGGGACGGCACGGCCAGCACCCACAGCACGACCGTCATCGTCAGCGGCTGTCGGCCGTGGTCGGGAGCGTCGGCGCCCCTCCCGCGGAAGGCGAGCAGCCACAGGCGGGCCGCGTAGGCGGCGGTCAGGAGCGCCGTGAGGAGGCCCGCGAGGAGGACGAGCCAGCCCGCCGCGGCGGGTGCGTGCTCGGTGTGGCCGGTGGAGACGTGTTCGGCGGCGCCGAGGACGGACTCCTTGGAGAAGAAGCCGCTGAACGGCGGGATCGCGGCGAGCGCGAGGAGCGCCACGGTCATCGTCCAGTAGGCGTCGGGCACCCGGTCGCGCAGGTGTCCCATGCGGGACATGGCGGCGAGGGAGTTGGTGCCGGCCGCGTGGATGATCACGCCGGCGGCGAGGAACAGCAGCGCCTTGAAAGCGCCATGGGACAGGAGGTGGAAGACGGCGGCGCCCCGGTCGGCGACGGCGAGGGCTCCGGTCATGTAGCCGAGCTGGCCGATCGTCGAGTAGGCGAGGACTCGTTTGATGTCGTCCTGGGCGAGCGCGGCGAGGCCGGAGCCGGCCATGGTGATCGCGGCCATGGCGGCGAGGACCACCATCGCCGCGGCGGAGGCCGCGAAGACGGGGAGGAGCCGGGCGATGAAGTAGACACCGGCGGCGACCATGGTCGCGGCGTGGATCAGTGCGGAGACGGGGGTGGGGCCCGCCATGGCATCGGGAAGCCAGGTGTGCAGCGGGAACTGCGCCGATTTGCCCGCGACGCCGGCCAGGAGCAGCAGAGCGATGAGGGTGGGGTGGTCCAGTCCGTCGTGGGCCACGGCGTCGAGGATCTTGGTGATCTCGAAGGAGCCGGTGTCGCCGGCGAGGGCGAACAGGCCGATGAGGAAGGGGACGTCGCCGAGTTTGGTGACCAGGAAGGCCTTGATGGAGGCGGCGCGGGCCTCGGGGGTCTCCCAGTAGTGGCCGACCAGGAAGTAGGAGCAGATGCCCATGACTTCCCAGCCGACCAGCAGCACGATCAGGTCGCCGGAGTAGACGACCAGCAGCATCGCGGAGGTGAACAGGGAGACGAGGGCGGCGTACGACGGGTAGCGCGGGTCGTCGCGCAGGTAGCCGACGGAGTAGATCTGCACACAGCTCGCGACGACGCCGACCAGGACGGCGACGAGGGCGGCGAAGCCGTCGATGTGCAGGGCCAGCTCGATCGGCACGGAGCCGGTCGGGGTGAGTTCGGTGGCGGCGTCGACGGCCGCGTCACCGCCCTGGCGTACGGCGACGAGGACGGCCAGTACGAGGGAGGTGAGCGTCGGCAGGACGGCGAGCGGCCGGACGAATCCCGGTGCCGTGCGGCCCAGGAGCAGGCCGGCATTGGCGCCGAGGAACGGCAGGACGGGGACGAGGGCGGCGAGGGTGGTCGTGGTCACGTGGAGGCCTCAGCCTTCTCGGCCTGCTCGGCCGCGAGGGCGTCGCTGTCGGGGAGGGAGGGGTCGGTGTCGTCGGGGCCGTGTCCCTCGGCGGTGTCGCGGAGCTTGTCGATGTGCGAGGTGCCGCGGTTGCGGTAGACGGCGAGGACGATCGCCAGGCCGATGCCGATCTCGGCGGCGGCGATGGCGACGGTGAACAGGGTCAGGGCCTGCCCGGAGTGCAGGGTCTCCTCTGCGGTCCTGCTCAGCCATACGTCGAAGGCGACCAGGTTGAGGTTGACTGCGTTGAGCATCAGCTCGACCGACATCAGCACGAGGATGGCGTTGCGGCGGGCGAGGACCCCGTACACGCCGGTGCAGAAGAGGAGCGCGGAGAGTACGGCGGGGTAGGCGAGGTGCATCAGCGGGCGCCTTCCTGCTCGGTCGTCGTCCCTGCATCGGCCGGGTCGTGAGCCGGGTCCGGCTTCTGGTGGTCGGCGGGCTCTTCGGGGTGGGCGGCCGTGCGGGACTCGGCGGGAGCAGCGGGCCTCGTTCCCTCGATCGGGTGATTCCGGGAATCCGGGACGGATGGGGAACCTCCGGACCCGGCCCGGGAGTTCACAGGGGGAGAGCTCGACTCCGCCTTCGCTTTCCGCGACAGGACGATCGCACCGACCAGTGCGGCGAGGAGGAGGACGGAGAGGGCCTCGAAGGGGAGGACCCAGTTCTGGAACAGGCTCGCGCCGGTGACCTCGGTGGAGCCGGCGGCGGGCCCGTCGAGGTCGATCCAGGTGGTGCGGAAGGCGTCGACGACCACCCACACGAGTGCCGCCGCGGCGGCGACGGCCACGGTGAGCGCGGCCCAGCGGTTGCCGGAATCGGCGTCCGGGGAGCGGCCGATGGGCGCCTTGGTGAGCATCAGACCGAACAGAAGGAGGACGACGACGGAACCCACATAGATGAGGACCTGCACCCAGGCGATGAACTCCGCGGTGAGCAGGAGGTATTCGACGGCGAGACCGCCGAGGGCCACCACGAGCCACAGGGCGGCGTGCACCAGCTGCCGGGTGGTGACGGTGACGAGGGCGGCGCCGAAGGTGAGCAGACCGACGAGGAGGAACGCGATCTCGACGCCGGTCGGGGAGAGGAAGCCGTGGCTCTCGGCGGACTGGGTCATGGCGTGGGCGGTCGCTGCGAGGCGTGTCATTCCTGGCCCTCCTGCCGCGGCCGGTCCGTCTGCGGGCGGGGGTCGCCCTGGGCGCGGGTCTGCTCCTGGGCGGGGGCTGCCGAGGACGGTGCGGAAGCGGCCTGCTGGGCGGCCAGCTTCTCGGCGGTCTTGCGGGCCGCCGCGATCTCCTTCGGCTCTTCCGCGGCAGGGTCGAGCGCGGGCGGGGCGGGGACGGTCCACATCCACTCGCGGAGCTTGTCCCGTTCGTGGGTGAGATCGCGGATGGCGGTCTCGGCGTACTCGAACTCCGGTGACCAGAACAGCGCGTCGAAGGGGCACACCTCGATGCAGATACCGCAGTACATGCAGAGGGAGAAGTCGATGGCGAACCGGTCGAGGACATTGCGGCTGCGTTCACGCCCGCCGGGGGTGGCCGCCGGGATCGTCTCCTTGTGGGAGTCGATGTAGATGCACCAGTCGGGGCACTCGCGGGCGCACAGCATGCACACCGTGCAGTTCTCCTCGAACAGCCCGATGACTCCGCGGGTGCGGGGCGGCAGCTCGGGCTGAGCGTCCGGGTACTGCTCGGTGACGGACTTCCGAGTCATCGTGCGCAGGGTGACGGCCAGGCCCTTGGCCAGGCCGGCGCCCGGGAAGCGGGACTTGGCGGGCTGGTGAGGCTCGGCCATGGCTACTGGATCACCACCTTGACGATGCCGGTGAGGGCGATCTGAGCGAGAGAGAGGGGGACGAGGAGAGTCCAGGACAGTTTCTGAAGCTGGTCCTCGCGCAGGCGGGGATAGGTAACGCGCAGCCAGATGACGATGAAGGCGAGGACGGCCGTCTTCAGCAGGGTCCACACCCAGCCGAGGCCGTCGGCACCCCACGGGCCGTGCCATCCGCCCAGGAAGAGGACGGTGGTCAGGCCGCACAGGACGACGATCCCGGCGTACTCGGCGAGGAGGAACAGAGCGAAACGCAGACCGGTGTACTCGGTGTACGCGCCGAAGATGATCTCCGAGTCGGCGACGGGCATGTCGAACGGGGGCCGCTGCAGTTCGGCGAGACCGGCGACGAAGAAGACGATCGCGCCGACGATCTGCCAGGGCAGCCACCACCATTCGAAGGCGTCGAGGATGCCGGGGAGGGAGACGGTGCCGGCCGCCATGGCGACGGAGGCGGCGGCGAGCAGCATCGGCAGTTCGTAGGCGAGGAGCTGAGCGGCGGTACGGAGGCCGCCGAGGAGGGAGAACTTGTTCGCGCTGGCCCAGCCGGCCATGAGGGAGCCGAGGACGCCCACACCCATCACGGCCAGGACGAAGAAGACACCCGCGTCGACGACCTGGCCCACGGCGCCCTCGCTCGGGCCGATGGGGATGGCGAGCAGGACGAGGAGGTACGGCAGGAGCGCGACGGCGGGGGCGAGCTGGAAGACGCGGCGGTCCGCGCCCGCCGGGACGACGTCCTCCTTCTGCGCGAACTTCACGCCGTCCGCGACCAGCTGCGCCCAGCCGTGGAAGCCACCGGCGTACATCGGGCCGAGGCGGCCCTGCATATGGGCCATGACCTTGTGCTCGGTCTGGCCGACGAGCAGAGGGAAGGTGAGGAAGACGACGAAGACGAGGAGGAGTCGCAGGGCGACGTCGAGCACGTCGTTCACTGCTGGCCTCCTGCGGGGTCGTCGGGGTCGGTGTGGCTGTGGCGGTCGGCGGGCGCCGGCTCGTCAGCCCGGGGAGGTGCGTCGCCGGGAGCGGCCTCGCCCGGGCTCCCGACACCAGGAGCGGCCTCGCCCGGGGCCCCGTCACCAGCAGTGGCCTCGCCCGGGGCCCCGTCACCAGCAGTGGCCTCGCCCGGGCTCCCGTCACCAGCAGTGGCCTCGCCCGCGCGCGTCGCCGTGGGGGGCGTGTCACCAGGAGTGGCGGCCGTGGAAGTGGCGTCGGCGTCCTGCTCTCCCGGTTCGGGGTGTCCGGTGGGCCGACGGTCCTGCTGCTCCGGCTGGGGGCCGGTCTGCGGGGTGTCCCGCTTCGGGCGGTCGCGGTCGTCGGCCTCCGGTTCGTCGAAGGCCGGGCGGGCGTGATGCCAGGGGGCGTCGGCACTGCGGGGAGCAGGGCGGCGGGGCGTACGCCGCGGCGCCCCGGCGGGGCCCACCGGTCGACCCGATGCCGCCGGTGCGCCGGCGTCGGCGGTGTTTGCGGCCGTGCCCGCCTCCCCGGTGCCAGGACCGGTGGCGGCCTGCTCGGGGGTGCCCGACTCGGCAGGGGCCGGCTGAGGAGCGGTCTGCTCAGCAGCGGCCGACGGCGGGGCGGCCCGCTCGGCAGCGGCCGGCTCCGGGGCGGCCTGCTCCTCCCCAGCCTGCTCCGGGGCGGCCGGCTCCCCAGCGTCCGGCTGAGGAGCGGTCCCCTCGGTAGCGGCCGGCCGAGGAGCGGTCCCCCCGGTAGCGGCCGGCCGAGGAGCGGTCCCCCCGGTAGCGGCCGGCCGAGGAGCGGTCCCCCCGGTAGCGGCCCGCTCAGGAGTGGCCCGCTCAGCAGGGGCCGGCTGCGAGGTGGCACGGTCCGTGGCGGGTTCGGGTGCGGTCGCCTCGGTGGGCGTCGCGGGCGTGGTGGGAGGGGTGTCCGGTGTCGCGCCGGAGGCGGGCTCTGCCGCCTGGGCTCGCTGGGAGGCCGAGCCTTCGCTCGCGCTGCGGGCGCGGCGCTGGGTTGCCGAGCCCTCGCTCGCGCTGCGGGCACGACGTTGGGAGGCCGAGCCTTCGCCGGCGGTGCGGGTGCGGCGGGTCGTGGGCGGGGTCGACGGGGTGGTGGCCGTCGGC
>NZ_JALLGL010000212.1 GCF_023072675.1 Streptomyces sp. XM83C
CTCCGGCCCCGCCCGGCGCCCGGCCGTACCCCGCCCGCGGCCCTCGCCCGGAGCCGGCCCGGCGGCTCCTCCACAGGGCGCCCCAGGCCTTCCTTGGGGCTCCCCAAAGATGCGTTTATGCAGGTGAGAAGCGTGTCATCGGTGCCTATCATCGGAGTGTCAGGCGCGCGACGCGCCATCGGCGCGAAGCGTGAGGAGCCCATCCGTGAACACCGCACAGCAGCCCCGGACCGGCGAGACCCTGGACGTCGACCGCAGCGACGCCGCCTACCGCGACTGGCTGAAAGAGGCCGTCCGCAAGGTGCAGGCGGACGCCAACCGGTCGGCCGACACACACCTGCTGCGGTTCCCGCTGCCCGAGCACTGGGGCATCGACCTGTACCTCAAGGACGAGTCGACGCATCCCACCGGCAGCCTCAAGCACCGCCTCGCCCGCTCCCTGTTCCTGTACGGCCTGTGCAACGGCTGGATCAGGCCGGGCCGGCCCGTCATCGAGGCGTCCAGCGGTTCGACGGCCGTGTCGGAGGCGTACTTCGCGAAACTGATCGGCGTGCCGTTCGTCGCCGTGATGCCGCGCACCACCAGCGCGGAGAAGATCCGGCTGATCGAATTCCACGGCGGGCGCTGTCACTTCGTCGACGACCCCCGCCGCATGTACGAGGAGTCGGCGCGCCTCGCGGAGGAGACCGGCGGCCACTACATGGACCAGTTCACCTACGCGGAACGCGCCACCGACTGGCGCGGCAACAACAACATCGCCGAGTCGATCTTCCGTCAGCTGGAGCTGGAGCGGTACCCGGAGCCGGCGTGGATCGTCGCGACGGCCGGCACGGGCGGCACCTCGGCGACCATCGCCCGGTACGTGCACTACATGCAGTACGACACGCGGATCTGCGTCGCCGACCCGGAGAACTCCTGCTTCTTCGAGGGGTGGACGACCGGCGACGGGGACGTCACCTGCGACTGCGGCTCCCGTATCGAGGGCATCGGCCGGCCGCGGATGGAACCCAGCTTCGTGCCCGGCGCGATCGACCGGATGATGAAGGTGCCCGACGCGGCGTCCGTCGCCGCCGTCCGCGCCCTGGAGAAGGTGATCGGACGCAAGGCGGGCGGCTCCACCGGCACCGGACTGTGGAGCGCCCTGAAGATCGTCGCGGAGATGGTTGCCGAGGGCCGCCGGGGCAGCGTCGTCACGCTGCTGTGCGACCCGGGTGACCGCTACCTGGACAAGTACTACTCGGACACGTGGCTCGCGGAGCAGGGCCTGGACATCGCCCCGTACAGCGCTGCGATCGACACCCTGCTGACCACCGGGGTGTGGCCGGACTGAACCCGCCCGGGGACACCGGACGGACTCACCGGAGGACATCGGGGACTCAGCGGGGGACACCGGACGGACCCACCGCAGGACACCGCACGGCCCGTGACGACCCTCCCGGGCGGACGCACCCCAGGGGGCGGCCCCGCCCGGCCGACACGCCGTCAGTCGCCCGCGCTGCCGTTCCCGTCGGCGTCCTCGCCCGCCACCACGAGCAGCCGCACCCGCTCGGACACCTCCGCGCGGGCCCCGTCGGGCAGCCCGCCGTCGGTGACCCAGGTGTCGACCTGCTCCAGCTTCGCGAACGAACTCAGACCCACCGTGCCCCACTTGGTGTGGTCCGCGACCACCACCACGCGCCGCGCCGACTGCACCAGCCGCCGGTTGGTCTCCGCTTCCGCGAGATTCGGTGTGGACAGCCCCGCCTCCAGGGATATCCCGTGCACACCGAGGAACAGCAGATCGAAATGGAGCGAGGCGATCGCCTGGTCCGCCACCGGCCCCACCAGCGAGTCGGACGGCGTGCGCACCCCGCCGGTCAGCACCACCGTGGCCGAGCCCTGCCGCTGACCCGACGAGCGCTGCGCGGCATGGAAGACGTCCGCGACCCGCACCGAGTTCGTCACCACCGTCAGATCCGGCACGTCCAGCAGCCGCTGCGCCAGCGCGTACGTCGTCGTACCGCCCGACAGGGCGATCGCACTGCCCGGCGACACCAGCTCTGCCGCCGCCCGCGCGATGTCCTCCTTGGCGGTCAGCTCCAGCCCCGACTTCGCCTCGAACCCCGGCTCGTGCGTGCTCGCCTCCACGACGGGCACCGCACCGCCGTGCACCTTCTCCAGAACTCCCTGCCGGGCCAACGCGTCCAGGTCACGACGTACCGTCATGTCCGACACGCCGAGCTTGCGGGTCAGCTCGTTGACGCGGACCCCGCCCCGGCGCCGGACCTCGTCCACGATGAGAGCGCGTCGCTGCTCCGCGAGGAGGTTCTGGTTCTCGCTCACGTACGCTCCGGTCCTTTCGCCTCAAGCCGTCTCACAGCGTCCGACACACGACGGGCCGCCGTCCGGCCCGGTCCGCCACGCGCCCGGCGCCCGCCCCGTGCCGGGGTGCACGTCCGGCGCAGGGTTAGGCGTGCTTCCGACACGCCCGGCGCACCCGCTGCGACAAGCATCTTCGCGCATCCCTGGGCCGCGGACGCCTCAATCCTTTCACGCCACCGCACACCGCGCGGCACCCCCGCCCCGACGCGCACATGCCACACGGCACGATCCGGGCCCCCGCACCTCACCCGGACCGGGGAGATTCCGTGACGAGAGGTGTACCAGGGGCCCGCAGCGGAGATCCTGTGCCCGCACGGACACAGGCGACAGCGTGTCACGGGGGAGGTGCGGACAGTGGAACCCGAGGCGGGAGACCGGCCGGTGGGCCGCGACGCGGACAGCACCGCACCGCCCCCGATGGCGCTGGAACTCCTCGTGCACGGAGTCGGCGGCGCCACCCCCGAGGGCATGCTCGACGACCCGCGCACCGAACGCGTCACCGGCGACGACATCGCCGCCGTCTTCCGCCGCGCCGACGACGTCGACGCCGAGGCGCACCCCGCCGAGCACGCCCACCGGCCGGTCCGTGAGGCCTACGTGTGGTGCAACCTCACCTCCGGCAACGGCACCCGCGCCCTGTGGCTGGTGCTGCTCCCGTTCATGGTGGTCAACCTCGCCCACTGGATGCGGCCCTCCGCCCCCGGCCGCACCCGCACCACCCGCCTCTACGGCCTCCTCGTACGGCTCACCGGCCTCACCCTCACCGTGCTGCTGGTGGCCGCCGCCTGCGAGGTCGCCCTCGACCTGGTGGCCTGGCAGTGCGCGGGCACACACGCGTGCACCGGCCGCCACACCTGGCTCGGCTTCCTCTCCCCGGCCGGGCCGCATCCCGGCTGGTGGAGCCCGCCCGGCCGCCGGCTCGCCCTCGCCGCCGTCGTGCCCGCCGCCCTGACCGGACTGCTCTGGTATCTCTCCCACCGCACCTGGCGGGCGTACGAGTCCCAGCTGCCGCTCACCGACGGCTCCTTCGACGACACGGTGTCCCCGACCGCGCTGGGCCGGCCCGGCTTCTGGTACGGGCGGCGCCTCGTGGCACGGCTGCGCGCCGCGCACACCGCCGCCGGGCTGCTCACCGTCGCCGCCGCCGTCGGCGCCCCCGCGGCACGCTTCGACCGCCGCCCGGGCGGCCCGCCCCTCCTCGACGTCCTCGGCCGGCTGCTGGAGGGCACCCTGGTGGCCGGCGTGATCGCGGTGCTGTGGGTGGTGTGCCGGCGCGGACGCAGCGAATCCCGCCCCGACCGGGTCCTCGACGCCCACCTGGTGCGCGGACTGCCCCTGGGCGCCCTCGCCCTGCTCGCCGTCACCGTCGTGTACGCCGGCTGGGACCGCCCCGGCTGGACCTCGACCGGCAGACTGCCCGGCGACGCCACCTTCGGCGCCCTCGCCCTGACGGAGGGCCTGCTGGTCATCGCCCTGGCCGTCGTCGCCCACCTCCTGCACCGCGCCGGCCCCGACCGCCGCGCCGCGATGCGCGGACTCGGCGGCCCCGCCGTCGCCACCCTGGCCTGCGCCCTCGGCGGCGTCATGTCCGGCGGGGTCGCACAGCGCGTCGCCGACTGGCTGGACGGCACCCGCGCCACCATCGACGGCCCGCCCGTCCTGCTGACCTGGCAGGCCTCCGTCATCCCGGCGGTCCTGCTGGTCCTCATCGTGCTGTGCGCGCGGCTCGCCCGGCAGGCCTGGCGGCTGCGGCGCGCCCAGATCACCGAGGTGGAACGCGCCTACCCGGACGAGCCGAAGGACGCCGCCCGCACCGGCCGTATCGCCACCGCCCGCGCCATGGCCGCGCTCACCGACCGGGCGCCGCTCGTCGTCGCCGTCACCGCCGTCAGCACCCTCCTCCTCGGCGCCGCCGCCCTCGTCGGGGCCCTCACCACCGGCAGCACCCCCACCGGCGCCGCCGACGGCGCGCCCGCCTTCGTGCGGGGAGCGGCACAGACCGCCCAGGCCCTCGGCTCCTGGCTCGTCGGCTTCGGCTTCCTGCTCTTCGTCACCTGGGGGCGACGCGCGTACAAGGACGCCTCCGCGCGCCGCACCATCGGCATCCTGTGGGACGTCGGCACCTTCTGGCCGCGCGCCGCCCACCCCTTCGCCCCGCCCTGCTACGCCGAGCGTGCCGTGCCCGACCTGACCTGGCGCATCGCCACCTGGACCCGCGCCACCGGGGGACGCCTGGTGCTCTCCGGGCACTCCCAGGGCAGCGTCCTCGCCGCCGCCGCGGCCTGGCAGCTCAGCCCGGCCGAGCGCAGACGGGTCGCACTGCTGACGTACGGCTCACCGCTGGAGCGGCTCTACGGCCGCTGGTTCCCCGCCCACTTCGGGCCCGCCGCGCTCGCCGCTTTGCACGACGAGGTCGACTGCTGGCGCAACCTGTACCGGCCGACCGACCCGATCGGCGGCCCCGTCCGGGTGACCGGCGGACCCGACGTCGACCGCGAGGCCCTGCTGGACCCCCTCGCCTACGGCCGCACCGAGCGGCACCCGCTGCCCGCACCGATCCTCGGCCACTCCGACTACCAGGCCGACCCGGCCTTCGCCGAGGAGCGCCGCGCACTGCTCGCCCGCCTGCACCCGAAGATGCCCTCACCGCGGGAGCCGTCGGGCGAGGGGGCCGGCAGCGGGCCGGGGGAGGCCACGGCAGCGGGCCGCGCCGACGCGGCGGCGGGGGAGGGGTGACGGGGCGAGACCCTTCGGACACGTCACGGGGGCCGCCGTCGCCGGATGCAGGGCCGTCGGGTGTTCACGGCCCCGTACGGCTCCCGCCCCGCGAGCCCCGGCGCGTCACGGCAGCCCGGGCAGGTCCTCCGGGTACAGCAGCGTCAGATCGTCGGTGCTGGGCTCCGCCACCTGCGCGACCCGGCCCGCGTGCCGCTCCACCATCGCCTCGAACGTCTGCCGCGCGGTACGGCCGTTGCCGAACGCGGCGCCCTTGGGGATCGCCGTGAAGTACTTCAGCAGCGCCTCGCCGGTGCCGGGACCCAGCCGGTACTCGTGCTCCTCCGCCTGCTGCTCCACGATCCGCAGCAGCTCCTCCGGGCCGTAGTCGGAGAAGGTGATGGTCCGTGAGAAACGGGACGCCACCCCCGGGTTCACGGACAGGAACCGCTCCATCTCCGCCGTGTACCCGGCGACGATCACCACGACCGCGTCGCGGTGGTCCTCCATCAGCTTCACCAGCGTGTCGATGGCCTCCTTGCCGAAGTCGCGGCCCGCGTCCTCCGGCGACAGCGCGTACGCCTCGTCGATGAACAGCACCCCGCCGCGGGCCCGTTCGAACGCCTCCTGCGTGCGGATCGCCGTCGAGCCGATGTGCTCGCCCACCAGATCCACCCGGGACACCTCCACCAAGTGGCCCTTCTCCAGCACACCGAGGGACGCCAGGATCTCGCCGTAGAGCCGGGCGACCGTGGTCTTGCCGGTGCCGGGCGACCCCGTGAACACCAGATGCCGCTTCACCGAGGCGGCCTTCAGTCCCGCCTGCTGCCGGCGCCGCCCCACCTCGATCATGTCGGTGAGCGCCCGCACCTCCCGCTTGACGCTCTCCAGCCCGACGAGGGCGTCCAGCTCGGCCAGGACGTCCTTGCTGCTGCGGGCCGGCTGCCCGGGCGCGTCGACGGCGGCCGGACGCACCTCGGGGCGCGGCTCCGGCACCGCAGCCGGCAGCACGGGGGCGGGGGCCGGTGTCTGCACGGCCGTCTCCCGCACCGCCGTGGCGCGCACACCGCCGCTCTCGTCGCTGGAGCAGTCCTCCACCACCGGCCCGCTGCCCGGCGCCGCGTCCGGGCCGCCGTCGGCGAACTCGTACCCCCCGCGCGCGCACCGCTCCGTGCGGCAGCGGCGCAGCGTCGTACGGCAGCCGTCGATCACATGGAAGCCGTACCCGCTGCTGCCCGTGACCCGGCAGTGCGCGAACGTGCCGCGCCCGCCCGCGGAGACATAGAACCCGGCCTCGGAGGGGGCGTCGACCGTGCACCGTTCGACGGTGGGGTCGGCGCCCTTGGTGACGATCACCCCGGTCTGGGTGCCGTCCAGCGTGCAGTTGCTGAGTGTGCCGCTGCTGCCGTGGTCGCGGAACCAGGCGCCGGTCGCCGCGTCCCGGATGCGGCAGTCGTCGAGCTGGGCGGTGGCGCCGTCGCTGACGGACACCGCGGTGTTGCGGACCTGGGAGAGGTCGCTGTCGACGACGTCCGCGCGCGAACCTCTGTCCAGGACGAACAGCGCGTCCGGCACGTCGTGCACCCGGCAGGAGTCCAGGACGGCGGTCGCGCCGTCGCTGACCCAGACGGCCGGGTAGTCGCCCGTGCTGTCGAAGATCTCGCACTGGTTGGCGTCCACACGCGTGCCCGGATCCCACACCGACAGGCCGTTGCGGCCGAACTGACGGACCGTCGTCCTGGTCAGGGTGAGGACCGAGCGGGAGCGCAGATCGACCGCGTTCTCCGGGATGTCGTGGATACGGCAGTCGGCCAGCGTCAGCACCGCGTCCGTGTCGAGGGTGAGACCGTCGGCGGTGGTCCGGTGCACATCGCAGTCCGTCAGATGCCCGGTGGCGCGGCCGGTGATGTGCACGCCGCTGCCACGGACCTCGTACACCTCGCAGCCCAGCGCCTCCAGCGCGGAGTTCTCGCCCGTCGCGCTCAGGCCCGCACCCGAGGTGTGGTGCACCCGGCAGCGCTCCAGCCGGGGGTGGGCGCCGCCGCGCACCGCGATTCCGGACTGGCCGGCGGCGACCACCTCGCAGTCCTCGAACACCCCGCCCCCGCCGTCCAGGACGGCGATGCCGATACCGGCCGGGTTGTCCACCGTGCAGCGCCGCACCGTCGGCCGAGCCGCGCCGCGCACCTCGATGCCGGCGGCGCTGCGGGTCACGACGCGGATGTCCCGCAGCTCCGGCGTGCCGTCCTCCACCAGCAAGGCGGGCGCTGCGGCGTCCTGCCCCTCCACATGGAGGTCCTGCACGACCGCGGAGGCCCGCACGGTCAGCGGCACCCCGTCGGCCGGCGCGATGCGCACACTGCCGGGGGAGCCCTCCGGGCCGCGCAGCGTCACCGCCCGCTCCAGGACGAGGTTCTCCCGGTAGGTGCCGGGGGCGACGGTGAGCACGTCACCGTCGGCCGCGGCCTCCAGGGCGGCGGCGAGCGACGAGTACTCACCCGTGCGGCGCCGCCACCGCGAGGTGCCGGTGTGCGTCACCTGGACCGTGCCCTGTGCCATGCGTTGCTGTGCCCCCACCTCGTCGTACCTGATGGCTCGTCGCCCCCGGGCGCCCTGACCGGCCCCCTCGTGCGCGGGAAGGTCGCAGAGGAGCCGCCGGTCCACCGTAGCGTGCGCGGACGGCGGCGGTTGACCGGAGGCCGAACGTGGTCAGCTGCCCGTGCCGGTACGGCCCCAGTCCGGTCCCGTCCGGTCCCAGGCCTGGTCCCAGCGCGCATATCTGCGCCGGATCATGCGACGGACGATCAGACGTCTGACCCCCTCGACAAGGCCGGCGCACAGCATCGCCGCGCCGAACCCGGCGAGGACCGAGTGGGTCGTCGCCGTCGCAGGGTCCAGCGGGCGGGCCACTATGACGCCCCGGTCGTCGGTCCACAGGGTGAACCGGTCGCCGGGCTGAGGGTTCTTCAGTCCCGACATGACCGGCCCGCGGTGGCTGGATCCGTCAGGCGCCGGCCAGTCGGCGACGACACGGCTGCGCGCGCCGCGGCCCGTGATGCTCTCCGGGTCCGTCTCCGGCGCCGAACCGTCCAGCAGGCGTACGACGGTGGCGGTCACCGCGTGCCGGGCGCGGTGCTGGTCGCGGACGGACTGCTGCAGGGCGTCGTCGGTCACCGCGCCGACGGCGGCACCGGACAGGGGCGCGGCCACCAGGAGCAGCACGAGGGCCACGAGGGCCACCCACGCCTCGGCCAGGTCGGTGCCTCGGCGCAGCGGATTGTGCCGCCAGCGCCACAGCCCGCTGATCGCCCTCACCGTCCAACCCCCTTCCCCTCCTTGTGACCCGCACGCGCCGGTTCATGCACGGGCCGGGGAGGAAGCGACGGACGTCACGTCACCTCCGGGCCGCACCGCACGCGAACGCCGCGCATCCTGGACAACGACCGGCGTACGCGGGAGGGTTCCCCGCTCGGCGGCGCTCCTTCCGGAACGGCGCGAAGCGGCTCGGGAGCGGCCGGAAGCGCCCGGCTCGCGCCGCGACACCCTCACCCCCGGGCGAGCACCCGGACCGGGTCGCCCACGCGGACCGTGCCGGGAGCGAGCGGCACCAGGTACTGGCCGAAGACGGCCCGCGAGCCGATGCGACGGTGCCGGGTCAGGGTGCGCAGCGGTTCCTTGCCGCGTCCACCGGTGTCCTGGTCGGTGGTGGTCACCAGGCAGCGCCCGCACGTCGTCGCCACACGGAAGACGACCTCGCCGACGGCGACCCGGGTCCAGCTGTCCTCCTCCCAGGCGGTGGTGCCGGTGACCACCAGATTGGGGCGGAAACGGTTCATCGGCAGCGGGCCCTCGTCCGCGCGGTCGCCCCGCGCGATCAGCTCGTTGAGGGCGTCGAGCGAGGCCGTCGTCGTGACCAGCAGCGGGAAGGCGTCGGCGAGGGACACCGTCTCGCCCGGCAGCGCGTACTCGGGGTCGACGGGGCGGCGCGTGGCGGGATCGTCCAGGTGCACCAGACGGACGGCGGCACCGAGATAGGCACTGCACCACTCGTGCGCGGAGCTGTCGGCGAGGACGCTCTCCACCGTGGTGTCGAACACGTCGATCGTGACCGTGCCCGCCGGCTCCGGCACCGCGACCTCCAGCGGCGGCATCCCGGGCGCGGACAGTCGAAGGCCGCCGCCGGGCGCAAGCTCGGCGACGGCCAGGGCGAGCCGGGGCTGCCGGCGTTGCGTGACGACCTTTCCCCCGTCGTCGATCAGCGCCCAGCGTCGGTCTCCGGCCGGCCCCCAGGGCTCCACGACGGCCTCCCGGACGGACAGTGCCCGGAACGCCTTGACCGGATGGACATGTATCGACCGCAGCTCCGCATTCCCCATACGGCCATCGTGCCAGTCGGCGGCGACGGCCGGGAACAGCGGATCAGTAGCCGCGGTACTGCTGGTTGTTGTAAGGATCCGGATACGGAGCCGGGGCCGGGCGAGGCGCCGCGGGGCGCATCGCCTCGTAGCCCGGGGCCGGTGCGGCGGGACGCGGCTGCTGGGGCTGCGGTCCGGGATAGCCGCGCGGGGCGGACGCCTGCTGCGGGATGTACGCCGCCGGAGCCTGCTGCAGCGGTGCGGGCTGCGGCATCTGCGGGTACCCGTAGGAAGGCTGGGACGGGGCCGCCGGGAGGGCGGGCAGGGCCGACGGCAGCGCGGGCAGACTGCCGCCCGGCGTGTCGTAGGCCGCGGGGACCCGGATCGGGGCGATCTGCGGGGTGCCCCGCTCGGCCACGAGCGAGTCGTAGATCGGGGTGTCCGGGAAGGAGGCGGAGTAGTAGCCGCCGCCATAAGTGGAGCGGGGGGAGGTCATGGCACATAAGTTAAGCCCACGATGTGCTGGTTGGGGAGACCGATAAGAGGGTTGTTTTCCGTGCTCGGAGTGACTGGGCTTCCCCAACGAGAGCGAACATGGGAAAAAGGGGCATCACGCCGGGCATGAATCTGGTAAACGCCGAGTTCCGAGGCTGTTACCGGCGGTTGGGTAGGTTTTCGAGAGAGCGCGCGCCGGGAGCGGCCCGGCGCGGTGAGGCGGGATGAGGCGGGATGGGGACACCGATGTCCATGCCGAAGGGATCGAACACGCCGGTGCCGACGACGGCACTCCGCGTCGAGCTGGGCAGGCGCTCGGGGCCGGGCGTGCCCGACGCGGACGCCTCGGCCCTGCTGCTGGTCGGCGGCAAGGTCCGCTCCGACGCGGACTTCGTCTTCTACAACCAGCCCGAGCACCCTTCCGGCGCGGTGCGCCACGAGGGCAAGCAGGACAGCGGAGGCCGGGTGACCGACACGCTGCTGGTCGACCTCGCGCGCGTGGAGAGCACGATCGAGACGATCGTCCTGGCCGCATCCGCCGACGGCGGCACCTTCGGCCAGGTGCCCGGCCTGTACATCGAGGTCCGTGACGCTGCCCGGGACACCGTCGTGGCCCGCTTCGACAGCACCGGAGCGAGCGTCGAGACCGCTTTCGTGCTCGGCGAGTTCTACCGCCGGCAGGGCGCCTGGAAGTTCCGGGCCGTCGGACAGGGCTACGACAGCGGCCTGGAAGGCCTCGCCACCGACTACCTGTCTCTTATACAATCTGACGCTGCCGACGAAGCTAGAAGTGTA
>NZ_JALLGL010000213.1 GCF_023072675.1 Streptomyces sp. XM83C
GGACTCGTTCGGCGGGGGCGGTTCCGGTTCTCTCGCGGGGGCGGCGAGCACGTCCGGCGCGCCGACGCCCGCCGTCCCGGGCTCCGGGGCGGGGCCGCGGTTCCTGGACGTCGGGGAGTGCAGCTCCTTCGGCAGGACGAGTTCCACCGAGGTGTCCTGCGCGAGCGAGCGGGCCGCGGCACGGGTCGTGGCCCGGTACGACGGGGCCGCGGCCGGCGGTCCGGTGTGCCCGGAGAACACGGACTTCGTGCTGCACATCAGCGCCCAGGACGTGTCGTACGACGAGGACGGCGACGGGCGCGTGCCGCAGGGTTACGCGTGTATGCGCAACCTCCAGCCGCCCCACCCGGGCGACCCGGGCCGCGGGGGCGGTCCGCGTACCGTCGTCGGCGACTGTGTGTACGGCGTGGGCGACGGCCGGGTCCGGGAGACCGCCTGCGACGGCTCGGGCCGGCGCGAGCCGCAGTACAAGGTGGTGCGGGCCGTGGACACGCGGGCGAAGTGCCCGGCGTCCACGGCCCTGTACGTCCAGCTGGGCGGCGACCGGCCCGTGGGCTGCGCCGTCCGGCTGTAGCCCGTCCCTTACGGCCGCAGCGCCGGCTCGCGTTCCGGTTCACGGACGTCCAGTCGGGCGTCGTACGCGGCGAGCGGCTTCGCCTGCGCGGCCGTCGTCGCGGGCAGCCCGGCCCACTGGAGGATGCGGGCGGTGGCCAGCGCCTTCTCGGCGGGGACCAGGCCGGCGACGTTCGCGCCGTGGTTCATGCCGGGCGCGGTGAAGACGTAGGAGTCCTTGGCTCCCTTGTCGACGCGGAACCGCTCGGCTCCCCACGGGTCGTTCTGCCCGTACACGAACAGCATGTGGCGGGCGTTGTGCCGGACCCAGGTGTCCACGTCGCGCATCGCCCACGGCTGGAACTTCATGGCGATGTCCCGCGGCACGAAGTTGCGCGGCGGCTGGTAGCCGTAGCGGACGTAGCGCTTCTCGATGTGCGGGAAGTGGATGGTGGGCGCGCCGAGCTGGGTGCCCGCCTGGTAGTAGTACGGCGTGTACGTCTCCAGGCCCTGGTCGGTGTAGGCGGAGAAGCCGGAGATCTCGTCGACCGTGTTCCAGATCTCGTCGTCGGTGGCCTTGGCGGCGTTCGCGGGGACGGTGTCGCAGTCGGACAGCAGGCTGTACTGCCAGAAGCCCCACACGTAGTCCAGGACGACGGCCTCGTAGGCCCGGTCCAGGGAGCCGATGGTGCGGAAGGTCCAGCCGTTGTCGGCGGCCTGGGCGGCGTACCGCTTCTCCAGCGGGGCGCGGCGCACCAGCGCCTCGCGCTGCACGGCGTTCAGCCGGTCGCGGCACGCCTTGGTGCCGACGGTGGCGAAGAACCGGTCGTACGCGGAGTCCTCGTTGTTCACCACGTCGTTGGGGGCGACGTAGGCGATGACGCCGTCCATGTCGCGCGGGTAGAACCGCTCGTAGTAGGTGGCGGTCATGCCTCCCTTGGAGCCGCCGGTGGCCAGCCAGTTCTTGCCGTAGATCGGCTTGAGCGCGGTGAAGACGCGGTGCTGGTCGCTGGCGGCCTGCCAGATGTCCAGCTTGGTCCAGTCGGCGGGGCCGGGGCGCGACGGGGTGAAGAAGCGGTACTCCAGGGAGACCTGGTTGCCGTCCACGATCTGGGTGGGTTCGCGGCGTCCGGGGTTGGTGGAGACGTTGTAGCCGCTGGTGTAGAAGACGGTCGGGCGGCTGACGTCCTTGTGCAGGACGGTGATCCGCTGCTGGAAGGTGCCCGCGGCCGGGTGCCGGTGGTCCACGGGCTGCGTGTAGTTCAGGACGAAGAAGCGGTAGCCGGGGTAGGGCTTCTCCTCGATGAGGCTCATCCCCGGGACGGACAGCAGACGGTCCTTGATGTCCGTGCTGCCGGCTGTGGCGTCCGGCTCGGCGGCGGTGGCCGCCCCCGCCGTGCTCAGTGTGCCTATGAGCACCGTGAGCGCCAGCAGCCATCTGAGCGCCTTGCGCATGCGCGTGCACCCTCCCCTGTGAGACAGATGTGCGCCGGAAGCTATCGGAGCGACTGCCCGCGCACCAGGGGTGGTGGGCGGAACGCGGGAGAACCCTGTGTCGTGGAGCGGGAGTTCACGCCTCGCGGGCGCCGTTTCTGCCGGTACGTCAGGTGACGGGCCGTCGGCCGGTCAGCACAGGATCCAGCCCGTGCGCACCGAGCCCGCGCCGACCGTGCCGGTGATCTTCACGCAGCGGTGGCCGGCGTGCACGGTGATCGGGCCGGCGTGGTACCTGTAGCTGCCCCGGTCGGTGACGGGCCGGCCGCCGCGGGCCTGCACGCCGACCGACATCGCGGCGCGGACGCCGGGCCGTCTGGAGACCGTGAGGGCGCAGACGTAGCCGTTCTGCCGGTGCACATGGGTGACGCCGGTGGAGAAGTCGAGGGTCTTCACCTCACGGCCCTGGCAGCGGGTGGGTGCGGCGGCGTGGGCGGTCGGGGTGGCGAGGGCGAGCAGTGCCGAGGTGGTCAGCGCTGCCGTGCCCAGCGCCATCCATCGCCGTACCGCACTCCTGTGCACTCGGGCCACTTGTGTCCCTCCCCGTATCTGTCACCCCTGCGGCAGACGTTCGGAAGTACGGACGCCGAACATATGTCGCAAGGTTGCACGGACGTCACCGGAGCGTGTCATTCCGTACGGGTGGGGGCCCGGTTTCCGCCCGTGCTCAGCGGACGGCGCCGACAGGCTCCTCCGGCTCGGCCGCACCGATGAACGTCCGCCACAACCGGGCGTACCGCCCGCCCCGGGCGAGGAGTTCCTCGTGCGTGCCGTCCTCGGCGACCTTCCCGTGGTCCATGACGACGACCCGGTCGGCGCGCGCCGCCGTGGTCAGCCGGTGCGCCACGACCAGCGTGGTACGGCGGCCGGCCAGCCGGTCGGTGGCCTGGTTGACCTGTGCCTCGGTGGCCAGGTCCAGCGCGGCCGTCGCCTCGTCCAGCAGCAGGATGTCCGGGTCGACGAGTTCGGCGCGGGCCAGCGCGATCAGCTGCCGCTGCCCGGCGGACAGGTTCCGGCCGCGCTCGGCGACCTCGTGCAGATAGCCGCCCTCCAGCCGCGCGATCATCTCGTGCGCGCCGACGGCCCGCGCGGCGGCCTCCACCTCGGCGTCGGTGGCGTCGGGACGGCCGTACGCGATGGCGTCCCGCACGGTGCCCGGGAAGAGGTACGCCTCCTGCGGGACGACACCGAGCCGGTGCCGGTACGAGGTGAGGTCAAGGTCGCGCAGGTCCTGCCCGTCGACGGTGACCCGGCCGCCGGTCGGGTCGTAGAACCGGGCCACCAGCTTCACCAGCGTCGACTTGCCGGCGCCGGTCTCCCCGACGAACGCGACGGTCTGCCCGGCCGGGATGCGCAGGTCGATCCCGGTGAGGGCCTCCTCGTCGTCGCCGTACGCGAAGTGGACGTCCTCGAAGGCGATCTCACCGCGCAGCGACAGCACCTGGAGGGGCTCGTCGGCGGACTTCGTCGACGTCGGCTCCCGCAGCAGCTCCTGGATACGGCCCAGGGAGACGGTGGCCTGCTGATAGCCGTCGAAGACCTGGGACAGCTGCTGCACGGGCGCGAAGAACAGGTCGATGTAGAGCAGATAGGCGACGAGCGCACCGGTGGTCAGGGTGGCCTCGTCGACCCGTCCCGCGCCGACGACGAGCACCGCCGCCGCGGCGGCCGACGACAGGAACTGCACGAACGGGAAGTACACGGAGATCAGCCACTGGCCGCGGATCCGCGCCCGGCGGTAGCTGTCGCTGCGCTCCGCGAACCGCCGCCCGCCGTCCCTCTCCCGCCGGAAGGCCTGCACGATCCGCAGCCCCGACACCGACTCCTGAAGGTCGGCGTTGACCGCGGAGACCCGCTCACGGGCCAGCTCGTACGCCTTCACACTGGCCCGGCGGAAGAAGAACGTGGCGACGACCAGCGGCGGCAGCGTCGCGAACACCACCAGCGCCAGCTGCACGTCGATCACGAGCAGGGCCGCCATGATGCCGAAGAAGGTGACGACCGAGACGAACGCCGTGACCAGGCCCGTCTGCAGGAACGTGGACAGGGCGTCCACGTCCGTCGTCATCCGGGTCATGATCCGGCCGGTCAGCTCACGCTCGTAGTAGTCCAGGCCGAGCCGCTGGAGCTGCGCGAAGATCTTCAGCCGCAGCGCGTACAGCACCCGCTCCCCGGTACGGCCCGTCATCCGCGTCTCACCGACCTGCGCCGCCCACTGCACGGCCACCGTCAGCAGCGCCAGCAGCGCCGCCGCCCACACCGCGCCCTGCGCCAGCCGGCTCACGCCGTCGTCGATGCCGTGCCGGATCAGCACCGGCAGCAGCAGGCCCATCGCCGCGTCCACGGCGACCAGGCCGAGGCTGACCAGCAGCGGCAGCCCGAAGCCGCGCAGCAGCCGCCTCAGGCCGTAGGAGTCCTCGGGGCGCACCGCGCGGGCCTCGTCGACGTCCGGGGTGTCGGTCGCCGGGGGCAGCGCCTCCACCTGGGCGAGCAGCTCGGGTGTGGCGGGGCTGCCGGACAGCGCCGCGTCCCGGCGTTCCCGCTCGCCCGCCCACAGGCGGGGCGTGATGCCGCGCTCGGCGTCGAACTCGGCGTCCAGCTCGTCGCGGACGGAGGTGTCCTCCTCGGGCTCGGCGGGCCGGGCGTGGCCCGGTGAGACACCGCCCAGCTCGTCGGGGTCGGTGAGCAGCCGCCGGTACAGGGCGCAGCGTTCCTGCAGCTCGTCGTGGGTGCCGACGTCGGCGAGCCGGCCGCCGTCGAGGACGGCGATGCGGTCGGCGAGGCCCAGGGTGGAGCGGCGGTGCGCGATGAGCAGGGTGGTGCGGCCCCGCATGACGCTCTTGAGGGCCTCGTGGATCTCGTGCTCGACGCGCGCGTCCACGGCGGAGGTGGCGTCGTCCAGGACGAGCAGCCGGGGGTCGGTGAGGATGGCGCGGGCGAGGGCGATGCGCTGCCGCTGGCCGCCGGAGAGGGTCAGGCCGTGCTCGCCGACCTTGGTGTCGTAGCCGTCGGGCAGCGCCCGGACGAAGCCGTCGGCCTGCGCGGCGCGGGCGGCGTTCTCGATCTCCTCGTCGGTGGCGTCGGGTCGGCCGTAGGCGATATTGGCACGGACGGTGTCGGAGAAGAGGAAGGAGTCCTCGGGGACGAGGCCGATCGCCGCGCGCAGGGAGTCCAGGGTCAGCTCGCGCACATCGTGCCCGCCGACGAGGACGGCGCCGCCGGTGACGTCGTAGAAGCGGGGCAGCAGCAGCGACAGCGTGGACTTGCCGGAGCCGGAGGAGCCGACGACGGCGAGGGTCTCGCCGGGGCGGATCTCGAAGCTGAGCCCGTCGAGGACGGGGCGGTCGGTGTCGTAGCCGAAGGAGACGTCGTCGAACTCGACGGTCGCGGGCGCGTCGGCGGGCAGCTCCTTGGTGCCGTCCTTCAGGGTCGGCTCGGTGTCGATCAGCTCCAGGACGCGTTCGGTGCCGGCGCGGGCCTGCTGGCCGACGGTGAGGACCACGGCGAGCATCCGGACCGGGCCGACGAGCTGGGCGAGGTAGGTGGAGAAGGCGACGAATGTGCCGAGGGTGATGTGGCCGCGTACGGCGAGCCAGCCGCCGAGGGCCAGCATGGCGACCTGTCCGAGGGCGGGCACGGCCTGTAGGGCGGGGGTGTAGGTGCTGTTCAGTCGGATGGTGCGCATGCGCCCGGCGAACAGCCGGCGGCCGACCTCGCGGAGCTTGCCGGTCTCCTGCTCCTCCTGCCCGAACCCCTTCACGACGCGTACGCCGCTGACGGCGCCGTCGACGACGCCCGCGACGGCCGCGGCCTGCGCCTGCGCGTACCAGGTCGCCGGGTGCAGACGGGTGCGGGAGCGGCGGGCGATCAGGTAGAGGGCGGGGGCGACGGCGAGGGCGATCAGGGTGAGCGGCAGCGACAGCCACGCCATGATCGCCAGGGAGATCAGGAAGAGCAGGACGTTCCCGATGGTCATCGGGAGCATGAACAGCAGGCCCTGGATCAGCTGGAGGTCGCTGGTGGCGCGGCCGACGACCTGGCCTGTGGACAGCTCGTCCTGGCGGCGGCCGTCGAGCCGGGTGATCGTGTCGTACATCTCGGTGCGCAGGTCGTGCTGCACGTCGAGGGCGAGCCGGCCGCCGTAGTAGCGGCGAATGTAGGTGAGGACGTACACCAGCAGCGCGGCGCCGATCAGGGCGCCCGCCCAGGGGGCCATACCGCGGCTGTGGTCGCCGATCACATCGTCGATGATCACCTTGGTGATCAGCGGGACGACGGCCATCACGGCCATGCCGGCGAGGGACGAGCCGAGGGCGAGGACGACGTCCTTCGGGTTCCGCCAGGCGTACCCGGCGAGCCTTCGCGCCCATCCCCGTTGCGCTGCCACAGTCGCTGCCTTCCGTTCGTCCCGGTCTGTCCGGTCGACCTGATCTACCGGAAGGCACCAACACGGCGGGAAGCGGATTTCATCCCTCGGCAACATCACGGCGGCGGGCGGCCCGGTCCTGTCGCCCGGGACCGGGCCGGGACGCAGGCACCCCGGCGCCCGGGCCGGGCCGCCTCGGGACTGCGGCGCCCGGCGCCCGGGTCGGGTTGCCGTGAGGTCCCGGTGGACGACCTCGGCGCCGGGACGCCGTACGGGGTGCCCCGGCGCTGCGAGAAGGACGACCCGGCCCATGTGCTTCAGGGCGTCGCCCTCGCCGCCGCCCCGCGGCACATGGGGCGCGGCCCGGTGGCGCCCTCGCCACGGCGGTCCGGTCGCCGCCTATGCCAGATGCGTGGGCGCGAACATCCGCAGCAGGGCCGGGAGTACGACGACCGAGGGGCCCGGTGTCGCGAGGGCCTTCGCCAGGTCGGTCTCCAGGGCGTCCGGTGTGGTGCGGACGGCCGGGACGCCGAAGGACTCGGCGAGGGCCACGTAGTCGGGGCGGGTCAGTTCCGTCGCCGTCGCCTCGCCGAACGTGTCCGTCATGTACTCGCGGAGGATGCCGTAGCCGCCGTCGTCGACGATCAGCCAGGTCACCGGCAGATCGTGCTGGCGGGCCGTGGCCAGCTCGGCGACGGAGTACAGGGCGCCGCCGTCGCCGGAGACCGCGAGGACCGGGCGGGACGGGTCGGCCGCGGCGGCGCCGAGCGCGGCGGGAAAGCCGTAGCCGAGGCCGCCCGCGCCCTGCGCGGAGTGCATCAGGTTGGTGCCGCGCGGGTCGAAGGCCGACCAGGCCCAGTAGGCGAGGATCGTCATGTCCCAGAAGGACGGCGCGTCGGCGGGCAGGGCGCGGCGGACGGAGGCCAGCACCCGCTGTTCCAGCGTCAGGTCCTGCGCGGCGATACGGTCCCGGACGCGGGCCAGCACCTGCCGTACCCGCTCCTCGGCCGTGGGGTCGGTGCGTTCGGTGACCGTCTCCAGCAGGGCCTGGAGGGCGAGGCGGGCGTCGGCGTGGATACCGAGCGCGGGGTGGTTGGACTCCAGTTTGCCGAGGTCGGCCTCGATCTGGACGATGCGGCCCCGCGGGCGGAACGTGTGGTAGTTCGAGGAGAGTTCACCGAGGCCGGAGCCGACGACCAACAGCACGTCGGCGTCCTCCAGGAAGTCCGTCATGTGCCGGTCCTCCAGCCAGGACTGGAGGGACAGCGGGTGTTCCCAGGGGAAGGCGCCCTTGCCGCCGAACGTCGTGACGACGGGGACGTCGAGCTTCTCCGCGAGCGCCTTCAGCTTGCCGGATGCGTCCGCGCGGACCACGCCGCCGCCCGCGACGATCGCCGGGCGGGCGGCGCGGGACAGCAGGTCGGCGGCGACCGCGGTGAGTTCGGGGCGGGGCACCAGGTCGTCGGGAGTGGCGTCCGGTGCCGTGACCACGGGCAGCACGGCCGGGGCCAGCAGCACGTCCTGCGGGATCTCCACCCACACCGGGCCGTGCGGGGCGGTCAGCGCGGACTTCCAGGCGGCGGCGATCGCCGAGGGGATCTGGGACTGGGCGCGCACGGTGTGCACGGACTTCACGATGCCGCGGAACGAGGCCTGCTGGTCGGGCAGTTCGTGCAGATAGCCCTTGCGTCCGCCGCCCAGCCCGGCCACCGGGACCTGACCGCAGATCGCGAGGACGGGCGCCGACGCCGACGCCGCCTCCTGCATCGCGGCCAGGGAGGTGAGCGCTCCCGGCCCCGTCGACAGCAGCAGCGGCGCCGCCTCGCCGGTGACGCGGCCGTACGCGTCCGCCGCGAACCCTGCGTTGTTCTCCACGCGCAGGCCGACGTACCGCAGCGGGGAGCGGCGCAGCGCGTCGAACACGCCGAGGGCGTGCTGGCCGGGCAGGCCGAAGACGGTCGTCGC
The DNA here is from genome assembly GCF_023072675.1 of Streptomyces sp. XM83C. Taxonomy (GTDB): domain Bacteria; phylum Actinomycetota; class Actinomycetes; order Streptomycetales; family Streptomycetaceae; genus Streptomyces; species Streptomyces thermocoprophilus. The sequence goes on from NZ_JALLGL010000213.1 coordinate 8,378, forward strand.
GCCCAGCCCGGCCAGGGTCTCCACGACCAGGTCTCCGCCGTTGCGGCCGGGAGGCGGGTTCAGCGCGGCCTCCGTCTGGGCGGCCGTCGGGCGGAGCACCAGGTCGTGGTCGTGGGTCACTTGCCCTCGTTCTCCTCGCGGGCCGCGGCGATCTGGCGGCTCATGATGGTGGTCAGTTCGTACGCGGTGTGGGAGGCGGCCACCGAGGTGATCTCGGCGTGGTCGTAGGCGGGCGCCACCTCGACGACGTCTGCGGAGACCAGGTTGCAGGAGGCGAGGCCGCGCAGGATCTCCAGCAGCTCGCGGGAGGTCATGCCGCCCGCCTCGGGCGTGCCGGTACCGGGCGCGTGGGCCGGGTCCAGGCAGTCGATGTCGATGGAGATGTACAGCGGGCGGTCGCCGATGCGCTGCCGGAGCTGGTCGGCGATCTCGTCGGCGCCGCGCCGGTAGACGTCGGCGGAGGTGACGATGCCGAAGCCCATCTTCTCGTCGTCGGTGAGGTCCTGCTTGCCGTAGAGCGGCCCGCGGGTGCCGACGTGGGAGAGGGCGGAGGTGTCGAGGATGCCCTCCTCGACGGCCCGGCGGAACGGGGTGCCGTGGGTGTACTCGGCGCCGAAGTAGGTGTCCCAGGTGTCCAGGTGGGCGTCGAAGTGGAGCAGGGCGACCGGGCCGTGCTTCTTCGCGACCGAGCGCAGCAGCGGCAGCGCGATGGTGTGGTCGCCGCCGAGGGTCATCAGCCGGGCGCCGGTGCCGAGCAGCTCGTCGGCGGCGGCCTCGACGGTCTCCACGGCCTCGTGGATGTCGAACGGGTTCACGGCGATGTCGCCGCCGTCGGCGACCTGCGCGAGAGCGAACGGGGAGGCGTCCTGCGCGGGGTTGTAGGGGCGCAGCAGCCGGGACGCCTCACGGATGGCGTTGCCGCCGAAGCGGGCGCCCGGCCGGTAGGAGACGCCCGAGTCGAACGGCACGCCCACGACGGCGACGTCGGCGCGGCCGACCTCGTCGAGCCGGGGCAGCCGGGCGAAGGTCGCGGGGCCGGCGTACCGCGGGACGCGGGACGAGTCGACGGGGCCGCGGGGCGTCTCGTTGCTGCTCATGGTCCGGATGCCTTCTTTCTCACGCTTCATCGCGTATGTACTGCTTGTCGTACGACTCTACTGGCCGACCGGGACGGCCGGGCCGGGCGCGGCGGCCGGCCGGGGGGGACACGGTGCCGCTCCGCACCCTAGGTGGCCGGGAAGCGCGAGCGAAGTGTACGTTTCCTCCACTCGGCAGGCCCTGAGTGAAGGAAACGCACATCATGCCGGACCGGCTCGTCCCGCCCACGCCTCCCGTGCCGCTCACGGCGCTCCTCGCGCGGGAGGACCTCGCCCTGCGGCAGATCGCCGGGCCGGACGCCGCCGGGGTCACCGTGCACTGGGTGCACACCTCGGAGATGGCCGACCCGTACCCGTATCTCCTCGGCGGCGAGCTGCTGCTGAGCGCCGGTGTGCACATCCCGGACGCGGCGGGCTCCGGTACGTACTTCGACGACTACGTCTCCCGGCTCGTCGCCGCCGGCGGCACCGCGCTCGGCTTCGGCCTCGCGCCCGTGCACGACACCGTGCCGCGCGCGCTGATCGAGGCGTGCGAGACGCACGGCCTTCCGCTGCTGGAGGTGCCGCCGCGCACCACGTTCTCCGGCGTGGCCCGAGCCGTGTGGCAGCTGATGGCGCAGGCCCGCACCGCCGAACTGCGCCGGGTCACGGAGGCCCAGCAGAGCCTGGCCGCAGCCGCCGCCCGGCCCGACCCCGTGCCGTCGGTGCTGCGCCGGCTCGCGCAGCGGCTGGCCGGCCGGGCGGTGCTGTACGGCCCCGACGGCACGCGGGTCGCCGAGGCGGGCGCCGGGCAGCCGCCGCAGGCGGAGCGGGCGCTGGACGGGCTGGCCGCCACGGTCACCCGGCGCTCCTCGGCCACCGCCACCGACACCGCCGCCGGCGTCCACCTCGCCGCGTACACACTGGGCCCGCGGGCGGGGATGGTGCTCGGCGTCGCCGCGCCGCAGCGCGACCGGGGCGCCCACTCCGTCGCCTCGGTCGCGGCGGTCCTGCTGACCCTCCTCACCGGGGAGCAGCGCACCGGCACGAACGCGGCACGCACCGCCGCGCTGGTACGGCTGCTGCTGGGCGCCACACCGCAGGAGGTGGCGCCGCTGCTGGGGACCGGCCGCACGCTGGTCGTCCACGGGCACCCGGCGCCGGGGACGCCGCCCGGCGCGGCGGACGCGACCGGGACCGCCGGGAGCGAGCGCGCCCCGGCCCCCAGCGCGGCGGCGGCCAGGGCGTCGGGGGCGTCGGGT
>NZ_JALLGL010000214.1 GCF_023072675.1 Streptomyces sp. XM83C
CCCCGAGGGGTCCGCCCCGCCCGGCCTCCGTCAGAGCGTCCCCGCCCCCGGCCCGCCCGGGATCTCCGCGAGCCGCACCGGTCTGCGTTCCCGCCGGGACACCTCGCAGGCCTCGGCGATGCGCAGCGCCTGAAGCGCCTCCCGGCCGTCGCACGGGTTGGGCCGCTCGCCGTGGATCACCTCCACGAACGCCGCCAGCTCGGCCTCGTACGCGGGCGCGAACCGCTCCAGGAACCCCGGCCACGGCTTGTCCGCCGCCGGAGGCCCCGTCGGCTCGGTGGAGGCGATCGGGGTGCGGTCGTCCAGGCCCACCACGATCTGGTCCCGCTCCCCGGCCAGCTCCATGCGCACGTCGTAACCCGCCCCGTTCAGCCGGGTCGCCGTCGCGGTGGCCAGCGTGCCGTCGTCGAGGGTGAGCAGCACCGCGGCCGTGTCCACGTCCCCGGCCTCGCGGAACATGGGCGGCCCGGCGTCCGAACCCGCCGCGTACACGTCCACCACCTCACGTCCGGTCACCCACCGCAGCGCGTCGAAGTCATGGATCAGCGCGTCCCGGTACAGCCCGCCCGACGCGCGCAGCCACTCGGCGGGCGGCGGCGTCTGGTCGGAGGTGATCGCCCGTACGGTGTGCAGCCGCCCCAGCCGGCCCGAGAGCACCGCGTCACGGGCGCCCGAGTAGCCGGCGTCGAAGCGGCGCTGGAACCCCATCTGCAGAACCGTCCCGGCCGCCTCCACCTCGGCGATCGCCTCCAGCGTGCCCGGCAGGTCCAGAGCGATCGGCTTCTCGCAGAACACCGGCAGCCCCGAACGGGCCGCCCGGCCGATCAGATCGGCGTGTGCCTGTGTCGCCGTCGTGATGACCACGGCGTCCACGCCCCACTTGAAGATCTCGTCCACTCCGGGCGCCGCCGTCTCCCCGAGGCGCAGCGCCAGTTCCTGGGCTCGTGCGGGCTCCGCGTCCGTGAGGATCAAGGAGCCGACCTCGCGATGACGGCTGAGCGTTCTCGCGTGGATGGTGCCGAGCCGACCCGTACCGATGACCCCGATGCGCATGGGAACAAGGTGGGGTCCGAACCCGCGTCTGTCAATGCGAATGTCCGGACAATCTGACTACACAACTTCCCGTCAACAGCGCGCGGAGCTACGCTCGGCCCGTGCCGAAACCAGAAGTGGACCCGACCGTGCAGCTGGAGCTCCGCGTGGACCGGAGTTCTCCGGTGCCGCTGTACTTCCAGCTGTCCCAGCAGCTGGAAGCAGCGATCGAGCACGGAACGCTCACCCCCGGCAGCCTCCTCGGCAACGAGATCGAGCTGGCCGCCCGGCTCGGACTGTCCAGGCCGACCGTCCGGCAGGCGATCCAGTCCCTGGTGGACAAGGGACTGCTCGTGCGCCGCCGCGGCGTCGGCACCCAGGTCGTGCACAGCCAGGTCAAACGCCCGCTGGAGCTGAGCAGCCTCTACGACGACCTGGAGGCGGCCGGACAGCGCCCCGCCACCCAGGTACTGGTCAACACCCTCGTGCCCGCTTCCGCCGAGGTGGCCGCCGCGCTCGGCCTGCCCGAGGGCAGCGACGTGCACCGCGTGGAGCGGCTGCGCCTCGCCCACGGCGAGCCGATGGCGTACCTCTGCAACCATCTGCCACCCGGCCTGCTCGATCTGCACACCGACCAGCTGGAGGCCACCGGCCTCTACCGGCTGATGCGGGCCGCCGGGATCACCCTGCACAGCGCCCGGCAGTCGATCGGCGCCCGCGCCGCCACGGCCGCCGAGGCCGAGCGGCTCACCGAGAGCGAGGGCGCCCCGCTGCTCACCATGCAGCGCACCACCTTCGACGACACCGGCCGCACGGTGGAGTTCGGTGACCACCTCTACCGCCCGAGCCGATACGCCTTCGAGTTCCAGCTCCTCGTACGGCCCTGAGCCGCGCCGCACGGCCCTGAACCGCGCCGCACGGCCCGCGCAGCCGCGTCACGCGACCCCGATCCGCGGCCGGGCGGCCGCCCGATGGGCCCTGCGAGGGCCGTACGCGGGCGCCGCCGAGGGTCATGCGCGGGGCGCGTCGGAAGGGCCCCGCGGCCACCGCCGTGCGCTCGTCGTATTGTCCGGACAATGTGACCGACCGCTACCCCGGTGACGGAACGGATGTGCCCTGTGTTCGATACTGGGGCGTTTGGGTCTGCCGGGACCAACGGGATTTCCGGCGCCCGACCCGCAGCACTCGCACCACAGCACAGCAAGAAGGGCACGGCCTCGTGGCACGGTTTCGGACCTGGGCAGGGATCGCGTTGGCGGGGGCACTGTGCGTGTCCCTGACGGCGTGCAGCAGCACCGGCGGCAAACGCGCCGAGGACGCCCGAAAGGCCGCTGCACAGGGCCGCGCGGCGGTCAGCACACCCCGCTGGACGTTCGCGATGATCACCCACTCCGGTGACGGCGACACCTTCTGGGACATCGTCCAGGAGGGGGCCGAGGAAGCCGCCCGCAAGGACAACATCGACTTCCTGTACTCGCACGACGACGAGGCCCAGCAGCAGGCCCAGCTCGTCGACGCGGCCGTCGACAAGAAGGTCGACGGCATCATCGTCAGCCTCGCCAAGCCCGACGCGCTGAAGGACTCCGTCGCCCGAGCCGTGAAAGCCGGCATCCCGGTGATCACCGTGAACTCCGGCTCCGCCCGGTCGAAGGAGTTCGGCGCGCTCGCCCACATAGGCCAGGACGAGACCGTCGCCGGCGAGGCCGTCGGCGAGGAGCTGAACGAGCGCGGCCGGAAGAACGCCCTGTGCGTCCTGCACGAGCAGGGCAACGTCGGCCACGAACAGCGCTGCGACGGCGTCGCCAAGACCTTCCGCGGCACCCTCCAGCGCCTCTACGTCAACGGCACCAACATGCCCGACGTGCAGTCCGGCATCGAGGCGAAACTCCAGTCCGACCGCTCCGTCGACGCCGTCGTCACCCTCGGCGCGCCCTACGCCGACACCGCCGTCAAGGCACGCGAGAGCGCCGGCAGCAAGGCCGAGATCGACACCTTCGACCTCAACGCCAAGGTCGCCACCGGTCTGCGGGACGGCATCCTCGGCTTCGCCGTGGACCAGCAGCCCTTCCTCCAGGGCTACGAGGCCGTCGACCTGCTGTGGCTGTACCGGTACAACGACGACACCCTCGGCGGCGGACGCCCCGTCCTCACCGGCCCGCAGATCGTGGACAAGAAGCAGGCGGCCTCCCTGCTCGCGTACACGCGGCGAGGCACCCGATGAGCGCCCTCACCGACACCGCTGACGAACGGCTGCTCGAAACGTCCTCGCTGCGCCGCCTGCTCGCCCGGCCCGAGCTGGGTTCGGTCGTCGGGGCGCTCGCCGTCTTCGCCTTCTTCGCGTTCGTCGCCGACAGCTTCCTGCGCACCTCCAGCCTGAGCACCGTTCTGTACGCGTCCTCGACGATCGGCATCATGGCCGTCCCCGTGGCCCTGCTGATGATCGGCGGCGAGTTCGACCTGTCGGCCGGCGTGCTGGTCACGTCCTCCGCGCTGATCTCGTCGATGTTCAGCTACCAGATGACGGCGAACGTCTGGGTCGGCGTCGGTGTCTCCCTGCTCGCCACGCTCGCGATCGGCGCCTTCAACGGCTTCGTGCTCACACGCACCCGGCTGCCCAGCTTCATCGTCACGCTCGGCACGTTCCTGATGTTGACCGGCATGAACCTCGGGTTCACCAAGTTGATCGACGGCACGGTGTCCACCAAGACCATCGCCGACATGGAGGGCTTCCCGACGGCTCACGACGTCTTCGCGTCGACATTGACCATCGGCGGTGTCGCCGTCAAGGTCACCGTCCTGTGGTGGATCGGCCTCGTCGCGCTCGCCTCCTGGATTCTGCTGCGCACCCGCACCGGCAACTGGATCTTCGCTGTCGGCGGCAACCAGGACGCCGCCCGCGCGGTCGGTGTCCCCGTCGACGCCACCAGGATCGGCCTCTACACGGGCGTGGCCTTCGGCGCCTGGATCTCCGGTCAACACTTGCTCTTCAGCTATGACGTCGTCCAGTCCGGCGAGGGCGTCGGCAACGAATTGATCTACATCATCGCGGCCGTCATCGGCGGCTGCCTGATCACCGGCGGCCACGGCAGCGCCGTCGGTTCCGCGGTCGGGGCGCTGATCTTCGGCATGACCAGCAAGGGCATCGTCTTCGCCGAGTGGAACCCCGACTGGTTCAAGTTCTTCCTCGGAGCGATGCTCCTCCTCGCGACCCTGCTGAACACCTGGGTCCGCAAGCGTGCGGAGGCCACGACATGACCCGGACGGCACAGCGCACCCCCCTGATCGAGCTGACCGGCGCAGGCAAGCGCTACGGCAACGTGCGCGCCCTGGAGGGCGTCTCCCTCCAGGTGCACGCGGGGGAGATCACCTGCGTCCTCGGCGACAACGGCGCCGGCAAATCAACATTGATCAAGATCGTTGCCGGTCTGCATCAGCATGACGAGGGCGTCCTCCGTATCGACGGCGAGGAGACCCGTCTCGCCGGCCCGCGGGACGCCCTCGACCGCGGCATCGCCACCGTCCATCAGGATCTGGCGGTCGTCCCGCTGATGCCCGTCTGGCGGAACTTCTTCCTCGGCTCCGAGCCCCGCAAGGGCGCCGGCCCGTTCAAACGCCTGGACGTCGACCTGATGCGCCGCACCACCCGGGAGGCGCTGGCCCGCATGGGCATCGACCTGCGCGATGTCGACCAGCCCATCGGCACCCTCTCCGGCGGCGAACGCCAGTGCGTCGCCATCGCCCGCGCGGTCCACTTCGGCGCCAAGGTCCTCGTCCTCGACGAGCCCACGGCTGCGCTCGGCGTGAAACAGTCCGGCGTGGTCCTGAAATACGTCGCCGCCGCCCGGGACGAGGGTCTCGGTGTCGTCCTGATCACCCACAACCCGCACCACGCCCACCTCGTCGGCGACCGCTTCGTCCTCCTCCGGCGCGGCACCATGGCCGGCAGCCACAACCGCGACGAGATCACCCTGGAGGAGCTGACCCGGCAGATGGCGGGCGGCAGCGACCTCGACGCCCTCCGCCACGAACTGCGACGCGCCTGAACGCCACCTCGGGACCGGCGCGCCCCGCCCGTGGCAGCGCACCCGCCGCGCGGGCCGCCGGCCCGCTCGCTCCTGCGTTCGTCGCCGAAGCCACCCGTGAGGCAGAATCGGCGACGATGAGCACCTACGGCAATTTCACGGCCCCCATCGGCTCCCGCCGCGCCCCGGCGCTCCGCACCGTGGGCACGAGGGAACGCCGGTCGCACCTGACCGCCCCCCGCGTGCCGACCGTCGGCATCGACATCGGCGGCACCAAGGTGATGGCCGGCGTCGTGGACGCCGACGGCAACATCCTGGAGAAGCTCCGCACGGAGACCCCGGACAAGTCCAAGAGCCCCAAGGTCGTCGAGGACACCATCGTCGAGCTGGTGCTCGACCTGTCCGACCGGCACGATGTGCACGCGGTCGGCATCGGCGCGGCCGGCTGGGTCGACGCCGACCGCAACCGCGTCCTGTTCGCCCCCCACCTGTCCTGGCGCAACGAGCCGCTGCGCGACCGCCTCGCCGGCCGCCTGTCCGTGCCGGTCCTCGTGGACAACGACGCCAACACCGCGGCCTGGGCCGAGTGGCGCTTCGGCGCCGGACGCGGCGAGGACCACCTCGTCATGATCACCCTCGGCACCGGCATCGGCGGCGCCATCCTGGAGGACGGCCAGGTCAAACGCGGCAAGTACGGCGTCGCCGGCGAGTTCGGCCATATGCAGGTCGTGCCCGGCGGACACCGCTGCCCCTGCGGCAACCGCGGCTGCTGGGAGCAGTACAGCTCCGGCAACGCCCTGGTGCGCGAGGCCCGGGAGCTGGCCGCCGCCGACTCCCCGGTGGCGTACGGCATCATCGAGCACGTCAAGGGCCAGATCGGCGACATCACCGGCCCGATGATCACCGAGCTGGCCCGTGAGGGCGACGCGATGTGCGTCGAACTGCTCCAGGACATCGGCCAGTGGCTCGGCGTCGGCATCGCCAACCTCGCCGCCGCCCTCGACCCGTCCTGCTTCGTCATCGGCGGAGGTGTCTCCGCCGCCGACGACCTGCTCATCGGCCCCGCCCGCGACGCGTTCAAACGCCAGCTCACCGGCCGCGGCTACCGCCCCGAGGCCCGCATCGTCCGCGCCCAGCTCGGCCCCGAGGCCGGCATGGTCGGAGCCGCCGACCTGGCCCGCCTGGTCGCCCGCCGCTTCCGCCGCGCCAAGCGGCGCCGCGTCGAGCGCTACGAGAAGTACGAGCGCTACATCCAGTCCCGCCGTACGGCCCGGGACACCGCATGACCGCGTCCCTGCCCCACCAGGCCGCACCACCGGACGAACCACAGCGACCAGAGGAGGACCGCGGCCATGTGATCCGCCGCCGCGCCCTCACCCTCCTCATCATCGTCCTGCTGATCGGCGTGCCCGCCGGCTATCTGGTGATCTCCGCCAACCAGAGCCGCGACGCCGGCAAGGACAAGGAGGAGAAGTACTCGGCGACCGGCCTCACCGCCGGCCGCCCCTCCGGCCTCCAACGCCGCCTCTACCAGGTCCCCGTCCCCGAGACCGCCACCAAGGTCGCCCACTACGAGACGAACAACTGGAAGACCAGCCGCCTCTACGTCCAGTTCCAGACCTCGGCGGCCGACTTCGACCGCTTCCTGAAGTCGATGGACACCGACCGCTCGGCCCTGCGCCCCGGCGACATCACCATCAGCGACCGCGACCGCAACGTCACCGGCTGGACCTTCACCGGCCCCGGCCCCTGGTACGGCCTCGTCCACGAACAGAAGAACCCCGCCCCGACCCACGACCTCGTCGTCGACCTGGCAGACCCGGACCACCCGATGGTGTACGTGGTCGCCCGCACGGTGCCTTAGCCGACGCGACCCCGGTCCGCGGACGTCCGTCGCGCCGACGGCCCCGGACGCCGACGAGTGGGGCACCTCCGGGACCGGTCCGCCGGCCGCAGCGGCCGGCCGCCGTGCTCCGTCCCGTATCCCCCGAACGGTGGACACACGGGTACGACTTTGCAGGTCGCAGGCGTTGCACGGCCCTCCGCACGACCGGTCCGGGCGCTCGGGGCGCGGCCGATTGTCAGACCCCGCCCGTAGAGTCGAAGACGGCCGATCCGCCAGGACGGCGACTCGTGGACGAAGTGTCGGGAGGGGAGATGAGCACACGCGTGAGCGACACCGTCGCGCCGCCCGGCGTGCCCGTGCGGCTCGCCGCCGTCTTCCTGCCGGCACCGCTGCCCCGCGACGGCCGTGTCGCCTTCTGGGACCCCGACGACCGGCCGCTCGCCGACGCGCCCGGAGCCGACCGCACCGAGCTGACCGTCGTACGACGCCACGGCACCTCCGTCCGCCGCCGCACCGTCCCCGCGCTCACCCTGCCCCTCGCCGCCGCCCTGCCGCTCCTCGTGCACGCCCGGCACGCGCCCGCCGCGCACCCCGCCACCGCCTGCTGGGGCGCCGCCGCACAGCACGCCCTGCGGCTCGCCGCCCGCGGACGCCTCCTGCCCGGCCTCACCCCGACCGGGCACGACGCCTGGCGGGCCGGACCCCTCGACCCCGAGGACATCGCCCATCTGCGGGCCGTCGCCGCCGCGCTGCCGTACGAGGGACACGCCGTGCCGCTGCCCGGCCCGGGCCCGCTCACCCTGCCCGCCCCCGACGCGCTGATGCGCACCTTCCTGGACGCCGTCGCCGACACCCTGCCCCGCACCCCGGCCGCACCCCACGCCTTCGGCCGGCCGTTCGCCGCCCGCGAGCCGCAGCGCCTGCACCGCGCGCGGGACTGGGCGGCGGAGGTCGCCGCCGGCATGGACGCGGGCGTCCGCATCTCGCTGCGCCTCGACCTGTCCGCACACGACCTCTTCGACCGTACCGGCGACGACACCGAAGGGGCCGGCGCGCGCCGGGCGGGCGCTGCGATCGTCCAGGTCCACAGCCTCGCCGACCCCACCCTGATCGCGGACGCCGCCGCCCTGTGGGCGGGCGAGGCGGACTCCTCGTTCGGGCCACGCGCCCGCGTGGACACCGCCCTCGCCGTACGGCGCGCCGCCCGCGTATGGCCGCCGCTCGGCCGGCTCGCCGAACAGGACACCCCCGATGTGCTCGCCCTGTCCGAGGAGGAAGTGGGCGACCTGCTCGGCACCGCCGCCACCCGCCTCGCCGCGGCCGGCGTCGCCGTGCACTGGCCGCGCGACCTCGCCCAGGACCTCACCGCCACCGCCGTCGTACGGCCCGCGCCGGGCTCCGCCACCGACGGCACCGGCTTCTTCGACAGCGAGGAGCTGCTGCAGTTCCGCTGGCAGCTCGCCCTCGGCGGCGACCCCCTGACCGAGGCCGAGATGGACACCCTCGCCGAGGCCCACCGGCCCGTCGTCCGGCTCCGCGACCGCTGGGTCCTCGTCGACCCCGCCCTCGTCCGCAAGGCCCGCAAACGCGACCTCGGCCTCCTCGACCCCGTCGACGCGCTCGCCGTCGCCCTCACCAGCAGCGCCGAGATCGACGGCGAGACCGTCGAAGCCGTCCCCGCCGGCACCCTCGCCGCGCTCCGCGACCGGCTCACCGCGGGCCCGCGGCCCGCCGACCCGCCGCCCGGCCTCGCCGCCACCCTGCGCGACTACCAGCTGCGCGGACTGGCCTGGCTGGACCTGATGACCTCCCTCGGCCTCGGCGGCTGCCTCGCCGACGACATGGGCCTCGGCAAGACCGTCACCCTCATCGCCCTGCACCTGAAGCGGGCCCGGCCCGAACCCACCCTCGTCGTCTGCCCGGCCTCCCTGCTCGGCAACTGGCAGCGCGAGATCACCCGCTTCGCCCCCGGCGTGCCCGTCCGCCGCTACCACGGCCCCGACCGCACCCTCGACGGCCTCGACGGCGGCTTCGTCCTCACCACCTACGGCACCATGCGCTCCGCCGCCCCCGCCCTCGCCGCACAGCAGTGGGGCATGATCGTCGCCGACGAGGCGCAGCACGTGAAGAACCCGTACTCCGCCACCGCGAAGGCGCTGCGCACCCTGCCCGCCCCGGCCCGCGTCGCCCTCACCGGCACCCCCGTCGAGAACAACCTCTCCGAACTGTGGGCGCTGCTCGACTGGACCACCCCCGGACTGCTCGGCCCGCTGAAGTCCTTCCGCGCCCGGCACGCCCGCGCGGTGGAGAGCGGCGAGGACGACGAGGCCGCCGAGCGCCTCGCCCGCCTGGTCCGGCCCTTCCTGCTGCGACGGAGGAAGTCCGACCCGGGCATCGTGCCCGAGCTGCCGCCCAAGACGGAGACCGACCACCCGGTGCCGCTCACCCGCGAACAGGCCGCGCTGTACGAGGCCGTCGTACGCGAATCCATGGCCGTCATCGAGACCGCCGACGGCATCGCCCGACGCGGCCTCGTCCTGAAACTGCTCGGCGCGCTCAAGCAGATCTGCGACCACCCCGCGCTGTATCTGAAGGAGGATCACGCCAGCGCCCGCCCCGACCGGCTCGCCGCCCGCTCCGGCAAACTCGCCCTGCTCGACGAACTGCTGGACACCCTCCTCGCCGAAGACGGCTCCGCCCTGGTGTTCACCCAGTACGTCGGCATGGCCCGCCTGATCACCGCGCACCTCGCGGGCCGCGCGATCCCCGTGGACCTGCTGCACGGCGGCACACCCGTACCGGAACGCGAGAACATGGTGGACCGCTTCCAGAACGGCTCCACCCCCGTCCTGGTGCTCTCCCTCAAGGCCGCAGGCACCGGCCTGAACCTCACCCGCGCCGGGCACGTCGTCCACTTCGACCGCTGGTGGAACCCGGCCGTCGAGGAACAGGCCACCGACCGCGCCTACCGCATCGGGCAGACCCAGCCTGTCCAGGTCCACCGCCTCATCACCGAGGGCACCGTCGAGGACCGTATCGCCGAGATGCTCACGGCCAAGCGTGCCCTCGCCGACGCCGTCCTCGGCTCCGGCGAAGCCGCCCTCACCGAACTGACCGACCGTGAACTGGCCGACCTGGTCTCGTTGCGGAGGGAGGCGTGATGGAGGACAAGGAGCCCGGCCCCGCCCAGGCCGCCCGCCGCGCCCTGCGCGCGGCACGGGCCGGACGGGTCACGGGGCAGGAGACGGCCGAGGACGCGCCCTCCGGGCCTGCCGACGCGGGCGGCGGCGGTTCGGTGACGGCGGGCGGCGCCGACAGCGGACGTGCGGCGGATGAACCAGCGGACACGCACAGTGATCTGGCGGAACATCAGAGGCCTGCCGACCTCGCCCGTGCGGCGCTCCGGGAGGCCGTGGCGGCCAGACGCGGTACGCGGACCGAGCCGCGTGACGAAGACCCGGAGCCGACTCGGGGTGGTCCCGTTCCTGGCGGGTCCCCGGAGCCGACTCGGGGTGGTCCCGTTCCCGGTGGGTCCCCGGAGCCCGCCACCGGTGCTCCGGTCACGGCAGAGCGGAGGGACGAGGAGACACGGTCGCCGTCGTCGGCGACGGGGACCGCGGCGCCGCCCACCCCGCCAGGCGTCCGGCCCGCCGACCGGGCCCGGGAAGCCCTGCGGGCCGCCCGCGCACAGGCCCGGAGCGCCGAGTCCGACACGGCGGACAAGAGCCCCGGGCGGCCCCCCCGGGGCCGCAGGGCCGCACCGCCGACGGGGCGCCCGGCCGGGGC
>NZ_JALLGL010000215.1 GCF_023072675.1 Streptomyces sp. XM83C
TCCCCCGGCCCGACGGATGCAGGCGAACGTCCCCCGGACAGGGTCGACAGATCCCGTTGAGGACCCTGAGTCAGTCAGGCGTTGGGTCAGACCCCGCCGGGGAACGCTCACGTACATCCTCACTGTCCAGGCGTGGCTGGCGCGGGCCGAGGCGGAGTGGACGCGCGCGACGTCGGGTCCGGACGTGGCCGCGTGGGAGAAGGCGGTGGCCGGGTTCGGCTTCGGCGAGGTGTACGAGCAGGCGCGGTGCCGGCTGCGGCTGGCGGAGGCGCTGCTCGCCGAGGAGCGGCGCGCCGAGGCGGCGGAGGTGGCCCGGGCGGCCCGGGAGACCGCCGAGCGGCTGGGGGCGGTGCCGCTGGTGGAGCGGATCGACGCGCTGGTACGGCGGGGACGGCTCGCGGCGACAGGTGGCGGCGCCGACGACGGGCGGGCGTCGCCGCTGACGGCGCGGGAGCGGGACGTGCTGCGGCTGCTGGCGCTGGGCCGCAGCAACCGGCAGATCGGCGAGGAGCTGTTCATCAGCGGCAAGACGGCGAGCGTGCACGTGTCCAACATCCTCGCCAAGCTGGGCGCGGCGAGCCGCACGGAGGCGGTGGCGATCGCCTACCGGGAGGGGCTGCTGCCGGCTCCGCCCGCTGCGCGGGGGTGAGACGCCGGGCGCGGGTCAGGTGAGCCGGGGGCTGCCGCATCCGCCGGAGGCGTGGGCCGGGTGAGCGGGGCGCGTATTTGCGGCGGGCGCGTGGGCGTGCTCCCATGCGCCCCCGTATTCAGGATCGAACCGCCTCGCAGGCATACAAGCACCTCATACGCTCACGGATCTCCGCTGTCGTCACACCGTCAGAGACCCTCCCCGGGAGATCCGTGAACCTCCGCCCGTCCGCAGTGATGCTCGCCTCCTGCGTCCTCGCCACCGCCGTGCTGAGCGCCTGCGGCACCGACGAGCCGTCCGCGTCGCCGAAGGCAGCCGCACCGCCGTCCACGACGGCCGGCTCCGGCACGGCGGGCGCGGCGGAACCCACCGGCGCCGAAACCGCAGGGACCGCCCGTTCGGCCGGTGCGGCCGGTACGACCGGCCCCGGGAGCACGGGTCGTCCGGCGGCCTCGGAGCCGGGTCGCCCGGCCGGCGCGCCGGCGACGGCCGCGCTGCCGCCCCGCCCTGACTCCCGGGGCGAGGCCGCGTATGTGCGGGCGCTGACCGCGATCGACCCGGACATCGTGCACGACGACGAGAGCGGCGCCGTGGACCGTGGCCGGGCGCAGTGCCGTACGATCCGGGCCTTCCCCGGCGACACGGCCCGTCAGATCAGCGAGGCCGAGCGGAGGTTCACCTCCCCCGGGCATCCGCAGGGCTTCGGCCGGGCCAAGGCCGCGCGGATCGTGGACGCGGTCCACACCCAGCTCTGCCCCGACTTCTGAGCAGGACCCACGGCGGTACGCCCACCACCGAAACCGATCGCACATCACTACATTTCACCCACCTCGCCGGAATACTGTCGCCACCCGTCACCCCACAGCGGGACCTGACGACCCGACAGGAACGGAGAGGCGTCGGAATGCTCACCACCACCCTCCGCAGAGGCACCGCGCTCGGCGTGGCCCTGCTGTCCCTGCTCGCCGCCCCGGCCCAGGCCGCGCCGCGCGACCCGGCACCGGATCTCGCGGGGCTGCGCAGGCGTACGGGCTGGGGCTGCGGCGCCGCGACCTGTCCTGCGGGGTGTCGGTGTACGGCCACACCGGGGCGGTGCAGGGCTACTACTCGTACGCGTTCGCCTCCCGGGACGGCCGGCGCGCCCTGGCCGCGGTCGCCACCGCCTCCAACAGCGCCGGTGTCCACACGGCGATGCTGCGGACCCTGGAGTCCGCGTTCTGCGGCGCAGGGACCGTCCGGCGGACGCATGGCACGGCACGCGCGGAGCGGCCCGAGGACATCGGGGACCCCCGCCCGGTCCGCACGGGCGTCCGGTGAGCACACCGCGCCCGGTCCGCGCGGGCGTCGGCATCCGGCCGTTCTGCGGCCGAAACCCCGCTGCCGGACGGGAGTTCGGCATCTGCCGCGCCTCCCGAGGCAACCCGCGCGTCCGCGCCGGCGTCTAGCCGGGCAGCAGGTGATGCCCCGGCCCACCTCCCCCCTGGGCCGGGGCAGTTCTCCACCCCGCTATACACGGCATGTATACGCGGCGTGTATACCCATGCGCCGCATGCGCGGACGAAAGGCATCGATGTACGGCAAGGCATTCGCCCCGGAGTACCAGGGCGCCCTCACCACCCTGTCCGTCAACGCGTCCCTGGTGGACGTCCTGGCAGCGGGCACCGAGGAGCTGCGTGCCGCCGAACGTGCGGGACGGCACGCGGAGGCGGCCCGGTCCGGGCTGGCCGTCGCCGAGGCGCACCGCCGCCTCGGCCAGGTGAGGGAGGCGGACCGGGCGTGGAAGGCCAGCTACCGCGCGGCGCGCACCGCCGGCGACACGGCCGCGATGGCGTGGGCGCTGTGGAGCGGCGGCACCCTCGCCCGGCAGCGGGGCGCGCTGGCCCTGGCCCGGCGGCTGCTGGCGCTCGCCGCCGACCTCGGCGAGCGCGGCGGTGACGTGGTGGTGCGCGGCTACTCCCTGGCGGGGCTGGCGGAGACCGGCCGCATCCAGGGCGACTACGAGGCCGTGGGACGGCTGCACGAGCAGTTGCTGGCCGAGGCGCGGCGGCGCGGAGAGGCACGGCACACCGTGTGGGCGCTGGAGGGCATCGCGCAGATGCACCGCAACTCCGGCGCCTGGGACAAGGCGTACGAGCTGTTCGAGGAGGCGGCCCGGATCGCGGAGGGCGCGGACGACCGCCGCGGGCACGCCTGGGCGTTGCGCGGGCTGGCGGACATCGTGTCGGTGCGGGACGCGGACGCCGAGCGGGCGCTCGCGCTGCTGTCGGAGGCGGAGCGCACATGCCGGGAGATGAACCTGGTGAGCGCGCTCGCCTACAACCTGAAGATGCGCGGCAATGTGCTGTACCGGGCGGGGCGTCACGTCCAGGCCGCGAAAATGTACGAGCAGGCGTTGGCCACGTTCCGCGGCATGGACGAGCCGCGCGGGGAGGCGCTCGCACGGCTCGGTCTGGTGAAGGCGCGCGCCCGGCTGGGCCGCGACCGGGCCGAGACGGCGGCCGAACTCGCCGACCTGGCGCGGACCCTGGAGCGGATGGGCCTGCGGCACGCGCGGCTGATGGTCGCGCGGGCCGAGCAGGAGCTGGGTCTGACGGCGGAGGCGGCGTGACGACCGCGGCCGGGGTGACGGACCCGCCCACCGCCGTGGAGGTCCTCGAACGCTGCCGGACGCTGGTCCGTCCGGCGCTGGGCGCGGCCGTGGAGCGGCTGCATCCGTGGGTCGGGGAGATGGCGGCGTACGCCTTCGGCTGGTGCGAGGTGGGCGGTGCGCCCGCCGAGGCGCCCGGCGGGAAGGGCGTGCGGCAGGCGCTGGCCGTGCTGGGCGCCGAGGCGGCCGGCGCGCCCGCGGCCACGGGGGTGCCCGCGGCGGTGGCGGTGGAGCTGGTGCACGCGTTCTCGCTGCTGCACGACGACATCATGGACGGCGACGCGACCCGCCGGTGCCGTCCGGCGGTGTGGCGCGCGTACGGCACGGGCCCCGCCGTCCTGGCCGGGGACGGGCTGTTCGCGCTGGCCGTCGAGACGCTCGCCGCGGCCCCCGGCGGCGGCACGGCGGTCCGCCGGCTGTCGGCCGCACTGGGCGACCTGGTGACCGGGCAGGCCGACGACCTGCTGTTCGCGTCCCGGCCCTGGCGTGGCCCACAGCGGGTGCGGCCGGGCGAGTACCGGGCGATGGCCGAACGCAAGACCGGCGCCCTGCTGGGCTGTGCCCTGGCGCTCGGGGCGCATCTGGGCGGCGCGCCCGAGGCGTTGACCTCGGGTCTCGACCGGGTGGGGCGGAGGCTCGGTGTCGCGTTCCAGATCGTGGACGACGTCCTCGGGATCTGGGGCGATCCGGCGGTCACCGGCAAGCCCGTGCACGGCGATCTGCGGGAGGGGAAGAAGACGTTCCCCGTGCTGTGCGCGCTGGACGGCCCCGGCCCGGCGGCCCGCCGGCTGGCCGCCCTGCTGGAGGCGGGCGGCGACGCCGCCGAGGCCGCTGCCGCGGTCCGGCAGGCGGGCGGGCGCCGGGCGGCGCTGGCCGCGGCGCGTACGCTGGTCGTCGCGGCGGTCGACGAGCTGGACGCGCTGGAGCCGGCCGCCGGGGCGGCGGCCGAACTGCGTTCGCTGCCGGGCTATTTGACCGACCGGGAGCTGTGACGGCCGGAATCCGGCCCCGCCACCCCGCGGTTACTCGCGGTTACCTGTCGCGCGTTGAACACAGGCCGTCACACCCGCCGTACCCATGGGAAAAGTTCCGGGGTTCAGCGAGGAAATGACCATGGCCGATGCGCGTGTACCAGCACCCGAGTCGATCGCCGGCCGCTACCGGCCCCTGGAGATCGTGCACCGGGAGACGAACCGTGTCTGCTGGTACGGCGAGGACGCCGACGCCGGCCGGCCCCGTCTGCTGACGTGGACGGGGCTGCCGGCCGGGGACGGCGACGACGAGGAGAACGCGCGCCGGATCACCGGGCGGGTGCTGCGCATGGCGGAGACCATGGGCGCCCTCTGCCCGGGCCGGGTCCCGGCGGTCCTCGACGCGACGGTCCAGGAGGGCGGGCTGTGGACCGTCACCGACTGGGTCGACGCCACGCCGCTCGGCGAACTCGTCCGCGAGCAGGGGCCGTTCAACCCGGTGCGGGCGGCCAGGATCGGCCTGGAGATCCTCCAGGTGCTGCGCGCCGCGCACGACGAGGGCATCACCCACGGCGAACTGAGCCCCGGTCAGGTGCTGGTGCCGGACCGCGGCCCGGTGCTGGTCACCGGGTTCGGGCTGGCGGGCGCCACGCTCGCGCCCCGGCTCGCCGCACCGTCGTACGCCTCCCCGGAGCAGGCGCGGGACGAGCGGATCGGCCCGGCGGCCGACCTGTGGGCGCTGGGCGCCATGCTGTACACGATGGTGGAGGGCCGTCCGCCGTTCCGTGACCGGGGGCGCCCCGAGGACACGCTGAAGGCCGTGGACCGGCTGCCGCTGCGCGGCCCCGTGCGCGCCGGGCCGCTCGCCCGGACCGTGCACGGGCTGCTCCGCAAGAACTCCCGTGAGCGGCTGACCCGCCCGGTCGTGCACGAGGCGCTGACGCGGGTGCTCCACGAGGAGCCGGACGCCGCGCCGCCCGAGCCGCGGCTGCGCCGGGCGTACGCCGCGGTATCCGCCGGCGGCGCGGGGGGACGCGGGCGGCTGCTGGCGTTCGGCACGACACTCGCGGTCGTCACGGTGGCCGTCGCGGTGCTCGCCGTCACCCGCGGCAGCGGCGGCGGCACCGCCGCGGCGGCCCGCACCACCACGCCGTCCGGGCCGCCCGCCACGGCGTCCGCCCGGCCCCCGGCGCCACCGTCGGCCTCCCCCGCGCCGTCGGCCTCGCCGTCACCCTCCGGTACGGCGCTGCCGGCGGGCTTCCGCACGTACAGCTCGCCCGAGGGGTTCTCGGTGGCGCTGCCCGACGGCTGGCGGCCGTTGAGCACCACGCGGGTGTCGGATCTGGCGTACCGGGTGGTGCTCGGCGCCGACGGCGACCCCCGCACGCTCGCCGTCACCTACAGCGAGCGGGTCGGCCCCGACCCCGTCGCGGTGTGGCGGGACGACGTCGAGCCGGGGCTGCGCGCGGCGGACGGCTACCGGCGGATCGGGCAGATCAGCGCGACGACGTACCAGGGACGCAAGGCCGCCGACATGCAGTGGGTCGTCACCGACGACGGCGCCCGGCTGCGCACCTTCGGGCGGGGCTTCCTCGTCGGCGGCGGGCGCGGCTACTCGCTGCGGTTCACCGCACCGGCCGACGGCTGGTCCGACGCGGGCAACCGGCAGGCGCTGGAGGTGTTCCTGCGGACGTTCCGCGCCGCGTCACGCTGACGCCGCCGGCCGCGCCCCCCGGTCCGGGCGTCACGCGGACGTCACGGCGCCGCACCGGACGTCACAGGCGCCGCCCCCCGGGGGTCACGCCGGCGTCGCGGGCGCCGCCCCCGGCACGGGCGGTGCGGGTGGCCGCGGGGCGCGGCGGGTGCGCAGGGGGCCGGGGTGCAGCGGGGTGGTGCGCCAGCGCGCGGAGAGGGTGCGGCCGGCCAGCGAGCAGGTGACCTCCAGCCGGTGCGGGGTTTCCAGGACGGCGACGTCGAGGCCGAGTGTCCCGGCATCGGTCCAGCCGCCGCTGACGGCGACGGGCAGCGGCTCCTCGGTGACGGTCCAGTCGCCGGGGCCGAGACGCAGGGGCAGCGGGTGTCCGTCCTCGGTGAGGGTGAGCGTCCAGCCGTCCGGGCCGTCGGAGAGTTCCGCGCCGGTCAGGCCGGGCAGGTCGGGGCAGGTCCCGTCGCCCGGGGTGAACACGGTCCCGGCCCAGGCGTCGGCGTCCTCGGGCGGGGCGGGCTTGCCGGGTGCGGCGGGCAGCGCGAGCGCCGCGAGCCTGTCCCGCAGGGCGGTGTCGGCCTCCTCCCGCCCGGCCAGGGGCGCGGGTCCGAAGGCGGGCAGCAGGTGCTCCCAGACCGCGTCGAGGACGTCCTGCATGCCCCTGGTCTCGGAGGTGACGGCGACGACGGCGTCCTGCTCGGGCAGGACCAGGCAGAACTGGCCGAAGGCGCCGTCGCCCCGGTAGCCGTGCCGGGACATCCAGAACTGCAGGCCGTAGCCGAGGTCCCAGTCCCCGCGCTCCTCGTCCGGCTTGCCGGGCGCGGTGGCGATGTGCGGGCGGCTCGCCTCGGCGACCCACTCCTCGGGCAGCACCTGCCGCCCCTGCCACCGGCCGCGCCGCAGAAACAGCAGGCCGAGCCGGGCGACGGCGTCGGTGGTGGCGTGCAGTCCGCTGAAGCCGAGTTCGCGGCCGGAGCGGTCGCACAGCCAGCTCGCACCTTCGATGCCGAGCGGTTCGAACAGGCGGGGCCGCAGATAGTCGACGAGCCCCTGCCCGGTGACCTTCCGCACGATCGCGGCGAGGGTGAAGGTGGTGGGCTGGCTGTAGGCGAACACGGTGCCGGGGTCGCGGTCCGGCGGCAGCAGCAGGAAGCCCCGCACGAGGTCGTCGGGGTCGAGCTCCATGGCGTGGTCCAGGGCCTCGGCGGTGTGCCCGGCGGACATGGACGCCACATGCCGTACCCGCAGCTCGCGGCTGCGCGGATCGGTGATGTCGGACTCGAACTCGGGGAAGTACGACACGACCGGCGCGTCGAGGTCGAGCAGTCCCTCCGCCCGGGCGAGTCCGGCGGCGGTGCCGGTGAAGCTCTTGCTGATCGAGTACAGCAGCTGAGGGCGGTCGGGAGTGTAGGGGGCCCACCAGCCGGCGGCCACGAGCCGGTCATGGCGGACGATCATGACGCTGTGCGGTGCGATGCCGGGAGCGGCCTCCAGGGCGTCGAGGAAGGCGTGGACGCCCGCGGCGTCGACACCCTGGGCGGCGGGGCTGCTCTCGGGCAGGGGGCGCAGGGTCATGGGCACCATCCTCACCCTCGGCAGGCGGGCGGGGCGAGGGGTTTTCGGCCGAGTCCGGAGCGGGGGTCAGGTCGGTCCCCGCACCGGCATCCGCACGGGAGTCCGGCGGAGTGCGGCACCGGCAACCGGTCAGGTCGCGGCACAGGCCACCGCTCGCGTCGCACGGGAGTCCGGCGGAGTCCGGCACCGGCCACCGGTCAGGTCCGGCACAGGCCACCGCTCGCGTCGCACGGGAGTCCGGCGGAGTCCGGCACCGGCCACCGGTCAGGTCCGGCACAGGCCACCGCTCGGGTCCGGCACGGGGAGCCCGTTTCCGATCCTGGTCGTCCGGGGACCCGGCACCCATGGTGCGAATCGGATACACGATGATGACCGAGCAGGCGGGCCCGCGCGAACTGGTCCGGCACGTGGTACGGGCGGAGGAGGCCGGCTTCGACTTCTCCGTGACGTCGGACCACTATGTCCCGTGGCTGCGCACGCAGGGCCACTCGCCGTACGCGTGGAGCGTGCTCGGCGCCGCCGCGCAGGCGACCTCCCGCATCCCGCTGATGACGTACGTGACCTGCCCGATCCTGCGATATCACCCGGCGGTCGTCGCGCAGAAGGCGGCGACGCTGCAACTGCTGTCCGAGGGCAGGTTCCGGCTCGGCCTGGGCGCGGGCGAGAACCTCAACGAGCACGTCGTGGGCGGCGGCTGGCCGCCGGTGGACGTACGGCACGAGATGGTGCGGGAGGCCGTGGAGATCATCCGCGCGCTGTTCGCCGGCGGGCACGTCACCCGCCACGGCCGGCACTACGACGTGGAGTCGGCGCGGCTGTGGGATCTGCCCGGACAGGCGCCGCCGATCGGCATTGCCGTCTCCGGGGAACAGTCGTGCCGGCTGGCCGGGCAGCTCGCCGACCTGGTGATCGCGACCGAGCCGAAGCCGGGCCTGCTGGAGGCGTTCGACCGGCACGGCGGCGCGGGGAAGCCGCGTGTCGGGCAACTGCCGGTGTGCCACGACCCCTACCGGGACGCCGCCGTGAAGCGGGCACACGCCCAGTTCCGGTGGTTCGGCCTCGGCTGGAAGGTCAACGCGGAGCTGCCGCACCCGGACTCCTTCGAGCAGGCGACGCAGTTCGTGACGCCGGACGATGTCGCCGCGTCCGTGCCCTGCGGGGACGACCCGGAGGCGTTCGTGGAGGCCGTCCGCCCGTACGCGGAGGCCGGTTTCGACGAGGTCGCGCTGGTGCAGATCGGCGGCGAGGAGCAGGAGCCGTTCCTCGACTGGTCGGAGAAGACGCTGCTGCCGGCGCTGCGGGACGCGTTCGGCTGAGCCCCTCGGGGCGGGTCACCTGGAGGTGTAGCGGCGCCGTGTCCACAGCGGCAGCAGGAACCAGCAGGTGCCGTACCAGGCGACCACACCGGCCACCAGGTACGGCACGTACGCGTCGTGCGTGGCCACGCGCAGGATCAGCAGCAGCGAGGCCGTCATGGTGGCGAGCAGCAGTACGAGCCCGACGAGGGTCAGCCGGGACGCCCAGCGCACGGCCTGCGGCTTGACCCGGCGGCCGGAGACCAGCCGGTGCAGGGAGACGGGGCCGATGAGGGCGCCGGTCGCGCAGGCGCCGAGCACGACGGTGACGATGTAGATCGTCTGGTCGGTGTCGGCCAGCTCGGTGTACCTCGGGGTGAACACGACCGTCAGCAGGAAGCCGAAGAGGATCTGCACGCCGGTCTGGGCGACGCGGACCTCCTGGATCAGCTCGCCCCACATGCGGTCGGCGCGCTCCTCCTGGCTCTCGTTGCGCCCGCTGCGCGGGTTGAGGGGTCTGTGTTCCCCTCTCGCCTGCTCCCTGGTCGCCACGTGTCCTCCCGCGTCCCGATGCCGTCGCACGGGTACACGAGTTCCCCGTCCGGGTGGAAATGCGACGGCACGGGAGCGGGAAGTGCAGCGCGCCCACCGGGGACCGGGCACCGGGGCGGGGCCGGTCGCGGACCACCGGCGCGGACGGCCCCGCTTCCGGCGACCCGGCGCCCGGACCCCGCGCCCGGGGTGTCACCAGCGGTGTTCGACCTGGTCCTTGATCCGCCGCTCGTACAGCTCCCGGATCGCGTCCAGGGTGGCCTCGTCCAGTGCGGGCAGCCGGGCGGCGGCGGCATTGGCGCGGGCCTGCTCGGGGTTGCGGGCGCCGGGGATGACGCTGGTGACGCCGGGCTGCTGGATGATCCAGCGCAGGGCGAGCTGGGCGGGCGTGTACCCCTCCGGGGCGAGCGCCGCGAACTCGGCGGCGGCCTCGACGCCGGTGGTCCAGTCGACGCCGGAGAAGGTCTCGCCGACGTCGAAGGCCTCGCCGTGCCGGTTGTAGGTGCGGTGGTCGTCGGCGGCGAAGACGGTGTCCTTGGTGTACCTGCCGGACAGCAGGCCGGAGGCGAGCGGGACGCGGGCGATGATGCCGACGCCGGCCTCGCGGGCGGCGGGCAGCACCTCGCGCAGCGGCTTCATGCGGAACGGGTTGAGGATGATCTGCACGCTCGCCACGTTCGGGCGGGCGATCGCGGTGAGCGCCTCGGCGCAGGTCTCCACGCTGACGCCGTACGCGGCGATGCGCTCCTCCTCGACGAGGGTGTCGAGGGCGTCGTACACCTCGTCGGAGGAGTAGACGGGGGTGGGCGGGCAGTGCAGCTGCACCAGGTCGATGCGGTCGATGCCGAGGTTGCGGCGGGACCGGTCGTTCCAGGCGCGGAAGTTGTCCAGGACGTAGTTCTCGGGGATCTGGTCGACGCGGCGGCCCATCTTGGTGGCGACCAGCACATGCAGATCGGGCCTGCTGCGCAGGAAGGTGGCGATGGTCTGCTCGCTGCGGCCGTCGCCGTAGACGTCGGCCGTGTCGAAGAAGGTCACCCCCGACTCCGCCGCCGCCTCCAGCACCTGGAGGGCTTCCTTGTCGTCCACGTCTCCCCAGTCGGCGCCGAGCTGCCAGGTGCCCAGACCGACGACGGAGGCATGCTGACCCGACCTGTCGAATGCGCGCTCTTCCATGGGCTCAGTCTGTCACCCGCCCGCCCGACGCGCGGAGTGCCCCGTTCCGCGTGCCGGGCGGGGGTCGAGAGGCCGGGGAGCGGGGGC
>NZ_JALLGL010000216.1 GCF_023072675.1 Streptomyces sp. XM83C
ATTCACGGGGGTGAAGAAAGGAACGGGGGGCCACCGAGATCACCGGCCACGGGGGACCAGGTGATCTCGGGGGAGCAGGGGGAGGAACAAGGGATCTCCGGACACCGTCCCGGAACACCGGAGGTCACGGGGGATCACGGGGGACCACGGGGGAAGAGAGAGTGGGGCTGGAGGGCCGGGGGTCCGTCCAGTCCCGCTTTCGTGTTCACGGCCCGTACGCCGGCAAGAGCACCGTGTCGGCCGCCGGACGCCCGACCGGCGCCAGGTACCGGACCGGTGCCGCTCACGCCGCTCAGGCTGCCGTACGGCTCCCGCGCTTGCCCACCCACGCCGCCGAGGCCAGCCGCCCCAGCGCCTCGTCCCGGTCGCAGGCGTACGCGCCGAGCGCGGTCTGCCGAGCCACGATGGAACGCTCGGCGCGCATCAGCCGCCAGCCGCGCCGCAGCAGGAACGGCACCGACTTGCGGCCCTCCTTCAGATCCCGCACGAACCGCCGCCGGAACGTGGTCACCGCGCCGCGGCTCAGACACAGCGCGTCGGCGAGAACACCCAGGTCGCGGCAGCGGGCGACGATCTCCGCGGCGAAGATGCCCTCCGCGATGAACACGGGCGCCTCGCCGATGTCCACGGTCGTGGCGCCGGTGCGGGCGCTGAGCGAGATGTCGTACACCGGCACATCGGTACGGCCACCGTGGCACAGGTCGACGATCGCGCCGACGGCGGCGTCCGCGTCCCAGGAGTCGGGGTGGTCCCAGTCGATGTCGGAGGTTCCCTCCACCAGCGGGAGCGTCGGGTCGTCGGCCTCTTTGTAGAAGTCGTCGAGCCGGAGCACGGGAAGGCCGGACCGGGCGGAGAGAAGGGACTTGCCGGAGCCGGAGGGGCCGCAGAGCAGCACGACGCGCGCGGACAAGGGCGGATGGGAACTCACGGGACACCAGTGTGAGGCATCCCCCGCCCGTCGAACGACCCCGCGGGTCGACTTTGATGCATGTGTCACGTCTCAACTACGCTGCGCGCCGATACGATTACGTCTCGTAGCCCGTTCCAGTAGCAGAGGTGGCGTTGGCGATGGCCCGACACGACTCCCCCCACACACCGGCCGCCCGGCGGGCGCTGGCCGCACTCGCGACGGCGGGCGTAGCCCTCGGCGCGGGCGCGACGACCGCCTCCGCCGCCGACA
This sequence comes from Streptomyces sp. XM83C, assembly GCF_023072675.1. Classification (GTDB taxonomy): domain Bacteria; phylum Actinomycetota; class Actinomycetes; order Streptomycetales; family Streptomycetaceae; genus Streptomyces; species Streptomyces thermocoprophilus. The sequence continues at coordinate 1,181 of NZ_JALLGL010000216.1, forward strand.
CCGACCCGGTGGTCGACGTGATGCGCACCCGCCCCACGACCCTCGGCAAGATCGACCCGCAGGCCGGCCTGACCGCACTGACGGGAACGGTCGGTCATGTCACGGGCCCGGTCGCCGGCCTCAAGCCCAACCCGCTCGCCGGCACGGGCGTGGACCCGCTGGACAACGGCGTCGGCACCCAGCTCGCCGACTTCAAGCCCCTCTCCTCCCAGGCCCTGACAGGCCCGGTCGCCCAGGCGGAGTCCCTCGGCGCGATCCCCGGAGTCGGCCAGGTCACCGGCCTCCTGGGCGGCGTGCAGGGCGGGCCGCTGGGCTGACCTTGCGGCAGGCGCGAGTGCGCCCCGGCCCGTGCGCGGCCCCCTTCACGACCGCGGCCCGTCGACCCTGCTCCACGAGCGAGGCCGACAGCCCGGAAGGAGCGGTCGGTCCGGGCAGCGTCATGCCGTGCCGCGCGACAGCGCAGAAGGGCCGCGGCTCCTCCGGACGGAGAGGAGTCGCGGCCCTGCTTGTGGGGGGTGGCGTGCGGGGGTCGGGTCAGTAGGAGGAGCCCGAGGCGCCCAGGGAGCCCGTGGGGTGCCAGACCGTCTTCGTCTCCAGGAACGCCGTCATGCGGTCGAGGCCCGGCGTCGCCGTCCAGTCGTCCACAGGCTGTGGACGCAGGACGCGCTTCAGGTTGTCGGCCGCCGCGATCTCCAGCTCCTTCGCCAGCGCCTCGTCGGCGCCCGCCAGGTCGATCGCGTTGACGTCCTGGTGCGCGGCGAGCGGGGTCGCGATCTCCGCCGTACGGCCGGAGAGGATGTTGACCGTTCCGCCGGGCACGTCCGACGTGGCCAGTACCTCACCCAGGGACAGGGCCGGCAGCGGCGACTTCTCCGACGCCACGACCACCGCCGTGTTGCCGGTGGCGATCACCGGCGCGAGCACCGACACCAGGCCCAGGAACGACGACTCCTGCGGGGCCAGCACGGCCACCACACCCGTCGGCTCGGGCGAGGACAGGTTGAAGTACGGGCCCGCGACCGGGTTGGCGCCGCCGATCACCTGCGCGATCTTGTCGGTCCAGCCCGCGTACCACACCCAGCGGTCGATCGTGGCCTCCACGACGACGGCCGCCTTCGACTTCGACACGCCCTCCGCGTCGGCGACCTCGTGCACGAACTGGCTCTTGCGGCCCTCCAGCATCTCCGCGACGCGGTACAGGACCTGGCCGCGGTTGTACGCCGTCGCGCCCGACCACGCGCCGAACGCCTTGCGCGCGGCCACCACCGCGTCACGGGCGTCCTTGCGGGACGACTGCGGGGCGTTCGCCAGCCACTTGCCCTTGTGGTCCGTCACCTCGTACACCCGGCCGCTCTCGGAACGCGGGAACTTCCCGCCGACGTACAGCTTGTAGGTCTTCAGTACGGAAAGCCGATCAGACATCGAGGTACGCCTCCAGGCCGTGGCGGCCGCCCTCGCGGCCGAAGCCCGACTCCTTGTAACCGCCGAACGGCGAGGTCGGGTCGAACTTGTTGAACGTGTTGGACCAGACGACACCGGCCCGCAGTCTGTTCGCGACGGCGAGGATGCGGGAGCCCTTCTCCGTCCAGATGCCCGCCGACAGGCCGTACGGCGTGTTGTTGGCCTTGGCGACCGCCTCGTCCGGCGTGCGGAACGTCAGGACGGACAGCACCGGGCCGAAGATCTCGTCGCGGGCCACCGTGTGCGCCTGCGTGACGTTCGTGAACAGTGTCGGCGCGAACCAGTAACCCGACGACGGCAGTTCGCACGCCGCCGACCAGCGCTCGGCGCCCTCCGCCTCGCCCCGCTCCACCAGCGAGGTGATCCGCGCGAGCTGCTCCTCGGAGTTGATCGCGCCGATGTCGGTGTTCTTGTCCAGCGGGTCACCCAGCCGCAGCGTCGACAGACGCCGCTTCAGCGACTCCAGCAGCTCGTCGTGGACCGACTCCTGCACCAGCAGCCGGCTGCCCGCGCAGCACACCTGCCCCTGGTTGAAGAAGATGCCGTTGACGATGCCCTCGACGGCCTGGTCGATCGGGGCGTCGTCGAAGACGATGTTGGCGCCCTTGCCGCCCAGCTCCAGCGTCACCTTCTTGCGGGTGCCCGCGACCGTACGCGCGATCTCCTTGCCGACGGCCGTGGAACCGGTGAACGCCACCTTGTCCACGTCCGGGTGCGCCACCAGCGCGGCGCCCGTGTCGCCGTACCCGGGAAGAATGTTCACGACACCCTTCGGCAGGCCCGCCTGACGGCAGATGTCCGCGAAGAACAGCGCGGACAGCGGCGTCGTCTCGGCCGGCTTCAGCACGACCGTGTTGCCCGTCGCCAGCGCAGGGGCGATCTTCCACGCCAGCATCAGCAGCGGGAAGTTCCACGGGATGACCTGGCCGGCCACGCCCAGCGGACGCGGGTCGGGCCCGAAACCGGCGTGGTCCAGCTTGTCGGCCCAGCCCGCGTAGTAGAAGAAGTGCGCCGCCACCAGGGGCAGGTCGGCGTCCCTCGCCTCCTTGATCGGCTTGCCGTTGTCCAGCGTCTCCAGGACGGCCAGCTCACGGCTGCGCTCCTGGATGATCCGCGCGATGCGGAACAGATACTTGGCGCGCTCCGAGCCGGGCAGCGCGGACCACTTCTCGAACGCCCTGCGGGCCGCCTTCACCGCGCGGTCCACGTCCTCGGCGCCCGCCTGGGCGACCTCGGAGAGGACCTCCTCCGTGCTGGGGCTGACCGTCTTGAAGACCTTGCCGTCGGCCGCCTCCGTGAACTCGCCGTCGATGAACAGGCCGTAGGAGGGGGCGATGTCGACGATCGAGCGGGACTCGGGCGCCGGTGCGTACTCGAACGCGGAAGACCGCTTCTCGTTGCTCATGGTGATCAGTCCACCGTCACGTAGTCGGGGCCGGAGTAGCGGCCGGTGGCCAGCTTCTGACGCTGCATCAGCAGATCGTTCAGAAGCGAGGAGGCGCCGAAGCGGAACCAGTACGGGTCCAGCCAGCCCTCGCCGACGGTCTCGTTGACCAGGACGAGGAACTTGATCGCGTCCTTGCTGGTGCGGATGCCGCCGGCCGGCTTCACGCCGATCTGGATGCCGGTCTGCGCACGGAAGTCCCGCACCGCCTCCAGCATCAGCAGGGTGTTGGCCGGGGTCGCGTTCACGGCGACCTTGCCGGTCGAGGTCTTGATGAAGTCCGCCCCGGCCAGCATGCCGAGCCAGCTCGCGCGGCGGATGTTGTCGTACGTCGACAGCTCGCCGGTCTCGAAGATCACCTTCAGGCGGGCGTCCGTGCCGCAGACGTCCCGCACGGCGGCGATCTCCTCGTACACCTTCATGTAGTTCCCCGCGAGGAACGCCCCGCGGTCGATGACCATGTCCACCTCGTCGGCGCCGGCCGCGACCGCGTCCCTCACATCCGCGAGCTTCACGCTCAGCGCGGCCCGGCCGGCCGGGAACGCGGTGGCGACGGAGGCGACCTTCACTCCGGAGCCCGCGACGGCCTCCTTGGCGACGGCCACCATGTCGGGGTAGACGCAGACCGCCGCGGTGGAGGGCGTGGTGCGGTCGGTCGGGTCGGGACGGACCGCCTTGGCGCCGAGCGCCCGGACCTTGCCCGGGGTGTCCGCGCCTTCCAGCGTCGTCAGGTCGACCATCGAGATGGCCAGATCGATGGCGTACGCCTTGGCGGTCGTCTTGATGGAGCGGGTGCCCAGCGCGGCGGCGCGCGCCTCCAGGCCGACCGCGTCGACGCCGGGCAGCCCGTGCAGGAAGCGGCGCAGCGTGCTGTCGGACGCCGCGACGTCCGAGAGGCTGTGGGCTGCGATATGTGCATTCGTGGGCATGGTCACCAGACGAGCATATCTACGCGCGTAGCGGCTGTACACCCCGAGCACGGATCCGGGCCGGGAAACGAGCGGAGACGACGGGGTGCCCGACCGGCCGCTCGGTCGCCCCGCACGGGCGTACGGCACAATCGGCCACATGAGCACCCCGCGCCCGTCCTCCTCCGCGCCGCAGGCCCCCGAGTCCCCGGACCGCGTCTACCGGTCCCCCTCAGGCATCGCCGCCGGTGTCCTGCTGCTGGCCGTCATCGCCTGGCTCGGCATCGACGCGATCGTCGTGGGGCACGGCAGGACCCCCTGGCTGGCGCTGGCCGCGCTGATCCTCCTGGTGCCCGCCGTCACCGCCTTCACGCTGCGTCCCGCCGTCCTCGCCAACGACCACCGGCTGCGCGTCCGCAACCCGCTGCGGGTCATCACCCTGCCGTGGGGGCAGATCGAGATGTTCCGCTCCGGCTACACCAACGAGGTGTTCGACAGGGCCGGCACCAAATACCAGCTGTGGGCCGTGCCGGTCTCCCTGCGCGCCCGCAAGCGCGCCGCGAACAAGCAGGCCCGCATGGAGGCCGCCAAGCGGGGCGACGGCAAGAGCCGGGGCATGTTCGGGCTGGGCCCGGTGGGTGTGCCCGGCGGCCCCGAGGCCGAGCCGGACGGCCCGGCGCGCGCCGAGGGCGACAAGATCATGGACGAGCTGAAGGAACTGCTGGACGCGCGCGGCCCGGCGGCGACCTCGCAGGGCGAGGTGACCGTGCGCTGGGCGTACGAGGTCATCGCCCCGGTCGTGGTGGGCGCGGTGCTGCTGGCCGTGCTGTCGGCGGTGGCCTGACCTGCGGCAGACCCGCCCCCGCCCCCTGAAGTCACAGCTGCGGCTACGGCGCGCTGGGCCACACCAGCACCATGTACGCGCTGAAGTACGCACCCACCGTCACCGCCGCCCCCAGCATCAGCACCCGGTAGCGGCGTGAGGCGCGCAGCAGGTGGCGGGCCACGGGGAGAAGGAGCGGGAAGGCGGGCAGCAGGAAGCGGGCGCGGGGGAAGTACACGCCGCCGCTGCCCAGCACGATCAGCAGCATGACCCCGGAGAACACCAGCAGCGGCAGCGGCTGCCGGTCCCACACCGACAGCGCGTACAGCACCGCCGACACCAGCAGCGTCGCCGTCACCAGCACCAGGAACAGCTCCGGCGTCGAGTCGTACATCAGCAGATTCCGCATCCGGCGCAGGGTGTGCAGCCCGCCGTCCCACTCGTTGTGCCACATCCGCTGCACGGCGAAATAGCCGTCCCAGCGGTGCAGCCGCAGGCCCACCCAGCCGACGTAACCGCACCAGCCGAGCGGGGCCAGCAGAGCCGCCGTCAGCGCGCGGGCGGAGAAGCCGCGGCGCAGCGACAGCAGGGCCGTCACCGTCACCGCCGCCGCCAGTGCGATGCCCGTCGGGCGGGTCAGGCCGGCGGCGACCGCCAGGCCGGCCGCCCACAGCCACCGGCGGGTCAGGACCGCGTACAGCGCCCAGGCGGTGCACGCCGTGAACAGGGACTCGGTGTAGCCCATCCACTGCACGAGGCCCACCGGCAGCGCGGCCCACAGCGTGGTGAGGAGCACCCCGGTGCGGCGGTCGTACAGACGGTCCCCGACGGCGAACACGCCCCACGCCGCGACCAGCGACGCCACGATCGCGAGGCCCAGGCCGGCCGAGGCGGCGCTGCCGGGGGTGACGGCGGCGAGCGCCCTCACCAGCATCGGGTAGAGCGGGAAGAAGGCGAGGTTGTTGGCGTCGAAGTCCGAGCCCAGGTCGCGGGCGTAGCCGTGCTCGACGATGCCGAGGTACCAGAGGGCGTCCCACTGGTCGGCGAGGATCGGCCACACGCCGTGGCGCTGCCGGTGCGCCCACAGCGCCAGCACCCACAGCCCGGTCAGCCGCACCGCGAGATACGCGGCGAGGGCCGGGGCGGCCCGGCGCAGCGCCGCCCGAAGCACGCCCGTCCGTGCTCGGGGGAGCGCGACGGTGCGGGGCCGGACGGCCGGGACGTGCACGCTCTGGGCGGTGTCGGGGGCGGTCGGGGACACGGCGGCCTCCAGCGCTCGGCGGGCGGTACCGGTACACCGTTGCCCGGCCCGGGCCGCCTCGGCGGCAGCGGGGGAGCGCTGTCGGCCCGAAATCACCCGATGGGGCGCCCCGTGAGGGACGCCCCATCGAAAGGAAGCCGTACGCGGGTCAGATGCCTGCGGCGGACGCCAGATCGCGCTTCACGGCGTCCAGCAGCTCCGTCGCCTTCGCCCGCGCCGCCGGCAGGTCGGCGTGGGACGCGACCGGCACGACGACCTCCAGGTAGCACTTCAGCTTCGGCTCGGTGCCGCTCGGGCGGACGATGACCCGGGCGCCGTCCAGGGTGTAGCGCAGGCCGTCGGTGGGCGGCAGCTTGTCCGTGCCCTGCGTGAGGTCCTCGGAGCGCACGATCGCCAGGCCGGCCAGCCCGGTCGGCGGCTGCTCCCGCAGGCGGCGCATCGCACCCGCGATGACCGACAGGTCCTCCACGCGCACCGAAAGCTGATCGGTGGCGTGCAGGCCGTGCTCCACGGCGAGGTCGTCGAGCAGGTCGAGAAGGGTGCGGCCCTCCTCCTTCAGCTGCGACGCCAGCTCCGTGATCAGCAGGGCGGCGGTGATGCCGTCCTTGTCGCGCACACCGTCGGGGTCGACGCAGTAGCCGAGGGCCTCCTCGTAGCCGTACCGCAGGCCCTCGACACGGGCGATCCACTTGAAGCCGGTCAGGGTCTCCTCGTACGGCAGCCCGGCCTTCTCGGCGATACGACCGAGCAGCGAGGAGGAGACGATCGACTCGGCGAACGTGCCGGTCGCGCCCCGGCGCACCAGGTGGGCGGCGAGCAGTGAGCCGACCTCGTCGCCGCGCAGCATCCGCCACTCGCCGCCGTCCTTCACGGCGACGGCGCAGCGGTCGGCGTCCGGGTCGTTGGCGATGACCAGGTCCGGGTCGGCCTCGCGGGCCCGGGCGAACGCAAGGTCCATCGCGCCCGGCTCCTCCGGGTTGGGGAAGGCGACCGTCGGGAACTCCGGGTCCGGGTCGGCCTGCTCGGCGACGACGACCGGCTCGGGGAAACCGGCGCGGGCGAACGCGGCGAGCAGTACGTCCTTGCCGACGCCGTGCATCGCCGTGTACACCGTGCGGGCGGTGCGCGGGGAGCCGTCGGCGAGGACGGCGTCGGTGCGCGCCAGATAGGCGTCGAGGACGGCGTCGTCGAGGATCTCCCAGCCACTGTCCGGCCGGGGGACGTCCGCGAGGGCCTTGACGGCGGCGATCTCCGCGGCGATGTCCGCGTCGGCGGGGGGCACGATCTGCGAACCGTCGCCGAGGTACACCTTGTAGCCGTTGTCGCGGGGCGGGTTGTGGCTGGCGGTGACCTCCACGCCCGCGACGGCGCCGAGATGCCGTATGGCGAAGGCGAGCACGGGCGTGGGCAGCGGGCGCGGCAGCACGGCGGCGCGCAGCCCGGCGCCGGTCATCACGGCGGCCGTGTCCCGGGCGAAGTCGGCGGACTTGTGGCGGGCGTCGTAGCCGATGACGACGAGGCCGCCGGCCTGGCCGTTCTTCCTCAGATACGCCGCGAGACCCGCCGCCGCGCGGATGACGACCGCGCGGTTCATCCGCATCGGCCCGGCGCCCAGCTCACCGCGGAGCCCGGCGGTGCCGAACTGAAGTGTGCCGGCGAAACGGGCGGTCAGCTCCTCGATGTCGCCGGCCCCGATCAGCGCGGCCAGCTCGGCGCGGGTGTCGGGGTCGGGGTCCTCGGCCAGCCAGGCCTCTGCCCGGGCGATGACGTCGTCGTGCACGGTCGGTTCAGCCTCTCCTCGTCGTGGTCGTGCGTGCGCGTGCCCTACAGGCGGCCGAGCACCTGCGCCAGCAGGGAGCCCATCCGGGCGGCGCTGTCACGGCCGGCCTGGAGGACCTCCTCGTGGTTCAGCGGCTCGCCCGTCATACCGGCGGCGAGGTTGGTGACCAGGGAGATGCCGAGCACCTCGGCGCCCGCCTCACGTGCGGCGATGGCCTCCAGCACCGTCGACATGCCGACCAGGTCGGCGCCGATCACGCGGGCCATGCGGATCTCGGCGGGGGTCTCGTAGTGCGGGCCGGGGAACTGGGCGTACACGCCCTCCTCCAGCGTGGGGTCGATCTCCTTGCACAGGGCGCGCAGCCGCGGCGAGTACAGGTCGGTCAGGTCGACGAAGTTGGCGCCGACGATGGGGGAGGTGGCGGTCAGGTTGATGTGGTCGCTGATCAGCACCGGCTGGCCGGGGCGCATGCCCTCGCGCAGGCCGCCGCAGCCGTTGGTGAGCACGACGGTCTTGCAGCCGGCGGCGACCGCGGTGCGCACGCCGTGGGCGACGGCGGCGACGCCGCGGCCCTCGTAGTAGTGCGTACGGCCCAGGAAGACCAGGGCGCGCTTGTCGCCGATGCGGTACGAGCGGATCTTGCCGCCGTGGCCCTCGACCGCCGGGGGCGGGAAGCCGGGCAGCTCGGTGACCTGGAACTCGGCCTCGGGCGTGCCGAGCGCGTCCACGGCCGGAGCCCAGCCGGAGCCCATCACGAGGGCGACGTCGTGGGTCTCGGCGCCCGTGAGTTCGCGCAGGCGCGCGGCGGCGGCGTCGGCGGCGGCGTGCGGGTCGCCCTGGATGTCGTCCGGAAGAAGAGATGCGTTCACGGGGTCGAGGGTAGCCGAGCTTCGCCTACGCGCGTAGATGACGGAGCTGACGGGAACGGGATCGTTGCGTTGTCGTTTCCGACGAACCCCTTCCGACCGGGGGTGCGTGTCCCGCCCTCTCGCGCAGTTCCCCGCGGCCCCTTTGCCACGGGGGTGCCGGTGACGCCGCCCTGCGCAGTTCCCCGCGCCCCTTTTCACCGGCGTGCCGGTGACGCCCTTGTGCGCAGTTCCCCGCGCCCCTTTTGGGGTGCGTGCGGTTTCGTTGTTCACCGCGGGCCGGTGGGGGGCGTTCGCGCAGTTCCCCGCGCCCCTTTCGTTTGGCGGGGGCCATCGTTTTCACCTGCGGGCCGGTGGGGGCTGGTCGCGCAGTTCCCCGCGCCCCTTTGTGTGTGCCTGGGGCTTCGTTGTTCACCTGCGGGCCGGTGGGGGGTGTTCGCGCAGTTCCCCGCGCCCCTGATGCCTGCGGCGGCCCCCTGGTGTGAGTGCGTGGCTGGTGTAGCGCCGGCTGTCCGGTGGTGGGGTCGGGGCCGCGCCGGGGGGTGTCCGTCCTCGGTGCGACGCCCTGCCTCTCAGATCCTTGCCCTGCGTTTTCGCCGCACGCTGCGGGCGGGCACCCCCCGACACGTCCCCTTCCCGCCGTACGCGGCTGCGGCCCGCCACCGGCCGACCCAGGCCGGCTACGGTCCGCCGCGTATGCGGGTGCGTGTGCGGGGCGCGGGCGCGTGTGCGGGTGCGGGCCGGCCCGGGCCGGGCTCGGGTCCCTGGCGTGGGGCGGCTCTGTGTCTCTCCACCCACGGGGCGGACGCCGAATGGCGCGCCCGTGGCGGGGGAGAGCCGCCGATGGCGGGGAGGGGGTG
>NZ_JALLGL010000217.1 GCF_023072675.1 Streptomyces sp. XM83C
CCCGCACCGTCAAGGCCATCGTGAAGGACATCCCCTCCCGGCTCACCCTGGACGACCTGTCGCTGCACCCGCACCCCGGACAGCTCGCCGCCAACGACATCGGCCGGGTGAAGATCCGCACCGCCGAACCGCTGCCCGTCGACTCCTACGCCGACTCCCGGCGCACCGGGTCCTTTCTGCTCATCGACCCCGCCGACGGCACCACCCTCACCGCCGGCATGGTCGGCGCCTCCTCCACCGCGCCCGAACCGGTCCGCACCGAGAGCGCGGACGACGGGTGGGACCTGTGACCGAGGTCCGGGGACGCACCGGTCCACCGCTTCCCGGCCGGGGCCCGGCCGACATGTCCGACGCGCCCGGCCGGCCGTGACCGCCGGGCCACCGAGAGGAACACCTGCCGTGTCCGCCACCACCCCTGTGCGCCGCACCCTCGCCGCCCTGGCCACCCTCGCGCTGCTGCTGCTCGCCGGCTGCGGCTACGGCTCCCGGGCCGCCGATCGGGGCGCGGCGCAGGCCGTTCCGCGAGCGCCCCTGACCGACGGTCTGGACTCCGTGCGCATCGGCTACTTCGCCAACGTCACCCACGCCACCGCACTGGTGGCCCACCGCAAGGGCTTCCTCCAGAGGGAACTGGGCGGCACCCGCGCCCGGTACGCCGTGTTCGACGCCGGCCCCTCCGAGATCGAGGCGCTGCACGCGGGCTCGATCGACATCGGCTGGATCGGCCCCTCCCCCGCGATCAACGGCTACGCGAAGTCGGGCGGCACCAGCCTGCGGATCATCGGCGGCTCGGCCTCCGGCGGCGTGAGACTGGTCGTCGACCCGAGGAAGATCAGGACTCCGGCCGACGTCGAGGGCAGGCGGATCGCCACCCCGCAGTTCGGCAACACCCAGGACGTCGCCTTCCTCCACTGGGCCGCCACACAGGGCTGGAGCATCGACCCGATGACCGGCAAGGGTGACGTCACCGTCGTCCGCAGCGACAACAAGGTCACCCCGGACGCCTTCCGGGCCGGCGCCGTCGACGGTGCCTGGGTGCCGGAGCCGACCGCGTCGAAACTGGTCGCCGAGGGCGGAAAGGTGCTGCTCGACGAGGCGTCCCTGTGGCCGGGCGGACGGTTCACCACCACGCACATCATCGTGTCGCAGACGTTCCTGAAGAAGCATCCGAAAGCCGTCGAGGCCGTGCTGCGGGCGTCCGTGGCGACCAACCGGTGGATCAAGGCCCACTCCGAGGAGGCCAAGGCCGCCGCGAACGAGCAGATCGCGCGCGACGCCGGCAAGGCGCTGCCCGCCGAGGTCATGGCCCCGGCCTGGGCGTCGCTGGAGATCACCGACGACCCGCTGGCCGCCACCCTCGCCGCGCAGGCCGACCACGCCGTCCGCGCCGGCCTGCTCCAACGGCCCGACCTGCGGGGCATCTACGACCTCACGCTGCTGAACAAGGTCCTCACCGCCGGGGGCGGGAGGCCGGTCGACGACGCCGGGCTCGGCGTCCTTCGGTGACCTCGGACGACGACCACGGAACAGGAGGTGACGACCATGACCATGACCACACCGCTCGCCCAGGCCGCCACGACCGCCGCAGCCACCGCGAACACCGGCGCCACCGCGTGGGCCGCGCGCATCGAGCACGTCTCGAAGTCGTTCCCCGGCCCCGCCGGGCAGCAGCTCGTCCTGGACGACATCAGCCTCGACATCGCCCCCGGCGAGTTCATCACCCTGTTAGGCGCCTCGGGCTGCGGCAAGTCCACCCTGCTCAACCTGGTGGCCGGGCTCGACCGCCCCACCGCCGGGTCGGTCACGACCGACGGCCGCCCCGCGCTGATGTTCCAGGAACACGCCCTGTTCCCCTGGCTGACCGCCGGCCGGAACATCGAACTCGCCCTGCGCCTGCGCGGGGTACCCCGCGGCCGTCGCCGCGAGCGGGCCGAGGAACTGCTCGAACTGGTCCGTCTGAAGGGCGTCCACGGCAAGCGGGTGCACGAGCTGTCCGGCGGTATGCGCCAGCGCGTCGCCCTGGCCCGCGCCCTCGCCCAGGACAGCCGGCTGCTCCTCATGGACGAGCCCTTCGCCGCCCTTGACGCCATCACCCGTGACGTCCTGCACGACGAACTCACCCGCGTCTGGGCCGAGACCGGGGTCTCCGTGCTGTTCGTCACCCACAACGTCCGCGAAGCCGTCCGCCTCGCCCAGCGCGTGGTGCTGCTGTCCTCCCGCCCCGGCCGCATCGCCCGCCAGTGGACCGTCGGCATCCCGCAGCCGCGGCGCATCGAGGATGCCGCCGTGGCAAAACTGTCCGCCGAGATCACCGAGGAACTGCGTGGGGAGATCCGCCGCCATGGCCGCCACTGACACCGCCCCGCGCGCCGACGACGGCGACCTGGCCGGCCTGGAAGCGGGCCTGGACGCCCTGGAGGCCTCGCCCACGGTCCGCACCCCGCTGCGGCGGCTCCTCACCGACAAGATGCTGCCGCCCGTTCTCGCCCTCACCCTGGTCCTGGCCGTCTGGCAGGCACTGGTGTCCTTCCGGATGGTCGACGACCCGGCCAGGCTGCCCGCCCCCGCCGACGTGTGGTACGTCCTGCACGACGCCTGGCTCCAGGGCACCCTGCTCGGCTACATCTGGACCTCCGTCTCGCGCGGTCTGCTCGGTTTCCTCCTCGCCCTCGCCCTCGGCACCCCGCTCGGACTGCTGGTGGCCCGCGTCCGGTTCCTGCGAGCGGCCGTCCGGCCCGTCCTGTCCGGCCTGCAGTCGCTGCCGTCCGTCGCCTGGGTGCCACCCGCCGTGATCTGGCTCGGGCTGAACAACCGCATGATGTACGCCGTCGTCCTGCTCGGCGCCGTGCCGTCCATCGCCAACGGGCTGGTCTCCGGCATCGACCAGGTGCCCCCGCTGTACCTGCGCGCCGGCCGCACCCTGGGCGCCACCGGCCTGAAGGGCACCTGGCACATCACCCTGCCCGCGGCCTTGCCCGGCTACGTCGCCGGGCTCAAGCAGGGCTGGGCGTTCTCCTGGCGCTCCCTCATGGCCGCCGAGATCATCGCCTCCTCCCCCGACCTCGGCATCGGCCTCGGCCAACTGCTGGAGTACGGCCGCAACGCGAGCGACATGGCCATGGTCTTCGAGGCGATCGTGCTCGTCCTCACCGTCGGCGTCGCCATCGACCTGCTGGTCTTCAGCCCGCTCGAACGCCGGGTCCTGCGCAGCCGCGGACTGCTCGTGAAGGGCTGAGCCACGCCTCGAGCGGGGCTCGACGCATCGTCCGCCGCTCCTTGAGACAGGTCGCCCACTGTGGCGGTGAAAGGTTGACCGGCGAACGGAGACCGAGATGCGAGCACGGCGCCCACCCGGCCTGATCAGGTCCCTCGGCAGGAGCCTCGGCGAAGGCGTCATGTGGATGGGGTTCGGCTGGTTCGCGATCCATCTGCCGCACCCCTGGACGGGATACGTGATCCCGCCCGGCGAACAGCCGTGCCTGCCCCCGCTGCCGCAGGAGGAGATCGCGCGGCGGCTGGATCTGCTGGAAGAGGTGTGAGCACCCGCCGCGGCAGTCGCGCCCGCCCACCGTCCTGACCCGACCGAACCGAAGGAGACCAGGGGTGACCACCACCGGGTCGGCCGCTGCCCGCCATCCCGTGCAGATGCGCCGCATACTCAAGCTGTTCCGCCCGTACCGCACGAGCCTCATGTCCGTCGCGTTCCTGGTCGCCGGGTCGTCGCTGGTCTCCCTCGTCAACCCCTTCCTGATCCGTCACATCATCGACGTGGCGCTGCCGCAGGGCAGGACCGGCCTGCTGACCCTCCTCGCCCTCGGCATGGTCGCCGTCGCCGTCGCGAACAGCTCGTTCAACGTGTGGCAGACCTACCTGTCCGCCAAGGTCGGCCAGCTCGTCATGCACGACCTGCGCACCGCGGTCTACTCCCACCTCCAGCGCATGTCGCTGGCCTTCTTCACCCGGACCCGCACCGGCGAGGTCCAGTCGCGCATCGCCAACGACATCGGCGGGATGCAGGTGACGGTGACGACCACCGCGACGGCCCTGGTGTCGGACGTGACGACCGTCATCGCCACCGTCACCGCCATGGCCCTGCTCGACTGGCGGCTCACCCTGGCCTCGCTGGTCGTCCTGCCCGGCTTCGTCTGGGTCAGCCGCCGCGTCGGCGACGAGCTGCGCGTACTGACCCGCTCCCGGCAGCGCCAGTTCGCCGACCTGTCCTCGAACGTGCAGGAGTCGCTGTCGGTCAGCGGCATCATGCTCGGCCACACGATGGGCCGTTCGCGCTCCCTCAGCGACGCGTTCGCCGAGCAGTCCCGCAAGCTCACCGACACCGAGGTCCGCGCGAGCACGGCCGGCCTGTGGTACCAGTCCACGATCTGGGTCGTCATGGCGGCCATGCCCGCGGTGATCTACTGGGTGGCGGGTCTGACCGCGAGCGGCGGGCACATGGCCGTCTCCATCGGGGAGCTGGTCGCCTTCGCCACCCTCCAGCAGATCCTGTTCCGGCCCGCGCAGCGCCTGCTGACCATCGGCCTGGACATCCAGAGCTCACTGGAGTTGTTCGGCCGCATCTTCGAGTACCTCGACCTGCCCGTCGACGTCGCCGAACCGGAGCGGCCCGTGGTGCCGGCGCGGCTGCGCGGCGAGGTGCGGCTGCGCGGCGTCGGCTTCCGCTACGCCGGCGCCGAGCGGCCGACGCTGGACGGCATCGACGTGACCGTGCCCGCCGGCCGCAGCCTCGCCGTCGTCGGCGAGACCGGCTCGGGCAAGACGACGCTGAGCTATCTCATCCCGCGCCTGTACGACGCGACGTCCGGCAGTGTCACGATCGACGGCATCGACGTGCGCGACCTGTCCTTCGACACCCTCGCCGCCGCCGTCGGGGTCGTCTCCCAGGAGTCGTACCTCTTCCACGCCACCGTCGCCGAGAACCTGCGCTTCGCCAAGCCCGACGCGACCGACGAGGAGCTGGTCGCCGCGGCCCGGGTGGCGCACATCCACGACTACCTGATGTCCCTGCCCGACGGCTACGACACGGTGGTCGGCGAGCGCGGCTACCGCTTCTCCGGCGGGGAGAAGCAGCGCCTGGCCATCGCCCGCGCCATCCTGCGCGACCCGCCGGTCCTGGTCCTCGACGAGGCCACCAGCGCGCTGGACACCCGCACCGAGCGGGCCGTGCAGCAAGCCATCGACGCGGCGAGCGCCGGCCGTACCACCATCACGGTCGCGCACCGGCTTTCGACGGTCCGCAACGCCGACGAGATCATCGTGCTGGTGCGGGGGCGCATCGCCGAGCGCGGCACCCACGAGGAGCTGCTCGCCCTCGACGGTCACTACGCCGCCCTCGTCCGCCGCGACAGCGAGATGGCGGTCGTCTAGCCGCGGCAGGAATGCGGCGTCCGCGCAGCTCAGGGCGGTGAGGCGAGCGGTCTGGACGCCACTTCGAGTGGCTCTGCATCGGCCGTGCCTACCATCCGGCGAATGGAGACTGCGTCTGCCGAAACACCGGACTCACCCCTGATGAAGCGGCGCACCCTGCTGCGCGGCGGTGCCGTGGCCGGACTGGGTGCCCTCATGTCCTCGTACACCGCCGTCGCCGCGCCGAAGGCCCCGGGCGCCGGCGCCGCCGAGCCGTCGGCGGACCGGCTGATCCTGGCCAAGTTCAAGGATCCGCTGCGCATACCGCCGGTGCTGCGGCCCGCCGGCCGGGGCGGGCACGACGAGCTGACCGTGCGCATGCGCACCGCCGACGTCCTGGTCCACTCCGACCTGCCGCCGGTGCGGATGTGGACGTACGAGGGCAGCTATCCGGGCCCCACCATCGAGACGGTGCGCGGCCGCCGCCTGCGGGTGGCCTGGGAGAACCATCTGACCGGCACCCTCCCGGTCACCGCCGTCGACTTCGGGCAGCCCGGCGGCCCCTCGCCCGACCCGCTGTCCAACTATCCGGGCACGGAGGGCTGCCGGGAGGTCCCCGGGGTGGCGGACCTCGAGCCGTGGGCCGCGGTGCACCTGCACGGCATGCTGACCGGCGGCGGCAACGACGGCTGGATGGAGAACCTGGTCGCGCCCGGTGACGTGCAGCTGTCGGCGTACCCGAACGACCAGGCCGCGACGACGCTCTGGTACCACGACCACACCCACCACGTGAGCCGCTTCAGCGTGTACGCCGGTCTCGCCGGGCTGTTCGTCCGCCGCGACGAGGAGGAGCGGGCGCTGGGCCTGCCCAAGGGCCGGTACGAGGTGCCGCTGGTGCTCAGCGACCGCAACTTCGCGCTGGACGCCTCCGGCGCGCTCACCGGGCGGCTGGTGCACAAGGTGGAGATGGTCGGCACCAAGCTCATGCGGACCCACGCCGCCCCCTACACCCTGGTCAACGGGGTGATCTGGCCCTACCTGGAGGTGGAGCCGCGCTGGTACCGGTTCCGCATCGCCAACACCGCCAACTCGCGGATCTACCGGCTGATGCTGCTGGCCGACGGCGAGCCCGTCCCCGGGGCCTTCCAGGTCATCGGCACCGACCAGGGCCTGATCGACACGCCCCTGCCCGTCGAGGGGGCGCTGAACCTCTCCTCCGGCGAACGCGTCGACGTGCTGGTCGACTTCAGCGCGTACCGCGGCCGCTCCCTGAAGCTGGTCAACACCATGGAGGGCGTGCCGCCCGGCTCCTCCAGCACCCGGCACGACCTGCTGGAACCCGACGTGATGCAGTTCCGCGTCGCCGCCCGCGGGTCCGCCGGCCGGTTCACACCGCCCGCGGTGCTCTCGCCCACCTTCGAGCGGCCCTCCCACCACGACCTGCCCCACGACGGCGCACCCCGGTGGGTGGTGATCGTCGGTCCCGGCACGGAGAACGTGCCCGAACTGTGGGAGATGGAGGAGGTGACGGACACGGCCGGTATCACCTTTCCCGCCGCGGGGATCGTCCAGGTGCGGGACGCCGAGGGCACCCTCACGACGCTGCGCAGGACGGCCCTGCACTACGACGACGGGCGGGCCTTCACCGTGGCGCACGGCAGCACGGAGATCTGGAAGTACCTCAACCTCGCCGCCTCCCCCCACCCCATGCACATCCACCTGGCCCATTTCCACGTGCTCTCCCGCGAGCACTACGACGTGACCGGCTTCGACCGGACCGTCCGGGGCACCGCCCGGCCGGCCGCCTACCTGCGGGCCGGGGAGCTGGAGCCGCACGAACGCGGTCTCAAGGACACCGTCCGGGTGGGGGCCGCGGGGGAGATCCGCCCCGGCCCGAACGGCACGCCGGGCGAACTGGTCACCGTCGCCGTGACCTTCCCCGTCGTCGGCAGAGGGGTCCACCACTGCCACATGCTGGAGCACGAGCAGCACATGGTGCGCCCCCTCGTGGTCACCCCCGCCGCCCACGGCCACATGGGCGGCCACCACTGACGGCGGGCGGAAACACACCGAGTGCCCGCGGCGGTGGTCGGCGCGGGCACTCGGGGTGCGGTGGAGCCGGCGGCGGGCGGTGCCGTACGCGGCGAAAGCCTGGGCCGCTGGCCGGCGACGCGGTCAGGCGGCCTTGCGGATGATCTCCACGGGGTTGGAGTCCAGCAGCGTCCGCACAGCCTCCTCGCCGCCGGCGACGTCCAGGTCCATGTCGTGGAGGCGGCCGATGACGTTCTGCACCACGGTCTCCGGCCGGGTCTTCTCCGTGCCCTCCCAGACCAGCTCCGGGAAAACGGTCAGATAGACCTTGTCGTTGCCCTGGCTGTAGATGTTCACTTCCATGACGTCACGGAGAGCCATCCGGGCTGCGTAGATCAGGTTGTTCATGTGCCACCGACTTTCGGTATCCGGTTTCTGAGGCTTCCTGGCCACACGTACCGACCACATGATGGTCAGCTGCCGAAGGGTGCGCAACGACGCGCGGAGAATACTCCGTTCAACTGCGGGAAATCCGCGATCGAACGGGACTTGAAAATTCCGGTGTTTGACAGGAAAAGGCCGCGCTGCGGACCATCGGGAGTGCTCGCAAATGCTGCAGGCCGCGTCCAACGAAAAGCATCCGGAGTGCCATGAAAATCCTGTTCATTACCACGGGCAGCCAGGCCACCTACTATGCCGCTGCCCCGCTGGCGACGGCCGCGCGCAATGCGGGCCACCAGGTCATGCTGGCCGCCCACGAACCGTGGGTGGAGACCGCGGAGGCCATCGGCCTCCCCACCTTCTGCTTCACCGTCGACCCGATCCGCCACTTCATGCGGATCAGCAACCCGGGCAAGGGGCTGCGCTTCCCCCGGGAGCTGGGCGACGAGGAGATGATCGGGCAGGGCCGCGGCTTCGCCAAGATGGGCCTGGCCGGGGTGGAGTCCCTGCTGGAACTGGCCAAGGACTGGACCCCGGACGTCGTCGTGGGCAGCTCCCAGAGCTACGCCGCGATGCTGCTCGCCGCCCACCTGAAGGTCCCTTACGTGCGCCACGTCGAGTACCTGGGCATCCCGCTCACCGGTATCGACCCCGGCGCCGAGCTCGAGCTGCGGCCGGAGATGGAGCGCCTCGGCGTGGACGGGCTGCTCAAGCCCGACCTGCTCCTGGACTCCACCCCGCCGTCGCTGCGGCCGGCCCACGACCCGGCCGCGCAGCCGATGCGTTGGATCCCCAGCAACCCGCAGCGCCGGCTGGAGCGCTGGATGTACACCCGCCCCGAGGGCCGCAAGCGCGTGGTGATCACCTCCGGGTTCCGCAGCCTGATGTTCCGCGACCCGGGCTGGTCCATGCCGCTGCTGGTCAAGGAGCTCGACAAGCTGGGCGCCGAGGCGCTGATCGCGGCGAACCCCGGTGCCGTCGAGCGGTTCGGCGCCGAGCTGGGCGACGCACGTGTCGGCTGGATCCCGATCGACGTCACCGCCGCCACCTGCGACCTGGCGGTCCACCACGGCGGCGCGACCACCGCCACCACTCTCATGGCCAACGGGGTGCCCCAGCTGGTCATCCCGGAGAACCCGCCGGAGTTCCCGCCGAACTACCACCGGGAGGCCATCGCCAAGGCCATCACCGACTTCGGCGCCGGCAAGACGCTGTGGCCGCAGGCGCAGGAGCCGGACAAGGCGCCGGGCGAGGTCATCGCCGCGGCGTGCCGGGAGCTGCTGGAGAACCCCAGCTACACCGAGCGGACGCAGCTCCTCGCCAAGGAGATCTCCACCCTGCCCACGCCCGCCGAGATCGTGCCCAAGCTGGAGGCGCTGGTCTGACGGCCGTACGCCGGCCCCGGCGAACGCCGGTCGCCCTGGGACCGCGGAGGACCGCTCCGTCGGGCCCAGGGCGACCGGCGTTGTGCGTGCGGACGGAAGGCAGGGAAGGGCGGCCGGGCCGGGGCCCGGCCGCCGCGTCAGCGGGCGACGAGCGCCTCGATGTCGCGCAGCACCTCGTCCGGGGTGGGCAGCGCCGCGGTCTCCCGGGCCAGCGCCCGTGTCCGCTCGGCGTACCGGGGATCGCCGAGGACCTCGCGGCAGCCCGCGACGACCGCCTCGCCCGGCTCCTGCCCCGCCGGCGGCCGGTGCGGGTCCGCCAGGATCGCGGCGCCGAAGCCGCTGACGGCCTCCGCGACGGCCTTGCCGTAGCCGTTGTCGGGCACGATCAGCTGGGGGACGCCCGCGTTGATCAGCGTCATCGCCGTCGTGGCGCCGCCGTGGTGGACCGCCAGGTCGCAGGTGGGGGCGACCACGTCCAGCGGAATCCAGCCGATGCGCACGTCCCCCAGCTGGGCACCGTAGCGCTCGGCCGCCTCGGGCAGCGCCGCGATCAGCACCTCCACGCCCGCCCCGGTCAGCTCCTCCACCAGCCGGCGCAGCGAGCTGCCCGGGGTGTCCAGCACCAGGTTGCGCGTACCCGCGGTGATCAGGGCCCGGCGGCGGCCCTCGGGCCGGGTGTACATCCACGGCTCGACCCGGCGCTGGGTGACCCGGGGCACCCAGCGCATCGACCGCGCGGCGGGGGCGCCGGGCGGGCGCAGCGACGGCGGGCACAGGTCGATGAAGAGGTCGGGGTCCGGCAGCTCGGTCAGTCCCAGGCGCTCCAGCTGCGGCTGGAGTTCCGCCACCGCCGTGCGGTCCCGGCGCGCCATCGGCGCGATGTGCCAGATGTGGCGGACGTAGGGCACCTTCAGCCGGGCCGCGAGCACCCGCGGGACGTGGGACAGGCCGCCGACGACCAGATCGGGGCTCCACTGCCCGGTCAGGTCCAGCAGTGCGTCGATGCGGGCGGCGGCCGTCATGCCGTCCTGGCCGTAGCGCATGCGCTCGGCGGTGATGCAGACCGCGGGGAGCCCGACGGACTGTGCGGCCGCCATCAGCGGTTCGTCGGCCGCCAGCAGGACCTCGTGGCCGGCGTTGCGGGCGGCGGCGGCGAGCGGGGCGACGCCGAAGACGGCCGCCTGGCTGCCACCGACGGTGAACAGTATTTTCATGGCTGTCGCACTTCTTCCGTTGGGGGGCAGGGGGTCTGCGGGGGGCGG
>NZ_JALLGL010000218.1 GCF_023072675.1 Streptomyces sp. XM83C
CTCCCCCTCCCCCGCCTCAAGACCCGCGCCCCCGGCCTCGTCACCGCGTACAGGGCGGCCGGTGCCGCGCTGAAGAAGCGGGAGCTGACCGGCGCGCGCGCGAAGGTGTACCTCGTCCTGGACCGCTCGGCGAGCATGCGGCCGTACTACAAGGACGGTTCCGCGCAGGCCCTCGCCGAGCAGACGCTCGCGCTCGCCGCGCACCTGGACCCCGAGGTGACGGTGCACGTCAGCTTCTTCTCGACCGAGCTGGACGGCACGGGCGAGCTGACCCTCGCCGAGTACGAGAACAAGATCGACGAGCTGCACGCGGGCCTCGGCCGCATGGGCCGTACCAGCTACCACGTGGCCGTGCAGGACGTACTGGACCACCACCAGAAGTCGGCGGACCCGTCCGCGCCCGCGCTGGTGATCTTCCAGACGGACGGTGCGCCGGACGCGAAGACGCCCGCGACGCAGGCTCTGGCGGACGCGGCGGCCTCGCACCCGGCCGTCTTCTTCTCCTTCGTCGCGTTCGGTGAGCACGACAACAAGGCGTTCGACTACCTGCGCAAGCTGAAGACGGGCAACACGTCGTTCTTCCACGCGGGCCCGGCGCCCCGCGAGCTGACCGACAAGGAGCTGTACGGGGGCGTGCTGGCGGACTGGCGGCCCTGAGGAAGCACCCTGCGGGAGGGGCGGGCGCCGCACATGGCGCCCGCCCCTTCGCCGAACGGGCTGTCCGCCCCACGAAACGCGTGTGAGTCGATCTTCACCGGGCCGTTAGGATTTCGACCATGGCGGCCACTGGATCCGAGAAGCAGGCGGGGAAGGCGTTCTACGTCTCCACGCCCATCTACTACGTCAACGACGCTCCTCACCTGGGCCACGCCTACACGACCGTCGCAGGGGACGTGCTCACGCGCTGGCACCGTCAGCGCGGCGAGAAGGTGTGGTACCTCACCGGCACGGACGAGCACGGTCAGAAGATCATGCGCACGGCCGAGGCGAACGGGGTGACGCCCCAGCAGTGGGCGGACAAGCTCGTCACCGAGGCCTGGAAGCCTCTCTGGGAGCACCTGGAGATCGCGAACGACGACTTCATCCGCACCACGCAGAAGCGGCACACGGACCGCGTCCAGGAGTTCGTGCAGGACCTGTACGACAAGGGCGAGATCTACAAGGGCGGTTACGAGGGCCCGTACTGCGTGGGCTGCGAGGAGTACAAGCTCCCCGGCGAGCTGCTCGACGGCGAGGGCGAGTACGAGGGGCAGAAGCTCTGCCCCATCCACAAGAAGCCGGTGGAGATCCTCAGCGAGGAGAACTACTTCTTCAAGCTGAGCGAGTACACGGAGAAGCTCCTCGCCCACTACGAGGCGAACCCGGACTTCATCCAGCCGGAGTCCGCACGCAACGAGGTGCTGAACTTCGTCCGGCAGGGTCTCCAGGACCTGTCGATCTCCCGGTCGACGTTCGACTGGGGCATCCCGATCCCGTGGGACGACAAGCACGTCATCTACGTGTGGGTGGACGCGCTGCTGAACTACGCCACGGCGGTCGGCTACAACGAGAACCCGGAGAAGTTCGAGGACACCTTCCCCGCCGATGTGCACCTGGTCGGCAAGGACATCCTCCGCTTCCACGCGGTGATCTGGCCGGCGATGCTGATGGCGCAGGGCCTGCCGCTGCCGAAGAAGATCGCCGCGAACGGCTGGCTGATGGTCGGCGGCGAGAAGATGTCGAAGTCGAACCTGACCGGCATCAAACCGCAGGACCTCACCTCGCACTTCGGCGTGGACGCGTACCGCTGGTACTTCCTGCGCGCGATCGCGTTCGGCCAGGACGGCTCGTTCTCCTGGGAGGACTTCTCCGCCCGCTACACGTCCGAGCTGGCCAACGACTACGGCAACCTCGCGTCCCGCGTCGCTGCCATGGTCGGCAAGTACTTCGGCGGCGAGCTGCCCGCGTCGACGGCCGACGGGGACGCCGAGAAGGCCATCCATGACGGCCTGGCGAAGGCGGTCGCGGAGGCCGACCGGAAGATCGGCGAGGAGCTGGACTTCCAGGGCGGCATCCTGGCGATCTTCGACTTCGTGAAGCAGGTCAACGGCTACATCACCGAGCAGGAGCCCTGGAAGGTCGCCAAGGACGACAGCGACGAGGGCAAGGCCCGCCTCGCGACGATCCTCTACACGGCCGCCGAGTCCCTGCGCGCGGTGGCGGTGCTGCTGAACCCGGTCATGCCGGAGACGTCCCAGAAGCTGTGGGAGTCCCTCGGCGCGGAGGCCGGCCTCGGCGCCCTCGCCGACCAGCGCGTCCAGGACGCCGGCGACTGGGGCAAGCTCCCGGCAGGCTCCACGATCACCAAGGGCGCGGTCCTCTTCCCGCGCCTGGAGGAAAAGCCCGCGTCGTGACGCGCCACCCGTGACGCGGGGCCCGGGAGAAGCACCCCTCTCCCGGGCCCCGCGCTTTCACCTTCTGCCGGGGAGCGGCCCGTCGCTGTTCACCCGGAACTCCGCATCGGGCCGGATCGGCTTGCTTCTCGGAGCCGTCGCGAGGCCAATGGGATCGGGCGGAGCAATTTGGGCGCGGAGACGGCTCCACAGG
This sequence comes from Streptomyces sp. XM83C, assembly GCF_023072675.1. Lineage (GTDB taxonomy): Bacteria > Actinomycetota > Actinomycetes > Streptomycetales > Streptomycetaceae > Streptomyces > Streptomyces thermocoprophilus. Next base: position 2,587 of record NZ_JALLGL010000218.1, read on the forward strand.
AGTGAAAGCGACGTTCCTTGCCTCTGGGCACAGAGGAGGAACGAGCGCCATGACCACCACCACGCCCGGCAGGGCGCCTCCCCGCTCTGTCGGACCCCGCGGGACTTCGTACAGACCCTGGGCGACTCCCTGCCGGGCAGGTTCGGGATCACCAAGGAACGGATCGTCCACGACCCGCTGTCGCCGGGAGGGCCGCACGAGGTCACGGCCGCGCACGTCAGCCGTCGGCCGTCGTCCGGAGAAGGTCAGGCAGGACGATCTGCCGGCCCACACCGGCACACCCGATGTGCGCACTCGCCGTCGTCCCCCACACGCCGCCCCGCCTCTGGCAGAGTGCTGCACCCGTGGAGAACCTCTTCGACGCGCACCGGCGGCTCATCGCCGATGTCGCCACCCTGGGCACCCCGTTTCTGCTCGTGCTCGCCGGCGGGTACGCCCTCGAAGCGCACGGGATCGTCGAGCGGCCTCACGGCAATGTGGACATGGCGACCGAGAGTCCGGAAGCCGCCGATGTCGTCGCCGAGCGGCTCGCGACCGCACTGCGCGCGGGCGGCCGTACCGTGACCGTGCGGGCGGTGACCCCGCTGTCGGCTCAGTTGACGGTCACCGATCCCGACAGCGGGGTGTCGTGCGAGCTGGCCGTGCACAAGGAGGCGTTCTGGCAGCCGCCCGTGCTCACCTCGCACGGGCCGGCGCTGAGCCCGGAGGACGCGGTGGGTACGAAGATCCGGGCCCTGTACGACCGGGGCGCCGCCGTCGACCTGATCGACGCGCGGGCCGCCGCCGCCCGCTGGTCCTTTCCCGATCTGGAGGATCTGGGGCGCCGGCACGCCCTCGACACGTTCGACCTGCCGACGCTCCAGTCCCGGCTGACCGGCACCGACTGGTATCCGGACCAGGCCTTCACCCGCTACGGCCTCGCCGAGGAGGACATCGCGGGCCTGCGCACCTGGGCCGAGCACTGGTCGACGGACATCGCCGAGCGGCTGCTGGAGGACGGGGCGTCACCCGACGCGGATGAGGGGGACGACCTCGGCGGTTCCGTGTGACGCCCCGCCCCCGGCTCAGCGGTCGGTGCCGTCGTGCGTCGCGTCCGGGTCGGCTCCGACCGTGATGGACGCCCGCACGCCGCGCTCGATGTGCTTCTTGTCGTAGGGTGCCGCAGCGGCTGCTCGCCGAGTACGTCCGACAGCTCGGGACGCAGCGTTCCCGGGGGGCGCTCCCACCAAGCCCCTCCGGTGCCGCTCCGGCGCCGCTCGTCGGCGGCGGCGCCGGTCGCGAGGGCGCCGCCGACACCGACCGCCGCGACGCGCCGGCTCCCGCGCGAGGGCCTGACGGTGCGTCACCTTGCTGTTCCCCTGCGGCTCTTGGGCCGTTCCCTTGTCCGTCGCGAGGGGAACGTAGGGAGCGTTCCTGTCAGGCACAGGTGTGCGGACCGAGGAACGGCCCAGGACGCATGCGCCGTGAGCGCGGACCGGGTACGTCCCCGCCGGGTGCGGCCCACACGTTCGGGTGAAAGAGCGGCCGTTCGGAGTGTTCCCTTCCGCGCCGTCGACGTCGCCGCGTCCCCCGGTGCCCTGCGTGTTTGCGCAGGCAGGGTCGGCCGGGGCGCGGGCGTCCATGAGTGTGCTGCTGCGGGGCGTGATCGTCGGCCGCGTCGGAGACGTGCGGCTAGATCCACCACTGTCGCTACGATCTGCGGCATATGCAGCCAATGCATCGATGCGGACGCATATGCAGGGGATTGACCTGAGTTGATGCCATCGGGCGGTCCGGATGCACGGCTGTCAGGCATCACCGGGGCAGAGAAGACGACAAGCAGTGACGCACTTACGCGACGACGAAGGCGGGCGGTCCCCCGCGACGGCTCTCAGCGAGACACTTCGCGGCTGGTGGGAGGCGGCCGGTGAGCCCGGAGGGCGGGGCAGGCCCACCCAGCAGGCACTGGCGGGCCGGCTGCGGATCGATCAGACGACCCTCTCCCGCTATCTGAACCCCCGTCATCCCTCCACCGCGCCGCTTCGGATCGTGGAGGCGCTGCACGCCCAGCTCGGGGCGCCCGCCGAGGAACTGGAACGGGCACGGGAGTTGTGCCGAGCCGCGCTGGAGAGCCAGCGCAAGCAGCGGGCGGGTGAGAGCGCTCCGGCGTCCGGCGGCGAGGGCGAGGCGGGCGGCGGGGACGGCTCGGACCGCGACCGGGCGTCCTCGCCGGCATCTCGGGCCGCGACCGTGAAAGTGCTGGGGCTCGTGGCCGTGGTGGTCTGCGCGTTCCTCGCCGGGCTGGGCGTGGCCCGGCTGACCGGGGAGCCGGAGACCGTGACCGACGCCAAGGCGGCGGTCGCCCGCACGCCCCGGCCCGAGCCGAGCTGGCTGCTGGTCCGCCGTATGCCGGACGACCAGCTGTGGCGGGGGCGCACCGTGCAGTATCTGCTGCGGCACCGGCACTACGACGTGCCTGTCGACGGCACCTTCGACGCGCGTACCGAGGAGGCGGTGAAGAAGTTCCAGCTCGCCTGGCATCTGACCCCGGACGGCAAGGTCGGCAAGGACACCTGGCCGCTGCTCGTGGTGAAGGCCGGGGTGGGCGACAAGGGCGATGCCGTGATGGCGTTGCAGGCCCTGCTCGACAATGTCGGCGAGGGCGGCACGCCGGTCACGGGGACGTTCGGGCACGAGACCCTGGACGATCTCCAGCACTTCCAGAAGGTCCACGGCCTGCGTCCCACCGGGGTCGCCGACGCCGACACCTGGCGCTGTCTGATGGCCTTCCAGGAGCCGCCGATGCGGACCTCGCCCCTCTACGCGACGCCGGGCGGCGTGCCCTCCCTGTAGCGAGCCCCCGGCGCTGTTCGCGGGGGTCTGACCCGTCCCTGCCGGGCCCTGCGTCCGACCCGCCCGCATGATGGCATCGTCGCAGGTCAGCGCGGTTGCATAGGCAGTGCATCGATGGTCATACGCATGCAACGGCAAGGGCTTTCCCAGGGCTCGCACGCCCTCGCAATCTGATGCCGCGTCACTCGCCGGGGGCGCCCCGGCGGAGCCGCCACCGCAGAGCAAGCAGAGGATCGCGAGGAGAACCATGAACCTGGGCAGGAACACCGTTCGCGGGATCGTGACAGCGGGCGCGCTGGCCGTCGCCACGGCCCTGGTCCCGGCCACGACCACCGCCATGGCCGGTGAGGCCGTACACGGCCCGGCCGCCGCGGTGGCGGCGCCGACCACCCTGGTGTTCGACAAGAACCCGAAGAACCCCACCGCCTCGACGCTCTCCGTGTACAAGGGCGGCAAGCTCCAGGCCCGGTACCGCGCCGGCTCCGGCACCGGCAATACGAATCCGTGTGCCATCGGCAAGGGCTGGATGCCGAACGGCAACTGGAAGATCAAGTCGAGGAGCACCCGCTACGACGGCCGCCTGATCAAGGGCTACGCCGTCTATCTGGAGGACATGAAGTGCTCCCCCTCCAGCAGCAAGAAGCGCACGGAGATGTTCATCCACTCGGAGATGAACCGCGACGGCAGTCAGGGCAGGACCGAGGCGCGCCGCTGGGACGGGCCCAGCGACTACAAGTCCAACGGGTGCGTGAAGCTGCACCCGAACGACATCAAGAAGATGTTCCGCCTGCTGGACCGTATCGGCTGGCCGAGCCATCTGCGTGTGGTCTCGTGACCCGATTCTGACCCGACGGCCTCGCCTGTGAGCGGCGACAACGCGAAGGCGCCCGGGACCGGCCAGGTCCCGGGCGCCTTCGGCTGCGCGCGTCGTACGCCTTACTTCGGCTGCGGCTTGTTCACCGACAGGTGCAGTTCCTTCAGCCGCGCCGGCTCCAGCTCCGTCGGCGCGCCCATCATCAGGTCCTGGGCGTTGCCGTTGAGCGGGAAGGCGATGGTCTCGCGGATGTTCGGCTCGTCGGCGAGGAGCATGACGATACGGTCCACGCCGGGGGCGATGCCGCCGTGCGGCGGGGCGCCGAAGCGGAACGCCCGGAGCATGCCCGCGAACTGCTCCTCGACGGTCTCCCGGTCGTACCCTGCGATCTCGAACGCCTTGAGCATGATCTCCGGCTCGTGGTTCCGGATCGCGCCGGAGGACAGCTCGACGCCGTTGCAGACGATGTCGTACTGCCAGCCGAGGATGTCCAGCGGGTCCTGGGTCTGGAGGGCCTCCAGGCCGCCCTGCGGCATGGAGAACGGGTTGTGCGAGAAGTCGATCTTGCCGGTCTCCTCGTCCTTCTCGTACATCGGGAAGTCGACGATCCAGCAGAAGCGGAAGACGTTCTCCTCGAAGTGGCCGGCGCGCTTGGCGGCCTCGACGCGCACGGCGCCCATGATCTTGGAGACCTCGTCGAACTCGCCCGCGCCGAAGAACACCGCGTGGCCGGCCTCCAGGCCGAGGCGCTCGGTGAGGACCTTGACGTTCTCCTCGGTGAGGAACTTGGCGATCGGGCCGGTGAGCGAGCCGTCCTCCGCGACACGCACCCAGGCCAGGCCCTTGGCGCCCAGCGAGACGGCGTAGTCGCCGAGCTGGTCGAAGAACTTGCGCGGCTGGTCCTGGACGGCCGGGACGGGCAGCGCGCGGACGTGCTTGCCGGCGAAGGCCTTGAACTCCGAGCCCTCGAAGACGTCGGTGATGTCGACCAGCTCCAGCCGGGCGCGCAGGTCCGGCTTGTCGGAGCCGTACTTCAGCATCGCCTCGCGGTACGGGATGCGCGGGAACGGCGAGGTGACGTGCCGGCCGCCGCCGAACTCCTCGAACAGCTCGGTCATCAGCTTCTCGACCGGCTGGAAGACGTCCTCCTGCTCGACGAAGGACATCTCGATGTCGAGCTGGTAGAACTCGCCGGGCGAGCGGTCGGCGCGCGCGTCCTCGTCGCGGAAGCAGGGCGCGATCTGGAAGTAGCGGTCGAAGCCGGAGATCATCAGCAGCTGCTTGAACTGCTGCGGGGCCTGCGGCAGGGCGTAGAACTTGCCCGGGTGCAGACGCGAGGGGACGACGAAGTCGCGGGCGCCCTCGGGGGAGGTCGCGGACAGGATCGGCGTCGCCATCTCGTTGAAGCCGAGGGCCGTCATCTTGTGACGGATCGCGGAGATCACCGCGGTGCGCAGCATGATGTTCTTGTGCATGCGCTCGCGGCGCAGGTCCAAGAAGCGGTACTCGAGGCGCCGCTCCTCGTTGACCCCGTCCTCGCTGTTGATGGTGAAGGGCAGCGGGGCCGCCGCGCCGAGCACCTCGACCTCGCCGACCTCGATCTCGATCTCGCCGGTGGGCAGGTCGGGGTTCACGTTCTCGGTTCCACGTGAAACAACGCGGCCGTCGACGCGGACCACGGTCTCCTTGGACAGCTTGTCCAGGGCCGTGTACGCCTCGGTGCCGGGGCGGGCGACCAGCTGCGTGATGCCGTAGTGGTCGCGCAGATCGATGAAGAGGATGCCGCCCAGGTCGCGCCGATTGTGCAGCCAGCCACTCAGCCGGACGTCGGTGCCGACGTCAGAGGCGCGGAGCTCGCCGCAGGTGTGGGACCTGTACCGATGCATCGTCGTTCATCCAGTCTTCGCGGATCGGGAATCTCCGGGGCCCGGTGCCCGGACCTTCCAAGGGTACCGGGCGGCCCGGGATCACCTCCCCTGCATTACCTTCCCCGGCCGTCCGCCGCAGGGCCGGCGGGGGTGCGGCAGGGGGCCCGGTACCGCCTGCGGCTTCGGTGGCAGCTCTCGGACAGACCTTCTTAAAGTGGGGCAATGCACACTGGTGAGCGCTTGCCCGCCGTAGGGGATGTCCTCGCCGCTCTCGGCACCGGCCTGTGGCACTGGGACACCTCCACCGGGCTGGTCACCGTGGACGCGGTGGCGGCGCGGCTGCTCGGCCTGCCCGCGGAGCAGGCCACGCTCACCGAGGCGCAGGTCCGCTCCCGGTTCCACCCGGTCGACTGGAACGAGACGCGGGGGATCGTCCAGCTCGCCGCCTCCGAGGGCACCCTCGCCGAGGTGCGCATCCGGATCGTCGACGAACGGGGACGGGTCGTCCGTACCGTACGCAGCAGATCCAAGCCGACCTACGACCGGGAGAAGCACGCGTACGAGCTGACCGGCACCCTCCAGGAGGTCACCGAACCCGCACCGGGCACACCGGCCGCGCACAACGCCGTCACCGGCGACTGGCGGCGCTCGCGTGAGGCGTTCCTGCTGGACGCGGGCCGTGCGCTGGCGGAAGCACGCTCCACGGCGGAGGTGCTGCGGGTCGCGGCCGGGCTGTCGATGCCCGGGTTCACCCCCGACGGGCTCGCGGTGTTCGGCATGGAGGGCGACCGGCTGACGATCATCGGGCACCACGGGCAGCGGCCCGGCGACGAGGTTCCGTTCGCCGCGCTGCCCCTGACCACGGACTATCCGGCGGCCGAGGTGGTGCGCACCGGGCGGGCCGTGTACCTGTCGTCCCCCGAGGAGTACCAGCGGCGCTATCCCCTGACCTGGCCGCTCGCCGAACAGTTCAACCGCCAGTCGTGGGCGTTCCTGCCGCTGACCGTGGGCGGGCGCACGATGGGCGCGTGGATGGCCGCGTTCACCTATCCGGTCGCCTTCACCCCGGACGAGCGGTCCGTGCTGACGACCGTGGCCCGCATGCTCGCCCAGGCGCTGTCCCGCGCCGGCGCGGCCGAGACCCAGCGGGAGCTGACCGACGGCCTGCAACGTTCGATGCTGCCCTCGCTCGGCGAGGGCATCCCCGGCATGCGGATCGCCGCCCGCTACGTCCCCACCGGCGGCGGGCTTCAGGTCGGCGGCGACTGGTACGACATGATCCCGCTGCCCAGCGGCCGGTTCGCGCTGGTCATCGGCGATGTGCAGGGGCACGACGTGCGGGCGGCCGGGCTCATGGGGCAGCTGCGGATAGCGCTGCGCGCATACGCCTCCGAGGGGCACCGGCCCGATGCGGTACTGGCCCGCGCCTCACGCTTCTTCCACGGCATCACCCAGGGCGAGGACGAGGCCTCCGACGTGCGCTTCGCGACCTGCCTGTACGTCGAGGTCGACCCCGCCACCGGCACCGTGGAGACCGCCCGCGCGGGGCATCTGGACCCGGCGGTGCGGATGCCGGACGGCGCGGTGATGCTGCGGGGCACCGCCGGCGGGCTGCCGCTCGGCATCGACCCCGACAGCGACTACCCCACGACCCGGCTCGCCCTGGAACCCGGCGAGCTGATGCTGCTGTGCACCGACGGCCTGGTCGAGACCGGCGGGCACGACCTGGACACGGGCTGGCGGCGCATCCGCGACGTACTGGAGAAGCACGGCGGCGACGATCTCGAAGGGCTGGCCGACGCCCTGGTCGGGGCCGTGCACGGACCGTCCTCGCATCACACGACCGGCCCGCTCGCCGACCGCCGCGAGGACGACCTAGCGCTGCTCCTGCTGTGCCGGCAGGTGGAGCGACGCGGCGCGGGCAGCGGCGTACGGCGCCATCGGCGGACCATGTTCACCGTCGAGCAGGCCGAGCCGGAGCAGGTCGCCACCGGGCGGCGGCACCTTCGCGACCTGCTGCACGACTGGGCCTCCCCCGACCAGGTCGACTCGGCGGTCCTGCTCGTCTCCGAGATGCTCACCAACGTCCTCGTGCACACCGACGCCGACGCGCTCCTCGTCGCCGAGGTCACCGGCGAGCCGGGCCGCCGCCGGCTCCGCGTCGAGGTCACCGACGCCGGCGACGACCTGCCGCACATGCGCCGCCCCGGCGAGCTGGCCTCCTCGGGGCGCGGCCTGCTCCTGATCGAACTGCTCGCGGACGCCTGGGGCGTGGCGCCTCGGGGGGAGGGCAAGAGCATCTGGTTCGAGCTGAGGGAGGCGGCGTGAGGGGGAGGCGGCGTGAGG
>NZ_JALLGL010000219.1 GCF_023072675.1 Streptomyces sp. XM83C
GCCGCGTCCATCACCTCCCAGGCCCTCAACGTCTGCGGCGGCCTAGAAGTTGCCCAGGCCGCCGCAGACGTTGAGGGCCTGGGAGGTGATGGACGCGGCGGCGTCGGTGGCCAGGTAGCCGACCAGTCCGGCGACCTCCTGGGGGGTGGCGTAGCGGCCGAGCGGGATCTTGGCCTGGAACTTCTTGAGGATCTCGTCCTCGGTCGTGCCCCAGGCGTCCGCGTAGCCCTGCCGCACCCGCTGCGCCATCGGTGTCTCGACGTAGCCGGGGCAGACGGCGTTGACGGTGATGCCGGTCGGGGCGAGCTCGTTGCCGAGCGCCTTGGTGAATCCGACGACGCCGTGCTTGGACGCCGAGTAGGGGGCGCCCAGGACGACGCCCTGCTTGCCCGCGGTGGAAGCGATGTTGATGATCCGGCCGCGGTCCTTGGCCCGCATGCCGCCGGTCGTCAGCACCTCACGGGTCATGCGGAAGACGCTGTTGAGGTTGGTGTCGATGACGTCGTCCCACAGCTCGTCGGTGATGTCCGCGGTGACGCCGCCGCCGGAGCGCCCGGCGTTGTTGACGAGCACGTCGACGGTGCCGAACGCGGCGACGGCACTGCGCACGAACTCCTTGACGCTGTCGGGGTCGCGGACGTCGAGCTGCCGGCCGTCGACGTCGAGGCCCTCCTCGCGCAGCGCCTTGGCGGTGCGTTCGACGTTGTCGGCGTTGCGCGCGCCGATGAACACCCGGTGGCCCTGCCGGGCCAGCAGGCGGGCGACCTCGAGGCCGATGCCGCTGGTCGCGCCGGTGACGAGGGCGACCCTCGCGGTGGTGTCGGACACGGTGTACTCCCCTCAGGCGGCCTGGGCGCCGGACAGGGCCAGCTGGGCGTTGACGGCGTCGATCAGGTGACGCGGCGTCAGGTCCTCGCTGAGGTCGTCGTCGTCCAGGACGATGCCGTACTCGCGCTCGATGCGACCGCCGGTCTCCAGCAGGGCGATGGACTCGTAGCCGAGCACCGCGAACGCGGTGTCCAGAATGTCGCCGTCGAGGTCGACGTTCTCGTCGGCGCCTGCGGCCTCCAGGAGGATCCGCCGGAGGTCCTCAAGGGTGAACTGGCTGATGGCCATGGGGTGATTCCTTCGCTCTCGGGGGTGGTGCCCCTGCTGATCTGTGGGGTGGGTCGCGGGCGGAGTGCCCCGGTGTGACGGCGGTACGGCGGCTCCGCCCTGCTCAGGCGGACGCCTCCCACCGGTAGAAGCGCTGTGCCATGGCGTCGGCCGGGGAACGCCAGGTGGCGGGGTCGTAGGGCTCGATGAACGGCTTCAGGTCGTCGCTGATCCGTACGAAGCGCGGGTCGTCCTTGGCGCGCTGGATCAGTTCGCCGCCGTTGTCCTCGTCGAAGTCCTGGAGGTGGAAGTAGAGGCCGTTGAAGGCGAACAGCTGGCGCCGGCGGGTGCCCATGCGGTGCGGCATGTCCGTCGCGTCGAACTCGGCGAACAGCTTGGCAACGTCCGCGCTCGAACCGGGCGCCATACGGGCCACGATCAGCGTGCTGTGCATAGGTTCGCTCCTCGGGGTGCGCGGGTCACTCGCCCGCGGCGCGGGTGTGCACCACGCGGTAGGTGTTGGAGTCGCTCTCGATCGTCAGCTCGGCGATGCGCTCGTCGTTGGCGCGGCGGGCCTCCGGCTTGTCGGCGTGGGGCAGGCCGCGGAAGGCGTCGTAGCTCTCCTTGCTGTCCCACTGCGAGTACACGACGACGAAGGCGCCCTCGACGAACATGGCGCGCAGGCCCTTGAAGACGGCGTGCGAGCGGTAGCCGGGCACGTCCACCAGCCAGTGCCGGTCCTCGCCCAGGAGCTTGATCAGGTCGGCCTGGTCGGCCTCGGCGACGCGGTGGACCTCGATGGCGGTGTAGTCGTCGCGGTCCGGTGAGACCTCGATGCGGCCTCCCAGATCCGGGTGGGTCTGGGTGAAGACGATCTCGTTCTGCAGCAGCCGGATCGCCGTCGTGATCTCGCGGAAGACGGGCAGCGTGCGGTGCTTGAACTCCTCGCCGGCGTACCGCTTCTCCAGGTCTTCGCCGCTGCGCCACTGGATGAGGTTGGCGGTGCCGGGGCTGTCCTGGCCGGCGTGCACGGTGGAGGAGATCCATCCCTCGTAGGCCGCCGCGTTGACGATCTTGCCCATCTCGGTGAGCAGCTGGTCCTGGTGCTCGGGGGTGTCGGTGGTGAACAGGTTGAGGACGGTCAGGTAGTTGTCCTCGGTCGAGATGATCGGCATGGTTCCTCGCTTCTCGGGGATGGACGTGCGGTGGGAGGGCTCCGGTCAGGCGGCCGGGCCGAACCAGCGGTCGAGCGCGACGGTGAGCGGCATGCCGCTGGTCGCGGCGCCGGGGCCGTCGTGCGGGCCGCCGATCCAGGCGATGTAGCCGTCGGGGCGGACCAGGAGGGCGCCCAGGCCGGCGTCGTCCTCGGAGCCCTGGACGGTGACGGTGTCGACCCGGTCGGACCAGCCGCGGGCCGCGGCGCGCAGGTCAGCGCTGTCGGCCAGGTCGAGCAGCAGGCCGCGTCCGGAGCCGAGCAGGGACAGGACGCTCAGCTTGACGCCGTCGCGGGTGACCTCCCGGTCGGCGAGGCGTCGGCCGAGCAGCGGGTGGTCGCCGCCGACGTCGTGGCGGATGTCGAGCCCGGTCACCATGCCCACCAGGTGGCGCTGCACCTCCTCGTGCCGCACCAGCTCGGTGAACACCTGGCGCAGCGGGTCGACCTCGTCACCGCCGAGGTAGAGGGTGCGCTGGGCGAGGGTGTTGGCGAGGATGCGGGCGCCGACCGGGTGGCGTTCGGTGTGGTACGTGTCGAGCAGCGTCTCAGGGGCCAGGCCCTTGAGGTGGAGGGCGAGCTTCCAGCCGAGGTTGACGGCGTCCTGGATGCCGGCGCTCATGCCCTGGGCGCCGATCGGCAGGTGGATGTGGGCGGCGTCGCCGGCGACGAAGACGCGGCCCTTGCGGTACTGGGCGGCCTGGCGGCTGACGTCGGTGGTGGAGGACACCCACAGCGGTGTGGCGCCGCTGATGTCCTCGCCGCACAGCCGGTGGAAGGCCTCGGCGACCTCATCGAAGGTGATGGGGGCCGGGCCTGTGCGCAGCGGCTGGGCGCGGTCGTAGTAGATGACGCGGGCGCGGTCCGGTCCGAGCGGCAGCACCATGACCATGCCGCCGGGCACCGGCTCCCCGCTGAAGCGGGGGCGCAGCTGTACGCCGGCGATGTCGGCGAAGCGCAGCTCGACGGTGGGCGCGGTGCCGGGGAAGTCGATGCCGGCGCGGGTGCGCACCACACTGCGGGCGCCGTCGCAGCCGACGGCGTAGCGGGCGCGCAGCGTGCCGGTGCCGTCCTCGGTGGCGACGGTGACGGTGACCCCGTCGTCGTCCTGCACCAGGTCGGTGACCTCGACGCCGCGGCGCACCTCGACACCGCGCTCGGCGATCCAGCCGGCCAGCATGCCCTCGGTGCGGGACTGGGGGATGCCGCGGGCGCCGTAGGAGCCGCCGGGAACGACCCGGTAGTCGAGCGGCACACCGCCGAAATGACCGAAGGGAATGACGTCGACGTCACCGAGTCGGGAAATGAGATCGCGCTGAGCGAATTCCTCGATCGTCCGCGCGGAAAACCCGAGGGCACGGGATTCCCTGATCGGCTGGGCGAGCCGGTCTACGATCAGGACGGAAACTCCATGGAGACTCAACTCGCCCGCGAGCATGAGTCCGGTGGGTCCTGCTCCCACTATGAGCACGTCCGCGTCAAAGGTATTCATCTGCCCTCTCCCGACTGGTGTTTGACGAGTATTGCCGGGCCACGGGAGAACGGTAAAGACAATGCGGTACAGGCTTCGCGCAATCCGTTACAGAACTCCGTCGGGAATGTCAGATCTTCCGCAGGAACCTGGTCCCGCGGGCGCGCCGGCGCCATGCTCGGGCGGTGACTTCCATTCCTTCCGCCGTCCCCGCCGCGACCGCCGACACCGTCGACGCCGCTCTGGTCGGGGAACTGCTGGGTCGTTACCTGATCGCACTCGACGACGAGGAACTCGACGACGCGTGGGCGCGGAGCCTGTTCACCGAGGATGCGGTCGTCACCTTCCCGATGAGCCGCCACGCGGGGTGCGCCGGGCTGGCCGAGTGGCACCGCGCCTCCCTCGCGGCGTTCGCGCGGACCCAGCACCTGGGCTCGCCGCCGGTGGTGGCCGTCGACGGCGACCGGGCCGTGTTCCGCGCCAATGTGCTGACCACGCATGTCCACCATCCGGGCGGTGACCGGCCGGCCCTGTTCCGCGCGGGCACGCTCACGCGCGGCGCGGCCCGCAGGACTCCGGCCGGCTGGCGCATGACCGAGCTGTCGTTCCACGTCCTCTTCACCGAGGGCGAGCCCCCGTCCCGCACCTGAGTCACCGGCCCCGAGACCCGCGGGGTCAGATGTCCGCTCCCCCGGTGTCCTGCCCGGGCGAGGTCATCGCCGTGAGCAGGCGCCGGTCCAGCATGGTGCCGACCGAGGTGTCGCCGGCCGGGTCGAGCCCGGCGTCGTGGCAGGCCGCGCTGATGAGGTAGCGGCCCAGCACCAGGTGGGTGGCGAACGCCCACTCGTCGCCGAGGGCCTCGGTGCCGTCGGGGGTGCGCAGGCCGCCGGGGCCGAGGTCGAAGCCGAACTCGGTGAAGGGCAGCCGCATGCCCTGCCCGAGCGCCTTGGTGTACGCCTCCTTCAGCGTCCACAGACGCAGCAGGCACGCCGCCCGCTGGCCGGCGGGCAGCGCGTCCAGCTCCGCGGCCTCCACGGGGGTGCAGATGCGGTTCCGTATCAGGTCGAGGTCGAAGCGCCGGTCCGCGCGCTCGGCGTCCAGGCCCATCCGGCCGAGCCGGCTGATGCCCACGGCCATCAGCTCACCGGTGTGCGTCAGACCCACCTCCACCTGGTCGAGTCCGCGCAGGTAGGGGCGGCCTCCGAGCCGGTAGGCGATGTCGATGTCCCCGGGGTCGATGCCGAGCGCGGCGGCTGCCGTGTACTTGATGAGCAGCCGGGAGGCGGCGAACCGGCAGCGGACGACCGGGTCCTGGGTGTCGGCGTAGCGGTCCCAGTCACGTCCGAGCAGGGCCCGCAGGCGCGGCGTGGTGAGCACCGAGGGCAGCCACTCGGTCCACGTCGCGTACGCCACGGTGGCCCCCCGGTCCAGGAGGTTCTCCCGGACCCGGAGCCAGGAGCTGTCGGGACGCGGAATGTGCACGGGCGGCGCGACGGCGCAGCCGTGCGCGGTGGCGACGGTACCGAGGCCGCTCGCACCGTGCGGCGCGACGGGAACACCGGCACCTGTCCCGTCCCGGTCGCGGGCGTCGCCGTTGCGCGGGTCGGTGGGCTCGATGGGCTGCATGGCGTTCGCCTCCTTCTGTGGTCCTTGCGGCCCGGCGGTCGCTCGGGGCGCCGGGCGGGCGCCTGCGGGCGTCAGGGCGCCCCCCACAGGCACCGAATCGTTTCTGTCGTGGTGGGGTCTCACGCGAGCCGCATCCCGTACAGGTCGAAGCTGCGCCCGCGCCGGTACCGGTCCACGAGCCCGGCGGCAAGGTCCAGCGCGACGCCGTCCGGCAGTTCGGGCACCTCCAGGCCGAGGCGGCGGCCGAACCGGCTCAGCGCGAGCAGCGCCCAGTCGGGTTCGGCGAGCAGGGCGCCGTCCGCCGCCGAGGGGCCGGCGTTCTCGCAGACGGCGAGGCAGGCGGCGGCGGCGAGCAGCAGGCAGTACCGGTCGACGAGGACGTAGGAGGCGGCGGGCGCCATGGCGTCCGGGCGCCCGGAGAGCGTGGCGCACCGGTCGGCCAGGCTGTGCACCTCCGCGGCGAAGGCGCGGGCCAGGTCGGCGAGCGCCGCCCAGCGCGGCCCGCGGGAGCGTCGACCGTCGAGCCGGGCGGCGGCGCCGAGCAGCGCGGCGAGCAGGCCGTCGCAGCCGCGCTGCGGGTCGGAGGGCTCGGCGGCGAGCCGGCGGAAGTCGAGCGGGGAGCTCGGGGCACCGGGGGTGAACAGCGCGGCGGGCGCCTCGTGTCCGCTCTCGCCGCGCCAGGCGGCGTGGGCGAGGGTGCGCAGGTGGGGGACGAGCACGGCCTGAGTGTCGGCGGTCCCGGCGTGTCCCAGCCCGGCGACCGGCAGGTCGCGCACGAGCTTCTGGAAGCCCCCGTAGGCGGGGCCGCGCTCGTAGCCGCGGGCGCCGAGCACCGCGGCGAGGTCGTCGAGGTCCTCGTGGAGGAGCGCGGACACGGCGTACTTGACGGCGGCCGAGGGCACGAGGGCGTGCTCGGGAGCCAGGTCGAGCAGCCGCAGTCCGGTGACGGCGAGGCTGTCGCAGGCGAGCAGGTCGGCGAAGACCCCGGCGAGCACTCGGCCGCGGCGCCCGCGCAGCACGAGGCCGCGGCGGGACTCGCTGACCGCGCGGACGGCGTAGCGCAGCGCGCTGTCCATTCCGCCGACCAGGGCGCCGCCGGACACCAGCGACCGGCTGACCTGGAACGTGCGCAGGGACAGGGAGATCCCTTCGCCGAGTTCCCCGATCAGGGCGTCGGCGGGGACGGGGCACTGTTCGAGGTCGAGTCCGGCGTAGTGGGCGCCGCGCATGCCGTGGGTGCGGGCGCGCGGCAGCCGGTGCACGGCGTGCGCCGGAAGCCGGTCGGTCTCCAGCAGGAACGCGGAGTGGCTGTCGGGCCCGTCGCCGGGGGCGGTGCGCACGTAGGCGACGAAGGCGTCGGCGCGGTCGGCGTTGATGACCACCTCCTTGCGGCCGTCGACGACGTAGCCGCCGCCCGGCGCGGGGCGCGCGGTGTACTCGCCGCGCAGGATCGCGTTGGCATGGGCGAACTCCCGGTGCAGGATGGTCATCCGGCCGCCGCCGAGCAGTCGCCGCGCGGTGTCCCGGCGCTGGCGTCCGTCGCCGGCGCTCCACACCACGGACGCGGCGAACAGGGCGGTCATTCCGGCGCCGAAGCCGAGGGCCACGTCCCGCCGGAACACCGGCCGCAGCACCTGCGCGAGCCCTTCGACGCCGTCGAGGCGTCCGCCCAGTTCCCTGGGCACGAACTCCGCGGCGAGGCCGTAACGGTTGAGCAGTTCCTCGGTGGCCGCGGGCGCCTCGCGCCGCTCGTCGGCGGCGAGCAGTGCCCGCTGGCCGTGCGGGTTGTCGTCGGCGAGGGGATCGCCGAGCAGGTCCTCGACGTACTGGGCCCGCGCGGCACCGTCGGCGGGGAGCCGGCCGGGGTGGCGGGGGGCGGGCCGTGCCGGGGAACCGGGTGCACCGGTGTCCGCGGTCAGGCTGTCATGCACGTGGGACCTCCAACGTCGGCCCGCCCGGCCGGTGCTGGACGGGCGCCTTCAGCGCGATGGGCAGGGGTGCGGCGGCCGGGCCGGCCGCGCGGCTCAGACCCCACGGGCCAGTGCGCCCTCGGCGTGCTCCCTGGCCAGCCGCAGCGCGGCGGCGCTCTGCCCGGCGAGCCGTGCGCGCAGCGCCTCCCGCGCGTGGCGTACCGCCTGCGCGCCCTCGCCGTACCGCTGCCGTACGCCGTCCTCGTCGAGCACGGCGTGGTGGCGCGCGACGACGGTGACGCCCGTGCCCCAGGCGTCGGGTTCGACCGACCACTCCCCGGTGTGCGCGGCGAGCAGGGCGGGCTGCTCGGTGTCCCGGATGTCCTTGTAGACGATGCGTCCGGCGTGCGGGAAGCCGATCCGCACCGATTCGGTGGTGCGCGTCGTGCCGTCGGCCGCGCGCAGTTCCACGGTCATCAGCTGTACACCGGGCGCGCTCTCGGTCAGGTCGATCCTGGTGGCCCCGGGCACGGCGTCGGCCCGGTCGCCGAAGCGGTGCAGGAACGCGTAGACCGGCTCGACGGCCGCGTCGATGTGCGCCGACTCCTCGAAGGACAGCACGAGGTCGTCCAGGCGGCGCCAGCGATCGGCGAGCTGCCGGAGGTTGTCGAGCGCCGCACGGGTGTTGGCGGCGGTGGCCCGCTTGACCCAGTCGACGTCCGCGCGCGCGTTGCCCGTGACGACGAAGTCGTTGCGCAGGGTGACAAGAGACCGTTCGGCGCCGCGCGGCTCGACGGTCCAGCTGCCGCCCATGGAGGTCACGGGGCGGGGCAGCACTTCCTGGCGGAAGTCGATGCGGTGGGCCACGGGGTCCAGGACGCGCCGCGTGGTCCAGGACCTGATCTCGCCGTTGGCGGTGACCCACATCCGCAGCCGCTCCGACTCCCCGTCGAACTCCAGTTGTTCGACGTGGATTGTGGGCGGCAGGAATACGGGCCAGCGCAGGGCGTCCGCGATCAGGCCGTAGAGCACGCCGGCCGGGGCGTCCACCTCCGCGTGCTGGGCCATACGGTGCACAGGCGCGAGGTACATCCACCACACCCCTCTTCTCGGACGTCCGGAAGGCCGGCTGCGGGGCGCCCGCGGCCGGCACGGCCAGTACAGGCTCGTTATGGACTGTGTCCCGATCGGGTGGAGGACGTCTCGTACGCCGCTCGACGGTCGCTCGAATCAGCAGGACGGTGTGACGCGCCGGTGCGCGGGCTGCTTCCGCTCGATGCCGGCTCGTTCCGGACGCGACCGGCCGGAGCCGGCACCGGCATCGGCACCGGCCGGGAGGGGGCGCCGGCCGGAAGGGCCCGGTACGCCCCGCTCCAGCGAATGTCAGGCATTTCACGAGCGGCCGTACCGAGCCTGGCGGGCGTCGTACGACGGTCCGCGCCCGAAGGAGTGGTGATGGCGTTTCACGGTGCCCGGCGCGTGCGGCGCGCCGTACGCGCTCTGGCGGCCGGCGTGTGGGAGTGCCTGGTGTCCTTCGGAAGTCTCCAGGCGGCGGGCGGGTTCGGCCAGGACGACGGCGCCCGGCCGCTGTCCGAGCCCCCGCCCGGTCACCCCGAGCGCCTGCGCCCGGACGTGCCCATGACCGCGCTGGAGCGCGCCCTGCTGAAGGAGCTGGACCCGGCCGACTGACCCACCGGGCGGCGGCGCGGGATCAGGCCGCGTACAAGTCGAAGGTGGACGTGCGGCGCGGGCCGCAGACCACGTCCAGCTGGGGGTCGACGGCGAGCATCGCCTGGTGCAGCCGCTGCAGTTGCGGTGAGGGCTCCACGCCCAGCTCGTCGACCAGGCGGCGGCGCAGCCGGTGGTAGACGTCGAGCGCGGCGGCCTGACGGCCGCAGCGGTACAGCGCGACCATGGCCTGGGAGTGCAGCCCCTCGTGCTCGGGGTGCCGGGCGGTCAGGTCCATCAGTTCGGCGGTGACCTCGGCGTGCCGGCCGAGTCTGAGGTCGGCGTCGATGCGGCGCTCCCGGGTGACGAGCCGGCTCTCCTCCAGCCGCATCGCCTCTATCTGCAGCACCGGCCCGACACGTACGTCGACCAGGGCGGGTCCCTGCCACAGGTCCAGCGCCTGGCGGTAGGCGCGGGCCGCCGATTCGTCGTCACCCTTCTCGAACGCCTGCTGGCCCTCGGCGACGAGGCTCTCGTACGCGTGGACGTCGACGGCTTCGGCCGGTATCTGCAGCAGGTAGCCACCGTGCCGGGTGGCGAGCACGTCCTTCGCGGTGCCGGGGGCGCTGGGCCCCATGGCGGTACCGAGCCGGCGCCGCAGCTGGAGTATGTAGGTCTGCAGGGTGGTCAGGGCGCTCTGGGGCAGGTCGGTGCCCCAGATCTCCTCCATGAGCGTGGGCACGGGCATGACCCGGCCCGGGTAGAGGGCCAGCAGGGCCAGGATCTGGCGCGGCTTGCCCGCGGTCGGGACGATCGACATCCCGTTGACGTCGGCAGTCAGTGGACCCAGAACACGAATCTTCATGGTTTCCCTCCCCGTACCTCAACGGCTGCGCTCGGTTTCCGCTCCGATGTGCGAATCGGTGCCGAGATTCGTCGATATTGCGCCACGCGGGTACCGGATGCTTGTTCCCGCGACAAATGCGCGAGGCGCACCGTATCCCTCTGCGACCCGCTCCTCTCAGGTCGTCGAGGAGTCATTGAGCGGCCTTCGTGCCATCCCCTTTTCCGACGGCTGTGGAGCCGTCGGCGCCGACGGTGATCCGCGGACGCCGCATGACATTCACTCGGAGTGTCCCGGACCCGCGCTGGAGCCGGAATCGAATATGCCCGACCGTTCAACCGGGGAGTCCGGGGCGATGGGCGGGGAAATCGCCATTTCACCTTTCGTTTTCCCCGCCCACCGAATCGGAGCACCGGGCGGAACCAACCCGGGAATTACTGTGTGCGGCCTTGCGCGCGCGTCTGCGCAGGTCCCACGCGCTCTGCCGGATGTGCGCGTACGGAGGCGTCCGGGGGGCCGCGGCGGAGATGCCGCGTGGAGGTGCGGGGAGGCGCCGCGCTCGGCGGGGCCTGTGGACCCGTCGGTGCGGCTGCATGACGGGCGGGCCGGGAGG
>NZ_JALLGL010000021.1 GCF_023072675.1 Streptomyces sp. XM83C
GGAGGGGGCCGAGGGCGGGGATGGGGCCGAGGGAGCCGGAGAGACGGACCTCGACGTGATCCGGGACGGCGGTCGCCAGTACCGCCTCGAAGTACGCCCTCGTGTGCTCGGCGACTTCATGACCGGCGCCTGGTGGCACAGCACCTCACCGCGGTCCCACTTCATGCGGTCGCTGGTGTGTTCGCGAGTGACGGAGGACGGCGGGAGGGTGACGCTCAGCGGGCGTCGGCTGACGTCCACGGCGGCCGACGGGACGCGGCGGGAGCGCGAACTGGGCGCGGACGAGGAGGTGCTGGCCGCCTATCGGGAGTGGTTCGGCATCGAGCTGGACCGTGTGCCGGTCGTACGGCGGCGCGGCGGCGACGCCTGACATCCGCCGGTGGGGGCAGCCTCATGTCCCCTGGGGAGGGAGGTGTGCGGGGCTGCCCGAGAATGGTGCCGTGAGCGATGTGAGACATGTGCTGGTGCTGCCCGATCGCGATGCCGCGGAGGAGGTCGTGGAGGCGCTCGGGGAGCGGTTCGGGGTGTCGGAGGAACCGCGGCTCGTCCGGGACGCGCTCGCGGGGGAGGACGACGCAGAGGACGCGCAGTGGCTGGTTGTCCTGCGGGACGAGGAGGCCCTGCTGGACCCGGCCGAGCTGGACGCGTTCGCGGGGGAGTGGGACGGCTGGCGCGAGGAACCGTGACCGGACCGGGGCGCCGCGGAGGGTGCCGCTCCGGGGCCGGGTGACGGGCGGGCGCGGCGCACACGGTTCCGGCGGGCGGTGTCGGGGCGCGTGGGGCTCGCCGTTCTGGCGGGCTCGGGGCGCGTGGGGCTCGCGGGCAGGTTGGGTCGAGGCGCGTGGAGCGGGGCGGTCGGCCGAAGGCCGGTGGGCGCTGACAAGACGGCGCGTGCCGACGGGGCGCCCGTCGGCACGCTCACGGTGTCGGCGCGGGACCCGGTCAGGGGCTGCCCCGGACCGGGCCAGACGCCCACGGCCCGAGTGTGATCGGCGGGCCGGAGGGTGATATGCGGCCTGAGTGTGATCCTTGGGCCCGAGGGTGCTCTCAGGGCGGGCCCCGTCGCCGGGGTGGCACGGCCGGGCCGGGCGGCGGGGTTCGTTGTCAGTGGCGCGTGCCATGCTTGTCCCGATGGCCAGGAAGACTGCGAACGACGACCCGCTTGCCCCCGTGACCTTGGCCGTGGGGCAGGAGGACCTGCTGCTCGATCGTGCCGTGCGGGACGTGGTGGCCGCCGCCAGAGCCGCCGACGCCGACACGGACGTGCGCGAGCTGACCCCCGACCAGTTGCAGCCGGGCACGCTGGCCGAGCTGGTCAGCCCGTCCCTGTTCGCCGAGCGCAAGGTCGTCGTCGTACGGAACGCGCAGGACCTGTCCGCCGACACGATCAAGGACGTGAAGGCGTATCTCGCGGCGCCCGCCGAGGAGATCACGCTGGTGCTGCTGCACGCCGGCGGTGCCAAGGGCAAGGGGCTGCTGGACGCCGCGCGCAAGGCGGGGGCGCGGGAGGTGGCGTGCCCGAAGATGACGAAGCCGGCGGACCGGCTGGCGTTCGTACGGCAGGAGTTCCGCGCGTCCGGGCGCTCCGCCACCCCGGAGGCCTGCCAGGCGCTCGTCGACGCGATCGGCAGCGATCTGCGGGAGCTGGCGTCGGCGGTGTCGCAGCTGACCGCGGATGTCGAGGGCACGATCGACGAGGCGGTGGTGGGGCGGTACTACACGGGCCGGGCCGAGGCCTCCAGCTTCACCGTCGCCGACCGAGCGGTGGAGGGGCGGGCCGCCGAGGCGCTGGAGGCGCTGCGGTGGTCCCTCGCCACCGGTGTGGCGCCGGTGATGATCACCAGTGCGCTGGCGCAGGGCGTGCGGGCCATCGGCAAGCTGTCCTCGGCGTGTGGCGGCCGGCCCGCCGACCTGGCCCGCGAGCTGGGCATGCCGCCGTGGAAGATCGACCGGGTACGGCAGCAGATGCGCGGCTGGACACCGGACGGGGTGGCGGTGGCGCTGCGGGCGGTGGCGGAGGCCGACGCGGGCGTCAAGGGCGGCGGCGACGACCCCGAGTACGCGCTGGAGAAGGCCGTCGTGACCATTGCGCGGGCCGCTCGCTCCAGAGGCCGGTAGGCGGGCGGCGCAGAGAATTCGGAGGCGTCAGCCGTACATCGCCGGAATGACGGAGAGGTGGCGATCGGCATGGCTGAGCATCCGTACGCAGCGCTCGTCCGCTAGGGGTACGAGGCTTTCCAGCAAGGGGACATGGACACGCTTCGCTCCCTGATGACCGGGGACTGCATACACCACGTGCTCGGCTCCAGCATGCCGTCGGGCGACCACTAGGGCATCGACTCGATCATCGACGGCTGCTACGCCCGGCTCGCCGCGGAGACCGGCGGCCGGGTCGAGTTGCAGCACGTGCTCGTCGACGGCCGGGGGCACGCCGTGTCCCTGCACCGTGCCACGGCCGACCGTGGCGGCAAGCACCTGGACGAGATGGGCGGCATCGTCTTCCGGATCATCGGGGACAAGATCACGGACCTGGACGAGGTCCTGGCCGACATCGACGACATCGACGGCTTCTGGTCGTGACACATGGCGGCGCGACCGCGAAGAGGCGGGCCGCGTCGCCCCACCAGTCCCGCGGCAGCGAAAGCCGGGCCGCGTCGCCCCACCAGCCCCGCGACCGCGAAGAGGCGGGCCGCGTCGCCCCACCAGCCCTGCGACCGCGAAGAGGCGGGCCGCGTCGTCCCACACCCGGCATGCCGAAGGCCCCGTCGCCCCGCCCTGGGGAAGGGCGGAGGCGGCGGGGCCTTCGGGTGAAGCTGGTGGAACCGCGCCCGCGTGGCGAACGCAGGCCGCGCGCGGCTCCGGGGGTGCCGGTCGGGGACGGATGAGAGAGGGCCCGCCCTGGGTCCTTCCGGCGATCAGATCAGCAGATGTGTCAGCCCTTGAGGGACGCGACCTTCACAGCCAGCGCCGACTTCTTGTTGGCGGCCTGGTTCTTGTGGATGACGCCCTTCGAGACGGCCTTGTCCAGCGCACGCGCGGCAGCGCGCTGCAGCTCGACGGCCTTCTCGACGTCACCCGCGGCAGCGGCCTCGCGAGCCTTGCGGATCGCGGTCTTCAGAGAGGACTTGACGGCCTTGTTGCGCAGCCGGGCCTTCTCGTTGGTCTTGATCCGCTTGATCTGGGACTTGATGTTCGCCACGAATGAGCCTTTTCAGGTTCAGGCACGGAGCGTCGGGGGCCCGAGGGTGATCCCGAGGGATGTCCCGAAGGTTCCCGAGTCCCGTGCCAGGTGATTTCTTGGGGTCGTGCCTCGCGCTGAGAGGGCATGAGACACAGCCACCTACACTACCAGCGGCCCTTCGAGTGGCCCAAACCGGTCGCCGCGCCCTGCCCGTGGGACCATGGAACCTACGTATCGATCCGACCCGAGGCATAAGGCGCCTCAAGAGACAGGACCCTGCGTGCCCGCGACCCCTAACCATGTGCCCGAGCCGAGCCGTACCGACCCGGCTCTGATCCGCAATTTCTGCATCATCGCGCACATCGACCACGGCAAGTCCACGCTCGCCGACCGGATGCTCCAGCTGACCGGCGTGGTCGAGCAGCGGCAGATGCGTGCTCAGTACCTCGACCGGATGGACATCGAGCGCGAGCGCGGCATCACGATCAAGTCCCAGGCCGTGCGCCTGCCCTGGGCCCCGACCCACGACCCGGGCAACACGCACATCCTCAACATGATCGACACCCCGGGGCACGTCGACTTCACCTACGAGGTCTCGCGGTCGCTGGCCGCCTGTGAGGGGACCATCCTCCTCGTCGACGCCGCCCAGGGCATCGAGGCGCAGACCCTCGCCAACCTGTATCTGGCGATGGAGAACGACCTCACGATCATCCCGGTGCTGAACAAGATCGATCTGCCTGCCGCGCAGCCCGAGAAGTTCGCCGAGGAGCTGGCCAACCTGGTCGGATGTGACCCCGACGACGTGCTGAAGGTCTCCGCGAAGACCGGCCTCGGCGTGGAGGCGCTGCTGGACAAGGTCGTCGCCGACATCCCGGCGCCGGTCGGTGTCGCCGACGCCCCCGCCCGCGCGATGATCTTCGACTCGGTGTACGACTCGTACCGCGGTGTGGTGACGTACGTCCGTGTCATCGACGGCCAGCTCAACAAGCGTGAGCGCATCAAGATGATGTCGACGGGCGCCACGCACGAACTGCTGGAGATCGGCACGAACTCCCCGGAGATGCTGCCGGCCGACGGCCTGGGCGTCGGCGAGGTGGGCTACCTCATCACCGGTGTGAAGGACGTCCGCCAGTCGAAGGTCGGTGACACCGTCACCAGCCAGAACAAGGGCGCCACGGAGCCGCTCGGCGGCTACAAGGACCCCAAGCCGATGGTGTTCTCCGGGCTGTACCCGCTGGACGGCTCCGACTACCCGGAGCTGCGCGAGGCCCTGGACAAGTTGCAGCTGAACGACGCCGCGCTGGTGTACGAGCCGGAGACGTCGGCCGCGCTCGGCTTCGGTTTCCGCGTCGGCTTCCTCGGCCTGCTGCACCTGGACGTGATCCGGGAGCGGCTGGAGCGCGAGTTCGGCCTCGACCTGATCGCGACCGCGCCGAACGTGGTCTACCGCGTGATCATGGAGGACGGCAGCGAGCACGTCGTCACCAACCCGAGCGAGTTCCCCGAGGGCAAGATCGCCGAGGTGTTCGAGCCGGTGGTGCGGGCGACGATCCTCGCGCCGTCGGAGTTCATCGGCGCGATCATGGAGCTGTGCCAGACGCGGCGCGGCACCATGCTCGGCATGGACTACCTCTCCGAGGACCGGGTGGAGATCCGCTACACCCTGCCCCTCGCGGAGATCGTGTTCGACTTCTTCGACCAGCTGAAGTCGAAGACGCGCGGGTACGCCTCGCTCGACTACGAGCCCACGGGCGAGCAGTCCAGCTCGCTGGTGAAGGTGGACATCCTGCTGCACGGCGACAAGGTGGACGCCTTCTCGGCGATCACCCACCGGGACCAGGCGTACGCCTACGGTGTGCGGCTCGTCGCCAAGCTGAAGGAGCTGATCCCCCGGCAGAACTTCGAGGTGCCCGTGCAGGCGGCCATCGGCTCGCGGGTCATCGCCCGTGAGACCATCCGCGCCATCCGCAAGGACGTCCTCGCCAAGTGCTACGGCGGTGACATCTCCCGTAAGCGGAAGCTGCTGGAGAAGCAGAAGGAAGGCAAGAAGCGGATGAAGATGGTGGGTTCGGTGGAGGTTCCGCAGGAGGCCTTCATCGCCGTCCTCTCCAGCGATGACAGCGCGGGGTCGGCCAAGGGCAAGAAGTAACCACCGGTTACCGCAGGTCGACCCGGCAAAGCGGGCGCAACAGGGGCCCGTCGTACGAAAGTGCGACGGGCCCCTCCGCATCTCACATCGGTATCGCGGCGCAAGTGACCGGGCGCGGCCCCTTACGCAGCGACTGCCTGACCCTTACCCTGATCCCTGCTCGATAGTTACTCGCGAGTTAAACAACGCCTCGCGGGTAGGAACCAGCTGCACTGAGCCAGCCGCACTGACGCGGGCCCCGGAGGATGTCGTGAGCGACGCACAGACACTGATCGAGAACCGTCCGCCGTCCGTTGCGGGCCTCTTCCTGGACCGCGTGGCGGCCACACCGGACGCGGAGGCCTACCGGTACCCGGTGCCGCCGGCCTCCGGCGAGGGCCCCGACGACTGGAGGTCGCTGAGCTGGGCGCAGGCGGCCGAGCGGGTCTACGCCATCGCCGCCGGCCTGATCGAGCTGGGCGTCCAGCCCGAGCAGCGGGTCGCGCTCGCCGCCGCCACCCGCATCGAGTGGATCCTCGCCGACCTCGGCATCATGTGCGCCGGCGCCGCGACCACCACCATCTACCCGCAGACCAACGCCGACGAGTCGGCGTACATCCTCTCCGACTCCGAGAGCCGGGTGCTGATCGCGGAGAACGCGGCCCAGGTCGCCAAGGCCGTCGAGAAGCGCGCCGAGCTGCCCGAGCTCACGCACGTCGTCGTCATCGACCCGACGGGAGTGGAGACCGGCGACTGGATCCTCACCCTCGCCGACCTGGAGGAGCGCGGCGCCGCCCGCCTCAAGCAGGAAGCCGACCTCGTCAAGGAACGCGTCGGCAAGATCACCAAGGAGCAGCTGGCCACCCTCATCTACACCTCCGGCACCACCGGACGCCCCAAGGGCGTGCGGCTCCCGCACGACAACTGGTCGTACATGGCGAAGGCGATCGCCGCGACCGGCCTGATCAACGGCGACGACGTGCAGTACCTGTGGCTGCCCCTCGCCCATGTCTTCGGCAAGGTGCTCACCTCCGGCCAGATCGAGGTCGGCCACGTCACCGCCGTCGACGGCCGCGTCGACAAGATCATCGAGAATCTGCCGGTCGTCCAGCCGACCTACATGGCCGCCGTCCCGCGCATCTTCGAGAAGGTCTACAACGGCGTCGCCGCCAAGGCGAAGGCGGGCGGCGGAGCCAAGTACAAGATCTTCCAGTGGGCCGCCGAGGTCGCCCGCGAGTACGCCAGGATCACCCAGGACAACTTCCAGCGCACCGGCAACCGCACCGCGCCCTTCGGCCTCGCCGCCAAGCACAAGGTCGCCGACGCCCTCGTCTACGCCAAGATCCGCGAGGCCTTCGGCGGCCGGCTGCGCGCCTGCGTCTCCGGCTCCGCCGCCCTCGCCCCCGAGATCGGCTACTTCTTCTCCGGCGCCGGCATCCACATCCTGGAGGGCTACGGCCTCACCGAGTCCTCCGCGGCCTCCTTCGTCAACCCCGGCGAGGCCTACCGCACCGGCACCGTCGGCAAGCCGCTGCCCGGCACCGAGGTCCGTATCGCCGAGGACGGCGAGATCCTGCTGCGCGGCCCCGGCATCATGGAGGGCTACCACAAGCTGCCCGACAAGACCGCCGAGGTGCTGGAGAGCGACGGCTGGTTCCACACCGGCGACATCGGTGAGCTGTCCCCCGACGGCTATCTGCGCATCACCGACCGCAAGAAGGACCTGATCAAGACCTCGGGCGGCAAGTACATCGCGCCCGCCGAGGTCGAGGGCCAGTTCAAGGCGGTCTGCCCGTACGTCTCCAACATCCTCGTGCACGGCGCCGACCGGAACTTCTGCTCCGCGCTCATCGCCCTCGACGAGGCCGCCATCCTCGACTGGGCGAAGGAGAACGGCCTGCAGGGCAAGTCGTACGCCGAGGTCGTCGCCGCACCCGCGACCGTCGCCCTCGTCCAGGGGTACGTCGACCAGCTCAACGAGGGCCTCCAGCGCTGGCAGACCATCAAGAAGTTCCGCCTGCTCCCCCGCGACCTGGACGTGGAGCACGGCGAGATCACACCCAGCCTGAAGCTGAAGCGCCCGGTCGTCGAGCGGGAGTACAAGCACCTGCTCGACGAGATGTACGCGGGCACGCGCGAGGCGTGACCGTCACTCCGTGACGGGGCAAGACGCAACGGGGCGGGTCCCTGGCCGAACCTCAGGGCCCCGCCCCGTCGAGTGTTCTTGTCCGCCTCATCGGTCGAGGCATACGGCCACTCGAACTGTGCGCACTCACGATGCAAGTCATGGCCGCCCGAGCCGACGGCGGCTAGGCTGAATGATCCTCAGGACGCCCGATCAGCCGGAAACGGCCTCGGTGCACACGGCCACGGCAGAGAGAGCCCACTCACCCGATGAGCGCAGACGGCACGGCACGCACGCCGGATCCCAAGCTTGCCGAACTCGCCCGGACGTCACGCAACTTCGGCTTTCTGTACGACCATCTGCCGCTCCTCGTCGCCTACGGCACGGCCGCCGAGGCCCATGTCTTCACCGACCCCAACACCTCGCTCATCAAGTCCCGTCAGTTCGGTGAGGCCCTCGCCTCCGACCTCGTCCGGCGCGGGCGTGTCCAGTACACCGGCAGCAAGCAGGCCGAGCGCCTGGAGGCCCTGGATCGTGAGGGCTATCTCCACGGCAATGTGAAGGCCGCGTTCCACGAGGTCCGCATACTCGGGAACAAGGCCAATCACGAGGGCTACGACAGCCCCGAAGACGCTTTCCGGGCGCTGCGCACCTGCCACCGCCTCGGCGTCTGGTACTACCGGCTGCTCACCGCTTCCCGCGAGCAAAAGCCTTTCATCCCCCCGAACCCGGCGCGTACTCCGGCTGCCGAGAACGAGGAGCTGCGCGCTCAGGTCGAGCAGGCACGCAGGGCCCTGGAGGAGGCCTGCCTGACCTATGAGGGCAAGGCCACGCAGGCGCAGGCCGAACAGGCCGCCCGTGCGGCCGCAGAGCGGGAGCTGGCCGCGGCCACCGCCGAGCGCGAGGAACTGGCCCGCCAGGTCGAGGCCATGCGCGACCAGCTCGCAGCCCTCCAGCAGGCACAGTCCGACAACGACAACCGCCTGCTGCGCGCGCAGGCCACCAGCCCGGCCGCCGCCTCCGAGGCCGTGGCGGAACGCGCTCGGCTGCTGGACAACGCCGAGCAGGCCGCCCGTGAGCCCCTCACCGAGGCCCAGGTGCGCACGCGCCTGGACGAGATGCTCACCGAGGCCGGCTGGAGCGTCCAGGACGGGGGCGCCAACCTCAACCTCCATGTGCAGGGCGACCGGCGCGGCAACGGTGTGGCCGTCCGTGAGGTGACCACCGCGAAGGGCCGGGCCGACTACGCCCTGTACGTGGAGCACAAGCTCGTCGGAGTGATCGAGGCCAAGCGGGAGGGGGCCGACCTGACCGCCGCCCAGGCACAGGCCGACCGGTACGCGGACCACCCCACCGACGCACAGCAGCGCCTGATCGCCTGGCGCACACCACTGCCGTTCCGCTACGTCTCGGACGGTGGCGAGACCCGGTTCCGCAACAGCCTCGACCCGGACTCGCGCACCCGGCGCATCTTCTCCTTCCACCAGCCCCGCACCCTCGCCCGGTGGATCCGTCAGGCCGAGCAGGACCCCCAGGCCCCCTCGTACCGCGCCCGGCTGCGCTACCGGATGCCCGAGCTCGACGAGCGCCCGCTCCGTCCCGCGCAGATCAAGGCGGTGCGCGGCGTTGAGGAGTCCGTCGCGCTCGGCAAGGGGCAGCAGGGCACCGGACAGTCCCGCTCCCTGGTGCAGATGGCGACCGGTGCGGGCAAGACCTACACGGCGGTCACGTTCGCGTACCGCATGCTCAAGTACGCCCAGGCCGAGCGTGTCCTGTTCCTGGTGGACCGCAACAACCTGGGCGCCCAGGCCCAGACCGAGTTCGAGAACTTCACCACCCCCGACACCAACCGCACCTTCGCCGACCTGTTCAACGTGCAGCGCCTGGGCGCTGAGGGGATGAACCCCTCCGCGAAGGTCGTCGTCTCCACGGTGCAGCGCCTGTACATGGAGCTGACCGGTGCCAGCGTGCCCACGCAGACGGGCACGGACGGCGAGGAGGAATACGCCTACGATGTGCCGGGCGACATCGCCGTCGGCTACAACCGGGACATCCCGCCGGAGTCTTTCGACCTGATCATCGTCGACGAGTGCCACCGTTCCATCTACGGCAAGTGGCGCTCCGTCCTGGAGTACTTCGACGCGCCGATCGTCGGCCTGACCGCGACACCCGTCGCACAGACCTTCGGCTACTTCAACGGCAACCTGGTCAGCGAGTACACCTACCAGGAGGCCGTCGCCGACGGCGTCAACGTCGACTTCCAGGTCTACGAGATCCTCACCCGGATAACGGGCCAGGGCGGAGTCATCGCCCGGGGCACCATCCCCGTCCGCGACCGGCGTACCCGCCGGCAGCGCTACGAGGACTTCGACGAGGACGTGACGTACGGCGCCAAGGAAGTGGGCGTCGGTGTCATCAGCAAGGACCAGCTGCGCACGGTGATCCGCACCTTCCGCGAGCGCCTGTTCACCGAGATCTTCCCCGAACGCGCCAAGCGCGACAAGGAGACCGGTGAGCTGCTGTGGGACGAGATGTACGTCCCCAAGACCCTCATTTTCGCCAAGAACGACAACCACGCCGAGGAGATCGTCGAGGTCGTCCGGGATGTCTTCGGCAAGGGCGACGACTTCTGCACGAAGATCACGCACGCGGCCAAGAAGCCCGCCGAACGCCTCTCCGACTTCCGCAACCTCCCGCAGCTGCGCATCGCGGTCACCGTGGACATGATCGCGACCGGCACGGACGTCAAGCCGCTGGAGTGCCTCCTCTTCCTGCGTGACGTCAACAGCTGGGCCTACTTCGAGCAGATGAAGGGCCGGGGCGCGCGGACCCTGTCGCTGACCGAGTTCGAGCGCGTCACACCTGGGGTCGGCCCCAAGACGCGCTTCGTGATCGTCGACGCGGTGGGAGTGACCCGCAAGCCGAAGGTGGACGCGGGCCCGCTGGAGCGGCACACGGAGAAGGACCTCAACCTGGAGAAACTCCTCCGCCTGACCGCCCGGGGCATCGCGGAGGACGAACACGTCTCCACCTTGGCCTCGCGCCTCGCCAAGCTCGACCTCCAGATGACCGACGAGGAACGGGCCGAGATCGAGACCCTCAGCAACGGCGTGCCCCTGAAGACCATCGTGCACAACATGGTCGAGGCCGTATCCGTCGACGAGCAGGCCAGGACCCGGGAGGCCGCGGAACAGCTCGGCCTCGATCCGGACAAGGCCGTCAGGTCCTTGGTCGAGCGTGCCCTGCTGCCGTTGGCGTCCAACCCCGCTTTGCGGAGCCGGCTGCTGGAGATGCGCCGCGCGAAGGACATCCTGTACGACGAGACCAGCCGCGACGCCCTCGTGTCCGCCGGCGCCGTCGCGGAGGACGAGTCGACGGCGCATGACACCGTCCGGGACTGGAAGGCGTACGTGGACGAGCACCGGGACGAGATCGCAGCGCTCTCCCTCGCCTTCGCCGCAGGCTCGCAGGTACCTCCGCGCGAGGCCCTCAGGCGCCTCAAGGACCTGGCACGTTCCGTGGCCCGCCCGCCGCGTTCCTGGACACCGGACCGGCTGTGGCGTGCCTACGAGCAGGTGGGCGAGGCAGTGGCAGCGGACCGTTCCGCCGCCCGGACGGCGGCTGACCTGCTCGCCCTGCTGCGGTACGAACTGGCGGGCGGCGCGGAGAACGGCGCCGAGCCGCCCCGCCCCCACCAGGAGGCGGTCCAGGAGCGGTACGCGGCCTGGCTGGCTCGGCAGGAGCAGGCCGGTGTGACCTTCACCGAGGCCGAGCGCTGGTGGCTGGACCACATCGTCCGTGCGACGGTCGACCGTGTACGCTTCGACACCGCCGACCTCGACTACGCCCCATTCACCAAGCGGAACGGCACGGACGGCTTCCTCGCGGAGTTCGGTGAGGTGAGGGCGGAAGAAATCCTCGACGAACTGGACAGGGAGCTGGGCGCGTGACGCTGGGGCTGGATACGGCTGTGGGGGACGGGCCCCAGGGGCCTGATGGCCCCGAGGCACCTGCTGGGGGAGCTTCTGGGGAGCTTCCGCCGGGGTGGGCACGGGCGACGCTGGGGGAACTCGGTGAGTGGTTCGGCGGTGGCACACCGTCGAAGAAACGTCCGGAATTCTGGACTGACGGCACCATTCCCTGGCTCTCTCCCAAGGATATGGGGCCCGATATCCTCGCAGCGACGCAGGACCTCATCCACGAATCCGCACTGGATGCGTCACCTGTGAAACTGGTACCGGCGGGATCTGTCGCTCTGGTCGTTCGCTCCGGCATTTTGGAGCGCAAGGTCCCTGTGGCTTATGTGCCCTTCGATGTGACGCTCAACCAGGACATGAAGGCGGTTGTCCCGCATCATGGGATCGATGGTCGCTGGCTGTCCTGGGCCATTCGGGAACGCGAGCGGTACATTCTGGAGAACTGCCGTAAGCATGGCACAACGGTCGCCTCGCTTGAGGTGCCCTGGCTAATGAGCACTGAAGTCTTGGTGCCGCCATACGAGGAGCAGCTTCGGATTGTAGCCGAGGTGGAACGGCAGATTGCCCATATCTCACTCGGGGAACTCGCAGTTGATCGGGCGCGTCGTGAAATCACACACTTGAAGAGTGCAGTGCTCGAACGATCTCTGATCGAGGCGGCATCGTCAGGGCGATTGCTTAAAGACCTAATTTCGGAGCCGCTGGCAAACGGGAAATCAGTGCCCACGTGCGATGGTGGTTTCCCTGTCCTGAAGCTCAACTCGATTCGTGGGACGTTGGTTGACCCATCGATTCAAAAGGGTGGAGACTGGGAGGGTATCGACCCCAAGAAGTACTTGATTGCTGAGGGTGACTTCCTTGTAGCTCGCGGAAATGGGACGCTGTCTCTCGTAGGGCGCGGTGCGTTGGTGCCCGAGGTTCGCTCGCCTATCGCCTACCCTGACACTTTGATCAGGGTCAGGGTTGACATGGATAAGTTGTCTCCCGTTTACCTCGGACTGGTGTGGAATTCCCGAAGCGTTAGGGAGCAGATCGAGAGGCAAGCGCGCACTACGGCTGGGATTTACAAGATCAACCAAGCCATCCTGGAAAATATAGAGATTCCGTACGTTCCCTTGAGAGATCAGCAGTTGCTGGTTGAAGAGGTATCTCAGGCTTATGCCGCCTTTGAGCCTTTCGCTGATGAGGTCGACAAAATCCGGTCCTCTTCTTCACATCTTCGTGCCGCTCTCCTCCAAGCCGCCTTCACCGGCGCCCTCGTGCCCCAGGACCCCGCCGACGAACCGGCATCGGCACTGCTCGACCGGATCCGTGCCGAGCAGAAGGCCAAGGCGCCCCGCAAGCGCGCCGTCCGTAAGCCCCGCTCCACCCCGCCCGGTCAGGAAGAACTGCCCTCATGAGCACCACCCCCGCCCCAGTGAACAGCGCCACCGCTCGCCGGTCCGCAGGAGAGACGACCTCGACGCTCGTCAACCGTCTCTGGTCGTACTGCGAGCTGCTGCGCCACTCCGGGGTCTCCACCCTCGACTACGTCGAGCAGCTGACCTACCTCCTCTTCCTGAAGATGGCGGACGAGCGGGCCAACCGTCCCGCGAGATTCCGCAAGAACGAGCCGGAGGAACCGCTCGTCCCCGTAGGACTGGACTGGCCCAGCCTCACCAGCCGGTCGTCCGAGGACCTCCTGGAGCATTACGAGCACATCCTGCGGGAGCTGGGCCGCAAGGGCGGCACCATGCTCGGCGAGGTCTTCACCAAGGCGCAGAACAAGATCCACGAGCCCGCCGTTCTGGACCGGCTCGTCAAGGACCTGATCGACCCCTACACCTGGACCCGCGAGAACCAGGACCTCAAGGGCGACGCCTACGAAGGGCTTCTCCAGCGCGGCGCCGAGGACCGCAAGACCGGCGCGGGCCAGTACTTCACCCCCCGGCCCCTCATCGACGCCATGGTCGACTGTGTGCAGCCCAAGCTTGGTGAGACGATCACCGACCCCGCCTGCGGCACCGGCGGCTTCCTCATCGCCGCGCACGCTCACATCGTCGAGCGTTACGAGGACCAGCTCTACGGTGACCAGGCCCGCAAACTCCAGACGGGAGCCATCACCGGTTACGAGCTGGTGCGGGAGACCGCCCGGCTGGCGCTGATGAACATGCTCCTGCACGGCATCGGTACCTCTGACGGCCGTCCCCTGATCACGGTCCAGGACTCCCTGGCGAAGTCGCCGCACAAGTTCTACGACATCGTGCTCGCCAACCCGCCCTTCGGTGTGGGTTCCGTTACCGGCGAGGCGTACAGCGCCCGCAAGGACTTCTGGACCCAGACCACCAACAAGCAGCTCAACTTCGTCCAGCACATCTACACCCTGCTGAAGACCAACGGCCGGGCCGCAGTCGTCCTGCCCGACAACGTGCTGTTCGAGGGCGGGGCCGGCGCGGAGATCCGCCGCCGCTTGCTGGACCTCACCAACGTCCACACGCTGCTTCGGCTGCCCACCGGCATCTTCTACGCCAACGGCGTCAAGGCGAACGTCCTGTTCTTCGACAAGGTCCCGCCCCGACCTGGTGGCAAGCCCGCCACCAAGCAGCTGTGGGTCTACGACTTCCGTACCGACCAGCGCTTCACCCTCAAGCAGCGTGCCTTGCGCCGCGAGCACCTGGACGACTTCGTCGCCGCCTTCCACTCCGGGGGCACGGACTACTCGGCCCGAAAGCCCAGTGAGCGCTTCCAGCCGTATGAGTACGATGAGCTGATCGCACGCGACAAGGTCAACCTCGACCTGACGGTGCTTCAGTCCGCTTCCGCCTCCTCTGCCCCGCTCGCGCCCCCGGACGTGATCGCTCAGGAGATCGTGGACGAACTGGAAAGCGCGTTGGCCGAGTTCACTGCCGTTGCCCAGGCCCTGAAGAAGGCCGTCGGCACGACTGCCGACGTCGAAGCGGATCCGGCCGCGGGCGACCGTGCGAACAGCACCACCACTGGCACCACCGAAGAGACAGACCAGGAGCGGTAGCCCGGCCCTCAGTCCTTTGGCCGCCCGGCCCAGAGGGCCCGTCGGCGGCCACTCCGGGAACTGACACAGGGACTGGGTGAAGCATGGTCTACGGGTTCGGCCGAGGCGACGGCGCGGCGGGGGCGGGCACTCCACCGGAGAGGTCCTGGACGGGCGAGGAGATCGCTGCACGGCTCTGGAGGTTCTACAACGAGAAGACCAGTACCCGTGCCATCACGCGACTCGGGTTCGTGGAGCATGTCGGCTATCTCCTCTTCCTCAAACTGGACCATGAGCGCTCCCAGCGCCCCGGTAGGTTCGCCCGGAAGTCCGTCGCCCCTGAGGGCACTTGGCCGAGGCTGACCGATCTGAGCGGCGACGCCTTGCACTCCGGTCTCACCGATCTCATGCGGGAGCTCGGCGACCAGGCCCCTGCCCGTTCCGACCGGCAGACCGCCGGCATGGTCTTCCGCGACGCCCAGCCCTGGGACCTCGACCGCATGGCCGAGCTGGCGATGCTGATCACCGAGCAGATCGATCCCTACGCGTGGCGCCTCGTACCCCAAGCCGAACTGGGGCGCGCCTTTTCGATCATGTTGCGTGACTGCCGCGAGGACATCGACCGGAAGATCGAAACAGGCCAGACGCTGACGCCGTTCCCTGTCCTGAGCGCAGTCGTCAAGGTGCTCGACGTGCGGCCCGACGACATCGTCATCGACCCGGCGTGCGGCACCGGCTCGACACTCATCGCGGCCTACCAGGCGATGCAGTCCACGGATCCGGCCGCCATCGCGGGGGCCGATCTGGACGCCCAGATGTGCCGACTCGCCACCATGAACATCCTGTTCAACACAGGCCGGCCGTTCTCCGATCCCGCTCCGGTGAAGCTCGCGGACACCCTCACGCGCAAGGTCCCGGTCGTGCGGGCGGATTCCGGAGTCCTCCCCACCGTGGCCATCTGCAACCCGCCCTTCAGGAGCGACGGTGTGGTGCCCAACGCCACCATGCGGGACGACTTCCTGGCCTACGGCGACTTCCCCACCAACTTCCTCCAGCACCTGATGGTCACCTTGAAGCCGGGTGCCAGGGCGGCCGTGTTCGTCCCCGACGGAGTGCTGTTCGGTGGAGGCGCTGCGGCTACCGTACGACGGGCGCTGTTGAAGAACTGCGATGTGCACACACTCCTGCGGCTTCCCACGGGGATGTTCCACCGCAAGGGCGTGAAGTCGAACATCCTCTTCTTCACGAAGGCCACCCCCAAGCCGAACGGTCAGCCCGTCACCCGGAATCTGTGGGTCTACGACGCCCGCACGGGCAACCACCGTACGGACACCGGAAACCCTGTCACCGAAGAGGACTTCGACGACTTCGTCAACGCATGTCTGGCTGGCGGAGACATCTCAGAGCGCACCGAGTCGGACCGCTTCCGCCGCTACCCGGTGGGCGACCTGCTGGACCATCCGACTGTGAGCTTCAACCTCGATGCCTACCTCGCAGCAGAGGTGGTGGACCTCGGCTCCCCGAAGGAGATCGCCTCCGAGATCGCGGACCTGCTCGACACCGCGGCCAAGCACTTCCGGGAGGTCGCGGCGGCTCTGCCGTAGTTACGTCCGGAGGGGGAGGCGCTGTCGACAGCGCCTCCCCACGCGCTGTGTCCGAGCGGTCGGCTCAGTCCGCAGCCGCGAAGCCCACGAACGCCGCCCAGCCGGCCGCGTTCACGGAGAGATGCGGCCGGTGCACGTCCTTGGAGTCGCGGATATAGACACTTCCCGAGGTGGCGGCCACTTCCACGCACTCGCCTCCCTCATTGCCGCTGTAGCTGCTCTTGCGCCAGACGAGCTGTTGGGAGTTCTCAGCACTCATCTTCCGTCTGCATCCTCTCGATCAAGGCCAGAGACTCTCGCGGAGTGAGTGCCTGGGCCCTGATGCTGCCGTAGCGTGCGGCCAGGATACGGACCTCGTCCATGTCTGTGACCAGGCGTGCGACGGCCTGCACTTCCGTATATCCCACCTGAGGCTTCCCCTTCGGGGTCAGCAAGGTGAACGGACCGCCCATACCAGCGTGCTCGGTCCGGTCCGTGGGCATCACCTGCAACTCGACTGTGCGGAGCCGCCCGAGTTCGAGCAGTCGGTTCAACTGCTCCTTGTGCACCTCGCGCCCTCCGATCGGCCGACGAAGCACTACTTCCTCGATCACCGCGGTCACCATGGGAGGGGGCCACTGGGTCAGGATCTCCTGGCGACCCATCCTGGAGGCCACGCGTTGTTCAACGGTTTCTTCGTCGAGCAAGGGCTTCCGCATCTCGTACAGTGCACGGGTTCGTCGCTCGGTCTGGAACAACCCGGGAATGTCGTGGTTGTTGTAGAAGTTGACCTCGACCGCCTCCGCCTCCAGCCGCGCGTAGTCCCGGAACCACGCCGGGTGCCGGACCCGTGCGCGGGCCTTCGCCCGGGCCACGTCCTCCTTCGTCACCTTCAGCAGCCCTCCGGCACCGAGCAGGTCGTCCGCCGCGTCGAGGAACTCCGGCTGGGGTGTTCTGCGGCCCCGCTCCAGGGAGGAGATGAGATCCTCGCCGTAACCCAGCCGGTCACCCAGCTCCTTCTGGGTCAGGCCGGCTCGCTCCCGCAGCAGCTTGACCTGCCTCCCCACAGCCCGGTTCAGGTCGAGGAGGCCGTCCGTGTCCTCCTGGGGCTCGGGGCGGTCTCCGGCGCCGCTCCGACGAGGCTCCGATGCCATCACTCATCCCCCAACCCGCCTGGCCGTCGGCCGGTTACTCCCGTCAGCACGGACACGCAACCGTCAGCGGCGGTACAGGCGTGTGCCGTACCGATGGTTCCTCTGGTCAGCGTACGACCATCTGGACACGCTCTGTCACATGAAGTACGAAATCCGTGACCAGTCCCATGTGGCCCGCTGCGTCACCTCTCCCGCGCCCTTCATCCAACGGTTCAGCTCGACGCGGCGTGGAGCGCGCCTCGCGCGCCTGCTCGCGACCCAGCAGTTGGCGGACTGGGGGTGGGCCAGGGGCGGTGAACATCTGGAGGCCGCCGAGCTGGTGGTGGGCGAGCTCGCCGCGAATGCGGTTACACATGGACTGGTGCCCGGGCGGGACTTCATGCTCACGATGACCCTCACCCCGTTCCCTGAAGGCTGCTCCGGCATCCTCCGGATCGAGGTCGCGGACTGCCGGGGAGAGCGGCTGCCCACCCTGGCGGAGGCGCCCTGCCCGAACGGCGAACATGGACGAGGGCTGCTGCTCGTGAGCGCGCTCGCTTCCCGGTGGGGTGTCACACCCCGGTTTCCCTCGGGCAAGACCGTGTGGGCCGAGTTGCAAGGGCCGCAGGGAACAGACGACGCGTGAGCGTCATCGCCGGCCCCGGTCCGTGCGCCTCGGCCCGAACACCTACGACAGGTGGTCGTCCGCCTCCGGCTCCTCCCCGGCCGCGATCCGCTGCCAGAGCCGCTCGGCGATCTCCACGAGCGTTCCTTCCCCCGGCACACGCCACTGCTTGGGGCCCTGGACCGCGCTCCACTGCTCCTTCCAGTCCGCCTCGTTCCACATCTGGGAGACCAGCCCGGTCGGAGAGTAACGCCGGCCGTCGGCCTCCCAGAGAAGCGGCGCCTTGCGGTCGTTCACCCAGCTGGCACGACGACGCCGGGGATCGGCGTTGAGCCAGGCCCCGATGGCGAATTCCTCCGCAGCGCTGGGGGCGTACTCCAGAGGCGTACCGTCCTTGATCACGTCATGGTCCACGAGCAGGCGCACGGTCGGAGGCCTGCGCTGCCGTGTCTGCCCGGCAACCTTCAAGAGTGCGGCCAGATTCATGGGAGAGTCCGGCCCGTCGCCGCGTTCGAGCGTGCCGAGCACCGCCGATACCAGGCGCGCGCAGCGTTCCTCGTTCGCGAACGTGCTGGTGACGTAGCTTGCGGGGGTGAAAAGGGTATCGACGAGACTGATCAGAGCCGCCAACACCTGGCTCACCTGGTTCGGGATATCCGCGAGTACGCCCTCCCACTCCCGGTCGGAGTCTTCGAACCGGTCCCGCCCGATGCGCTGGAAGACCAGGTGGGCGACGAGGAGAGCCCCACTGTCCGCGATGGCGGCCGGCCGTCCGGTGAGCTTCGCCCGGGTCTTCGTCAGCTCGTCACGTACCAGGCGCAATACCTGGACCGCGCGCCAGATCTGCTGAGCGCTCGGCTGTTGCCCGAAGAGACGCGTGTAAGCCCCGTTGGGCCCTTCGCTCCACAGGACGTTGGTCGAGCCCTTGACCCGGACGGCGAGCGACGAGTCCCGGTGCATACAGGCCAGGGCGGTGGCCGCCTCTGTGACCGAGCAGCCCGACTCGGGTGCGGGGTCCAGCTCGCCCCTGCGGAAGACATATTCCTTGTCGAGGGAGATACGGAAGTCCTTCTGGATCTCGCTCTGAACGGGGTCGATGGCGATGAAGTCCCGGCGCTCCATGTGGTTCTGCGTGTTGGTGGCCTTGGTGATGGAATGACCGAAGCCCTCCGGCGCCCCCTCCAGGGAGATGACGCGCACCATCACGTAGGCCTCCGCGACGGCGTCCGGGTCCTTCTCGTACGCCCGAAATGCCGAGGTGACCGTCTGTGCGCCATTGACGACGCTGGCGTTGCTCAGGGTGAGGATCGTCGGCTGCCCCACCGCTCGTTTGAGGGGATACTCCTGCACGATGTCGTCGCACTGCACCGTGATGCCGTTGTGGCGGTAGAGGAAGCCCTCGGGATCTTCCAGCATGGAGTCGACCATGGTCTGGTTGACTCCGGTGAGTCCGAGGGAGCGGCGGACGTTACGGTCGTAGAGGCGCTCGCCGTGCCCCTCGTGCTCGCCGTTGCCGCCGTACCAACGCGCCAGCTGGTCCGCGCTGACCTCACCGATCACTGCCTTGAACGGGGTCTCGCGGGCGTACCACTCCCGGTTCATGGTCGCCTTGAGCGTGATCGGCTGGGGCTTGAGGTCTTCTCGGATGGCTCGATGGAAGTCGGCCTGGTTCACCACCCGGTACGTGACGGTCCGCCCGAGTCCGCCGAACTCACGGGCTGCCTCGTCCAGGATGTCGCGGGTCTCCTGGGAGAGGCGGCCGTCTCCCATCAGCGCGATGACCAGGTACACCTTGCAGGTGGGGAGCCGGAGGACACCGTGGACGCGGTCGGAGAGGAGCTGCAGCCGTTCGTTGAAGTGGTCGAGGTCGCGGTTGTCGAGCTTCTTCAAGCCGTGCACCAGCTTGAGGGCTGCCGCCGTGTCGAAACCGGCTGTCCCCTTGTCCTTCCACTTGGCCTGGATCAGATAGATCTCGGAGCCCGATGCAGAGAACGCCACACAGTCGATACCGAAGTCGTCACGGCCGTCGATGACCCCGGCCGCGGCCTCGTCAGAGGTGCAGTCCGTGAGGATGCGGGCCGCCTTCGCGGAGACGGCCCTCGACAACAGTGCCGTCTCGCGCTCCTTGGGGTCCTTCTTCTCGAAGTCCTCCATGGAGATCCGCTGTCCGAACTCCTTCAGCAGCGCCTTCCGGATGTGCTGAACCTCCAGCGGCACGTCCTGCCCGCCCTGTCCCATCCAACCCCCTGCAACGAGAGACTAGTTGGCATGTCAGCTTAGCCAGACAAACACGTTGATGCTGGCCATGGAGATTCCTGGTCATCGGCTTTCGCCGTGCCGCCCACTTGTCATTGCCGCCCTGCAAGCCCACGCTGGACGCCGGGAAGCGGAGGCCGCTCAACTGTCTCTGCTTCGCTCACGCACGACGAGCAAGTATCACTGCAGAACCGGTAGTCCCCGCCCCAAGCCACCGGCATATCCGGGTGCCGTCCGAGCCACCGGCATAGTTCAGACGCTCGGTTCCGGCCGCCAATGGGCCCGAATCGAGCATCCCTTTACCACGGGCTCCCTCATGGCGGACCACTTCGACAACTCACCGCGTCCGGGTGGGTTCGGTCTGTCACCCTGTCGGCAGCAACCGACATACGACGGACTGTCCGGGAGTCGCCGATGGGGGCCGTTCCTGCGCAACGGGACACCGACACCCGTGCGGGCGACGCGCCCGTGCCCGGCACACACGAGCCCGGCCGCACCTACGCCACGCTGCCCGGCGGCTCCCTCGCGCCCGGCACCGCCCGCGACCTGGTCCGCGCCGCGCTGCGCGAATGGGCCGCCGACCCGGCGACGCCCGGCGCGCGGCAGCTGACCGACCGGCTCGCCGAGGACGCGATACTCGTCGTCAGCGAACTCGTCACCAACGCCGTCGTCCACGCCGGCACCGACGTCGGCCTGCTCTGCCGCCTGGAGCCCGCCGGGCACATCGTCGTCGAGGTCTCCGACCAGCACCCCGCCCGCGCCCCGCGCGACGGCGGCACCGGCCGCACCGACCCGGCGGCTCCGGCGTACGACACCCCCGAGCACGGGCGCGGACTGCGCCTCGTCGCCACTCTCGCCGAGTCCTGGGGCATCACCTACCGGCGCGGCGCCAAGACCGTCTGGGTCCGGCTGTCCCCCTCCGACGACGCCCACACCGTCCCCGACACCCCCGCCGACGCCCTCGACGTCCCCCTGGACGCCGCCCTGGACGTCGCCGGAGGGCTCGCCCCGGAGCCCGGCTGCGGCGGGCGGGACCGCGAGTGGCTCGGGCGCGGCGCGCTGTCCTTCCTCGCCGAGGCCTCCGATCTGCTCGCCGGGCAGCTCGACGAGGACTTGGTCGCCGCGCTCACCGGACAGCTGATCGTGCCGAGGCTCGCCGACTGGTGCGCGGTGTGGCTGGAGGACGAGATCACCGGCCGCGGCCGCTGGGGCACCGGCACGGGGGGTCTCGTATCGCGGCCCGCGCGTGTCTGGCACACCGACGAACACCTTGTCGAGGACCTGCGCCGCGCCCTGGAGAAGGAACCGCCCGTACCGCCGGACCTGCTCGGTTCCGGCCCGGTGCCGTATCCGTACCCGTATCCGTACCCGTATCCGTACCCGTGGCCTCCGGCCGCCTCCGGCCCGTCCGCCGGTGCCGCGCCCGCCGTCCCTGCTGGTGCCGCGCCCGCCGCCCCTGCCGGTGCCGCGCCCGCCGTCCCTGTCGAGGCCGTCCCCGCCGGTGCCGCCCTCGCCTACCGGCTCGTCGCCGGGGGTCGGCCCCTCGGCACGCTCGTCATCGGACAGGCCGGCGTGGCACGGTTCCCCGACGAGGTCACCGGCCTGGTGGAGGACCTCAGCCGGCGCGTCGCCCTCGCCATCGGCGCCGCCCGCCAGTACGCCCGGCAGGCCACCATCAGCGCCGTGCTCCAGCGCGGCCTGCTGCCCGGCGCGCTCCCCGAGATCCCCGGCATGAGCAGCGCCCTCGTCCATGAGCCGTGCGACATCGGCGGACCCAGCGGCGACTTCTACGACCTCTTCCCGGCCGGTGAGGGCCGCTGGTGCTTCGCCGTCGGCGACGTCCAGGGCAAGGGCCCCGAGGCGGCCGTCGTCATCGGCCTCGCCCGGCCCTGGCTGCGGCTGCTCGCCCGCGAGGGATACGGCGTCGCCGACGTCCTCGACCGCCTCAACCAGCTCCTCCTCGACGACGCCACCGAGGCCGCGGACGCCGCCGCCCGCGCCCTGGCCGGCCCCACCGCCCCGGCCGACGGCACGCAGAACCGCTTCCTCTCCCTCCTCTACGGCGAACTCGTCCCCCACGAGGGAGGCGTCCGCTGCACCCTCGCCGCCGCCGGGCACCCCCTGCCGCTCGTCCTCGGCCCCGACGGCGCCGTACGGACCGCCGCCCGGCCGCAGACCCTGCTCGGCGTCGTCGAGGACGAGACGTACATCAGCGAGACGGTGGAGCTGCGCCCCGGCGACACCCTGCTGTGCGTCACCGACGGCGTCACGGAGCGGCGCAGCGGCTCCCGTCAGTTCGACGACGGCGACGGCCTCGCCGGAGCCCTCGCCGGATGCGCCGGGCTCCGCGCCGAGGAGATCGCGACCCGGATACGGCGGCTCGTGCACGAGTTCGGAGGACAGCCCCCGGAGGACGACCTGGCCCTGCTGGTGCTCCAGGCCGGGTGAGCGGGCACCCGCCCTCGACCGAGGCGGCCGGTGCACCGCCGGGTGCTGGACAATGGAACCCATGCCTTCCGCTCTCCCCGACGGCGAGCCCGTCCCCGCCGACGGCGCTCTGCCCCCGCACGCGCTCGGGGCCGCCGACCGCCCCCTCGGCTTCTACCTGCACGTCCCCTACTGCGCGACCCGCTGCGGCTACTGCGACTTCAACACCTACACCGCGACCGAGCTGCGCGGCACCGGCGGCGTCCTCGCCTCCCGCGACAACTACGCCGACACCCTCACCGACGAGATCCGCCTCGCCCGCAAGGTCCTCGGCGACGACCCGCGCCCCGTCCGCACCGTCTTCGTCGGCGGCGGCACCCCCACCCTCCTCGCGGCGGACGACCTCGTGCGCATGCTCGCCGCGATCCGCGACGAGTTCGGCCTCGCCGACGACGCCGAGATCACCACCGAGGCCAACCCGGACTCCGTCGACCCCGCCTACCTGGCCACTCTCCGTGAGGGCGGGTTCAACCGGATCTCCTTCGGCATGCAGAGCGCGAGGCAGCACGTCCTGCGGATCCTCGACCGCACCCACACCCCCGGCCGCCCCGAGGCCTGCGTCGCCGAGGCCCGCGCCGCCGGCTTCGAACACATCAACCTCGACCTGATCTACGGCACGCCCGGCGAGAGCGACGACGACTGGCGCGCCTCCCTGGACGCGGCCCTCGGCGCCGGCCCCGACCACATCAGCGCCTACGCCCTCATCGTCGAGGAGGGCACCCAGCTGGCCCGCCGCATCCGCCGCGGCGAGATCCCCATGACCGACGACGACGTTCACGCCGACCGCTACCTCATCGCCGAGGAGACCCTGTCCGCGGCGGGCTTCCACTGGTACGAGGTGTCCAACTGGGCGACCTCCGAGGCCGGGCGCTGCCTGCACAACGAGCTGTACTGGCGGGGCGCCGACTGGTGGGGCGCGGGCCCCGGCGCCCACTCCCACATGGGCGGCGTGCGCTGGTGGAACGTCAAGCACCCCGGAGCGTACGCGGCGGCGCTCGCC
Source organism: Streptomyces sp. XM83C (assembly GCF_023072675.1). Classification (GTDB taxonomy): domain Bacteria; phylum Actinomycetota; class Actinomycetes; order Streptomycetales; family Streptomycetaceae; genus Streptomyces; species Streptomyces thermocoprophilus. Next base: position 23,485 of record NZ_JALLGL010000021.1, read on the forward strand.
GAGGGGCGCTCCCCCGGCGCGGGGCGTGAGATCCTCACCGACGAGGACCGGCGCGTCGAACGCGTCCTGCTGGAGCTGCGGCTGCGGGACGGCGTACCCCTGTCCCTGCTGAAGGAGGACGGCCTCGCCGCGTCCCGCCGCGCCCTCGCCGACGGACTGCTCCAGCAGCGGCCGTACGACGAGGGCAGGGCCGTGCTCACCCTGCGCGGCCGGCTCCTCGCCGACGCGGTGGTCAGGGACCTGGTCGACTGAGCCGAGCGGCCGGCGCCGGGCGTCCGGTGGCCTCAGCGCGCCCCTGAGGCCCAAGCGCATCCCCGACGCCACCGGACCGACCCCGCTCAGGCCCTCGCCGGGCTCGGTGCGCTCCCGCCCGTCTCGGCGTGCTCCGGCCCCGCCCCCTCAGGGCACCGTCACATGGTCGATGAGGCGTTCGACACACCCCAGCAGCTCCGGCTCCAGATCCTTGTACGACCGCACCCGCTTCAGGATCGCCTGCCACACCGCGCCCGTGTTGTCCGACGGCCAGCCCAGCGCCCGGCACACCCCCGTCTTCCAGTCCTGCCCGCGCGGCACCGGCGGCCACGCCGGGATGCCCAGCGACGACGGCTTCACCGCCTGCCAGATGTCGATGTACGGATGGCCCACCACCAGCGCGTGCTCACTCGTCACCGACTCGGCGATCCGCCACTCCTTCGACCCCGGCACCAGATGGTCCACCAGCACACCCAGCCGTGCGTCCGGGCCCGGCGCGAACGCCTCCACGATCGCCGGGAGATCGTCCACGCCCTCCAGGTACTCCACGACCACGCCCTCGATGCGCAGGTCGTCGCCCCACACCTTCTCGACCAGCTCCGCGTCGTGCCGGCCCTCCACGTAGATACGGCCCGCGCGCGCCACCCGGGCCCGGGCGCCGGGCACGGCCACCGAACCGGACGCCGTACGCGACGGCCGTACCGGAGCGGCGGCTGCCGGCCTCACCAAGGTCACCGGGCGGCCCTCCAGCAGGAAACCGCGCGGCTCCAGCGGGAACACCCGGTGCTTGCCGAAACGGTCCTCCAGGGTGACCGTGCCCGCCTCGCAGCGGATCACCGCCCCACAGAAGCCCGTACCGGCCTCCTCCACCACCAGGCCGGGCTCCGCAGGCACCTCGGCGACCGGCTTCGGCTTCTTCCAGGGCGGGGTCAGATCGGGGGAGTACTGCCGCATTCGCACGACGATAGGAGAAGTCGCCGCCCGTTCCGGTGAAGATCAGCGCGACACGCCGAAACGGGCCGCCAGCTCGTCCCGCTGCCGCCGCACGAACGCCGCGTCCACCACCGCCCCGTGCCCCGGCACGTACAGCGCGTCCTCGTCGCCCAGCGCCAGCAGCCGGTCCAGCGCGTCCGGCCACCGCGACGGCACCGCGTCCGGGCCCGCCTGCGGCTCCCCGGACTCCTCCACCAGGTCCCCGCAGAACACCACCTCCGGCTCGCCCGGCACCAGCACCACCAGGTCGTGCGCGGTGTGACCCGGCCCCACGTTCGCCAGCAGCACCTGCCGGCCGCCGCCCAGGTCCAGCGTCCACTCGCCCGACACCGTGTGCCGCACCGGCACCAGCGCCTCCACCGCCTCCTCCGCGGCGCCCGCGTCCAGACCGTTGCGCACAGCGTCCGCGTACAGCTCCTCCCGGTCACGCGCGCGTGCCAGCACCGCGTCCACGCCCACCGCGCCGAACACCTCCGCGCCCGCGCACGCCGCCGCCCCGAATGCATGGTCGAAGTGCGGATGCGTCAGCGCGAGATGAGTCACACGCCCCCCGCACAACCCCTCCGCCTCGGCCCGCAGCCGGGCCCCCTCCGCCAGGCTCGACCCCGCGTCGATCAGCAGCGCCGCGCCCTCGCCCGCCACCAGCCCTGCCGTGCAGTCCCACACCGGCAGCCGGCACCGCCCGACCCCCGCCGCCAACCGCTCCCAGCCCGCCTCTTCCCAAGTCACGTCCACAGAGGCGACGCTAGCTGCCGTGACGGCCACACGGTCCCGTCGATCACCACGACGGGACCGACCTTGCCCCCGGTGTACCCCACAGCCGTACACTGGGCCGGGGAAGTCTGGCACTCGGACGCGCAGAGTGCCAGGCGGGACGCAAGGGGACGACTTCTGGAGGTGTGCGCGCGATGCTGAGTGAACGCAGGCTTCAGGTACTGCGCGCGATCGTCCAGGACTACGTCGGCACCGAGGAGCCCGTCGGCTCCAAGGCGCTGACGGAGCGGCACAACCTCGGCGTCTCCCCGGCCACGGTCCGCAACGACATGGCGGCCCTGGAGGAGGAGGGATACATCGCCCAGCCGCACACCAGCGCCGGGCGCATCCCCACCGACAAGGGCTACCGGCTCTTCGTCGACAAGCTCGCCGGCGTCAAGCCGATGACCCCGCCGGAGCGCCGCGCCATCCAGAACTTCCTGGAGGGCGCCGTCGACCTCGACGACGTCGTCGCCCGGACGGTACGGCTGCTCGCGCAGCTCACACGGCAGGTCGCCGTGGTGCAGTACCCCTCGCTGACCCGCTCCACGGTGCGGCACGTCGAACTGCTGTCACTCGCCCCCGCGCGCGTGATGCTCGTGCTGATCACCGACACGGGCCGGGTCGAGCAGCGGATGGTCGACTGCCCGGCGCCCTTCGGCGAGACGTCCCTGGCCGACCTGCGCGCCCGGCTCAACAGCCGGGTCGCCGGACGCCGCTTCACGGACGTCCCCAAACTGGTGGAAGACCTGCCCGAGGCCTTCGAGGTCGAGGACCGCGGTACGGTCTCGACGGTGCTCTCCACGCTGCTGGAGACGCTCGTCGAGGAGAACGAGGAGCGGCTGATGATCGGCGGCACCGCCAATCTGACCCGCTTCGCGCATGACTTCCCCCTCACGATCCGGCCGGTGCTGGAGGCGCTGGAGGAGCAGGTCGTGCTCCTGAAGCTGCTCGGCGAGGCGAAGGATCCGGGCGTGACCGTGCGTATCGGTCATGAGAACGCCCACGAAGGACTCAACTCCACGTCCGTCGTGTCGGTGGGCTACGGTTCGGGCGGCGAGGCGGTTGCCAAGCTCGGCGTGGTCGGACCGACCCGCATGGACTACCCGGGAACGATGGGAGCGGTACGCGCAGTGGCACGGTACGTCGGACAGATCCTGGCGGAGTCGTAGGTGGCCACGGACTACTACGCCGTACTCGGCGTGCGCCGCGACGCGTCGCAGGAAGAGATCAAGAAGGCCTTCCGGCGGCTCGCGCGCGAGCTGCACCCGGACGTCAACCCCGATCCGAAGACGCAGGAGCGGTTCAAGGAGATCAACGCCGCCTACGAGGTGCTGTCGGACCCGCAGAAGAAGCAGGTCTACGACCTCGGCGGCGACCCCCTCTCCCAGTCCGGCGGCGGAGCGGGCGGCTTCGGGGCGGGCGGCTTCGGCAACTTCTCCGACATCATGGACGCCTTCTTCGGTACGGCGTCCCAGCGCGGCCCCAGGTCGCGTACGCGGCGCGGCCAGGACGCGATGATCCGCATCGAGGTCGAGCTGGACGAGGCCGCCTTCGGCACCACCAAGGACATCCAGGTCGACACCGCGATCGTCTGCTCCACCTGCAACGGTGAGGGTGCCGCGCCCGGCACCTCCGCGCAGACCTGCGACATGTGCCGCGGTCGCGGAGAGGTGTCCCAGGTCACGCGGTCCTTCCTCGGCCAGGTCATGACCTCCCGGCCCTGCCCCCAGTGCCAGGGCTTCGGCACGGTCGTGCCCACGCCGTGCCCGGAGTGCGCCGGCGACGGCCGCGTCCGCTCGCGGCGCACACTCACCGTGAAGATCCCCGCCGGTGTCGACAACGGCACCCGCATCCAGCTCGCCGGGGAGGGCGAGGTCGGCCCCGGCGGCGGCCCCGCCGGCGACCTGTACGTCGAGATCCACGAGCTGCCGCACCCCGTCTTCCAGCGCCGCGGCGACGACCTGCACTGCACGGTCACCATCCCCATGACGGCGGCGGCCCTCGGCACCAAGGTGCCGCTGGAGACGCTGGACGGGATGGAGGAGGTCGACATCCGGCCCGGCACCCAGTCCGGCCAGTCGATCCCGCTGCACAACCGCGGCGTCACCCACCTGCGCGGCGGCGGACGCGGCGACCTCATCGTCCACGTCGAGGTGCAGACCCCGACCAAGCTCGACCCCGAGCAGGAACGCCTGCTGCGCGAGCTGGCCAAGCTGCGCGGCGAGGAACGCCCCCAGGGGCAGTTCCAGCCGGGGCAGCAGGGGCTGTTCTCGCGGCTGAAGGACGCGTTCAACGGGCGGTGAGCCTTTCGTACGGGCCGCCTTCCTGCCTTGGTGCGGGGGGCGGCCCGGCCCGTCTGGCTCCGGCCGGTGTCCTTCCCGGGCTTGCGGTGGCGGGGGTGGGATTCGCCGGGCAGTGCGCCGGCGGGGCTCGAATCCTCGGCTCGTGCGGTGCCAGGGCTCGGATTCGCCGGGCTGCGCGGTGCCAGGGCTCGGATTCGCCGGGCTGCGCGGTGCCAGGGCTCGGATTCGCCGGGCTGCGCGGTGCCAGGGCTCGGATTCGCCGGGTTGTGCGGTGCCGGGGCTCGAATTCGGACTTGTTCGGCGTACGTGACACCATGCGCTCATGTCCACCGCACTGACCGATCTACTGCACCACCCGATCGTGCAGGCCCCCATGGCGGGCGGCGTCTCCGTCCCCAAGCTCGCCGCCGCCGTGTGCGAGGCGGGCGGGCTCGGCTTCCTCGCCGCCGGGTACAAGACCGCCGACGGGATGTACCAGGAGATCAAGCAGCTGCGGAGCCTCACCTCCCGCCCCTTCGGCGTCAACCTCTTCCTCCCGCAGCCCGACCACGCCGAGTCCGGCGCCGTCGAGCTGTACGCCCAGCAACTCGCCGGTGAGGCCGCCTGGTACGAGACCGAACTGGGCGACCCGGAGACCGGACGCGACGACGGGTACGACGCCAAACTCGCCGTCCTGCTGGACAACCCCGTACCCGTCGTCTCCTTCCACTTCGGCGTCCCCGGCCAGGAGGCGCTGGAAGCGCTGCGGCGCATCGGCACGTACACCCTCGTCACCGCCACCACCCCCGAGGAGGCCCTCGCCGTGCAGCGCGCCGGGGCCGACGCGGTCATCGCGCAGGGCGTGGAGGCGGGCGGCCACCAGGGAACCCACCGCGACGACCCCGAGACCGACTGCGGCGGCGTCGGGCTGCTGGCGCTCGTCGCCCAGATCCGCGAGACCGTGACCATCCCCGTCGTCGCCGCCGGCGGCATCATGCGCGGCAGCCAGATCGCCGCCGTGCTCGCCGCCGGCGCGTCCGCCGCGCAGCTCGGCACCGCCTTCCTCGCCACGCCCGAATCCGGGGCCCACGCCGTGCACAAACAGGCACTCGTCGACCCGCTGTTCGTGCGGACCGAGCTGACACGGGCGTTCTCCGGGCGGCCCGCCCGAGGGCTCGTCAACCGGTTCATGCGCGAGCACGGGCCGTACGCGCCCGCCGCCTACCCCGAGGTCCACCACCTCACCTCACCCCTGCGCAAGGCCGCAGCCAAGGCGGGCGACCCGCAGGGGATGGCCCTGTGGGCCGGGCAGGGCCACCGGCTGGCGCGCCCGCTGCCCGCCGGGCGGCTCGTCCATGTGCTGGTGGAGGAGCTGGAGGCGGCGCGGACAGCGTTGTCGGGCGGGGGTGCGGTCGGGACGGGGGGTCCCGGTGACGCCGGGTACGGGGTCGAAGGGGATGGCACGTACGGGACCGAGGGCGACGCCGGGTACGGGGCCGAGGGTGATGCCGGGTTCGGGTTCGGGCCCGATGCCGGGTTCGGGCCGGATGGCGGAGGAGTGCGATGACCGCGCCTGTGTTCGTTGTCGAGACGCTGCCCGACGGGGCCGGGCACGGATTCGTGCTCGACGGGCCCGAGGGGCGGCACGCCGTGTCCGTCAAACGGCTCCGCGTCGGAGAGACCGTCGTCCTCACCGACGGGGCCGGACGATGGGCCGAGGGTGCCGTCGCCGCCGTCGAGGGCAAGGACCGGCTCGTCGTGGACCTGGACGGTGTACGGGAGGAACCCGAGGAGAACCCCAGGATCACCGTCGTACAGGCCCTCCCCAAAGGCGACCGCGGCGAACTCGCCGTCGAGACCATGACCGAGGTCGGCGTCGACGCCATCGTCCCGTGGGCCGCGTCGCGCTGCATCACCCAGTGGAAAGGCGAACGCGGACTGAAGGCCCTCGGCAAGTGGCGGGCCACCGCCCGCGAGGCCGGCAAACAGTCCCGGCGTGTGCGGTTCCCCGACGTCGCGGACGCGGCGAGCACCCGGCAGGTTGCCGCACTTCTCGCCAAGGCGGACTTCGCGGCCGTCCTGCACGAGAGCGGTGACCGGCCGCTGGCCGCCGCCGAGTTGCCCCCGCGGGGCGACATCGTGCTCGTCGTCGGACCCGAGGGCGGGGTGTCGCCCGAGGAACTCGCCGCGTTCGAGGAGGCCGGCGCGGTCGCCTACCGGCTCGGTCGTACAGTGCTGCGTACATCGACCGCCGGTACGGCCGCAGCCGCGCTGCTGCTGGGGCGTACCGGGCGCTGGTCCTGAACCCGACGGGGAGTGAGTGCTGTGGAACTTGCCCAAGTGCGGCTGCTGGTCAGCGACTTCGCCGCGTGTTACCGCTTCTACGGTGAGGTGCTCGGGTTGAAGCCGCAGTCCGGGGCGAGCGAAGGACCCTACGAGAAGTTCAGCCCCGCGGTGGGCTCCGCCGGGATCGCACTACAGGACCGGGCGATGATGGCGTCCGTCCTGGACGAGCTGGGGGACGCGGCGACGGGGCATCGGTCGCTGGTGGTGCTCCGGGTGGACGACCTCGACGCGTACTGCGCGGAGATCACCGCGCGCGGCGCTGTACTGGCACACGGCCCGGCCCCCATGACCGACCGTATGCGAGTCGCCCACCTCAAGGACCCCGAGGGCAACCTGGTGGAACTTCAGGAGTGGCTGCTGCTGCGGGGGTGACGGGGGAGGACCGGGGCCGGCTCTGTCGCGCATTCCCCGAGCCCCTCGGGGGCGTCGGTGCGAGGGCGGCCCGTACGGAAACCTCCCGGACCGCGGTCACATCGACGCCCGTATCCGTCCCACCCACCCCCCTCATCCTTTCGGGCCCTTGGCTGTTTGCGGGCTGGTGGTTGTGGGGGTGGGGTGGCAGGCTGGCGTGTATGGGGGTTGTCAGGCGGATACGGCGCAGGCCGGCTCTGGCCGGCTTGGTGGGGCTCGTTGCTGTGGGGGTCGGTGGGGTCGTCGCGTGTGATCCGGCGGGTGGGCTCAGTGCCGCTGCCGTGGCGTACACGACCGATCAGACCGCCACCGCGGAGCTGGAGCGGCGTGACACCGGTGTGCAGTGGCTCAACTGCACCGGGACGTACGGCAGCGGGCAGGGCGTCACGCCCTCCGCGGGTGAGCAGTCCGTCGCCACCGTCGACTGCACCGGCAGGACCGAGGACGGCAGGGACATCAGCGTCAAAGGGCGGGTGACGAAAGCCGTTTCGGGGTCGTGCGTGCGCGGGGACCTCGTTGCTCGCGTCGGTGGCAAGCAGGTGTTCCGCGTCAGTGGGCTCGGGACGTGCGAGGGGACGCCCTCGCCGGTGCGGCCCCCGGACAGCGGCTCGCAGCCCGGTCGGCCGACCGTCACCGTGACCGTCACCCGTACCGTCTGGTGCGAGGTCGAACCGCACTGCCGCCCCGTAGAGGGCAAGTGATCGGAATTCACTGTGCAGGGGCGCCCGTGCTGCTTAGGGTGATCGTGTGACACAGTCGCCCGCGTCCTACCTCCGGTTCCCGCATCTGCACGACGAGTTGGTGACCTTCACCGCCGAGGACGACGTCTGGCTGGCGCCCGTCGACGGCGGCCGTGCCTGGCGGGTCAGCGCCGACAACGTGGCCGTGACCCTGCCGCGTATCTCGCCCGACGGCACCACCCTCGCCTGGACGTCCACCCGCGACGGCGCCCCCGAGGTGCACATCGCGCCCGTCGACGGGGGGCCCGCCAAGCGGCTCACCCACTGGGGGAGTTGGCGGACCCAGGTGCGCGGGTGGACGCCCGACGGGCGGGTGCTCGCCTTGACCACGTACGGGCAGACCAGTCTGCGCCGCACCTGGGCGCACGCCGTGCCGCTCGACGGCGGGCCCGCCGAGCGGCTGCCGTACGGCCCGGTCGGGCATGTCGCGTACGGCCCGCACACCGTGCTGCTGTCCGCGGGCGGACGCGACGCCGCCCACTGGAAGCGCTACCGGGGCGGCACCGCGGGCAAGCTGTGGATCGACCCGGACGGCGACGGCGAGTTCGTACGGCTGCACGAGGAGCTGGACGGGAACATCGAGTACCCGGCGTGGGTCGGCGACCGTATCGCGTTCCTGTCGGACCACGAGGGCACCGGCGCTCTGTACTCGTCCCTCGCCGACGGCTCCGACCTGCGGCGGCACACCCCGCTCGACGGGTTCTACGCGCGGCAGGCCTCCTCCGACGGGCGGCGCGTCGTCTACATGGCCGCCGGCGAGCTGTGGATCCTCGACGACCTGGACGGCGCCGAGCCCCGCCCGCTGGACATCCGGCTCGGCGGGCCGCGCGTCGACCAGCAGCCGTACCCGGTGAACGCGGCGCGCTGGTTCAGCTCCGCCAGCCCCGATCACACCGCGCGCGGCAGCGCCGTCTGCGTGCGCGGCGGCGTCCACTGGGTCACCCACCGCTCCGGTCCCGCCCGCGCGCTCGCCGCCGAGCCGGGCGTACGGGCGCGCCGTCCCCGGGCGTTCCGGGCCGACGGCGAGGACTGGGTGGTGTGGGTCACCGACGCCGAGGGAGACGACGCGCTGGAGTTCGCCCCGGCCGGCGGGCTCGCGCCGGGTGCCGTCCCGAGGAGGCTCGCCGCGGGCCGGCTCGGCCGGGTCCTCGACCTGGCCGTGGCACCCGACGGCAGCCGTGTCGCCGTCGCCAGTCATGACGGGCGGGTGCTGCTCGTGGAGCGGGAGAGCGGCGAGGTCCGCGAGATCGACCGCAGCGAGGACGGCGATGTCTCCGGGCTGACCTTCTCCCCTGACTCGGTGTGGCTCGCCTGGGCCCACCCCGGGCCGCGCCCGCTCAGCCAGCTGAAACTCGCCAACACCACCGACCTGTCGGTCACCGAGGCGACCCCGCTGCGCTTCCAGGACTACGCGCCCGCCTTCACCCTCGACGGCAAGCATCTCGTCTTCCTGTCGTCCCGGTCCTTCGACCCCGTCTACGACGAGCATGTCTTCGATCTCGCGTTCGTGGAGTCCTCGCGGCCCTATCTGATCCCGCTGGCCGCCACCACCCCGTCCCCGTTCGGGCCGCAGCGACACGGCCGCCCCTTCGAGACGCCGGACAAGGACGAGACCCCGGAGGGCGAGAGCGGCCCCGCCACCCGTATCGACCTCGACGGGCTCGCCGACCGCATCGTGCCGTTCCCCGTCGAGGCCGCCCGCTACTCCAACCTGCGTGCCGCCAAGGACGGCGTGCTGTGGCTGCGCCACCCCGTGCGGGGCGTCCTCGGCGCCAACCGCGCCACCCCCGACGACCCCGACCCGAAGACCGAGCTGGAGCGCTACGACCTCGCCCAGCAGCGTCTCGAGCATCTCGCCGCCGACGCCGACCACTTCGAGGTCAGCGGCGACGGCAAACGGCTGCTGCTGTGGGCCGACGGCCGGCTCAGGGTCGTCCCCAGCGACCGCCGCGCCTCCGGCGACGACGACAGCGACAACAACGTCAACGTCGACCTGTCCCGCGTCCGTCAGCTCCTCGACCCCGCCGCCGAGTGGCGCCAGATGTACGAGGAGACCGGGCGGATCATGCGGGACAACTTCTGGCGCGCCGACATGGGCGGCGTCGACTGGGACGCCGTCCTCGACCGCTACCGGCCCGTGCTGGACCGGATCGCCACCCACGACGACCTCGTCGACCTGCTGTGGGAGGTGCAGGGCGAGCTGGGCACCTCCCACGCCTACGTCCTGCCGCACGGCAGCGCCGGCCACGGCCCCCGCCAGGGACTCCTCGGCGCGGACCTCTCCCGCCACGAGGACGGCCAGTGGCGCATCGACCGCGTCCTGCCCGCCGAGACCTCCGACCCCGAGGCCCGCTCCCCGCTCGCCGCGCCCGGCGTCGCCGTACGGCCCGGGGACGCGATCGTCGCCGTCAACGGCCGTCCCGTCGACCCCGTCACCGGGCCGGGACCGCTGCTCGTCGGCACCGCCGGCAAGCCGGTCGAGCTGACCGTGTCACCGGCGGGCGGCGGCGACGTACGGCACGCCGTCGTCGTACCCCTCGCCGACGAGGAACCCCTGCGCTACCACGCGTGGGTCGCCGACCGGCGGGCGTACGTGCATGAGAAGTCCGGCGGGCGGCTCGGCTATCTGCACGTCCCCGACATGCAGGCCCCCGGCTGGGCGCAGATCCACCGCGACCTGCGTGTGGAGGTCGCCAAGGAGGGTCTCGTCGTCGACGTCCGGGAGAACCGCGGCGGGCACACCTCGCAGCTCGTCATCGAGAAACTGGCCCGCCGGATCGTCGGCTGGGACGTGCCGCGCGGCATGCGGCCCTTCAGCTACCCGCAGGACGCGCCGCGCGGGCCCGTCGTCGCCGTGGCCGACGAGTTCTCCGGCTCCGACGGCGACATCGTCAACGCCGCGATCAAGGCGCTCGACCTCGGGCCGGTCGTCGGCACCCGCACATGGGGCGGCGTCATCGGCATCGACAGCCGCTACCGGCTCGTCGACGGCACCCTCGTCACCCAGCCCAAGTACGCCATCTGGCTGGAGGGCGTCGAATGGGGCGTGGAGAACCACGGCGTCGACCCGGACGTGGAGGTCGTACAGCGGCCCCAGGACTACGCCGCCGGACGTGACGCGCAGCTCGACGAGGCCGTACGGATCGCCCTGGAGGCGCTGGAGCGGACCCCGGCGAAGACCCCGCCCGAGCCGCCCGCCCTGCCCTGACCGTACGAGGGGCGCCGCGGCGGTCGCTACGATGCCCTCAGAGATCATCCCTGTCGCAAGGAGGCACCGATGGCCGGCGAGCCACAGGACGACTGCCTGTTCTGCAAGATCGTCGCGGGCAGCATCCCGGCGACGATCGTGCGCGAGACGGAGACCACGGTCGCCTTCCGGGACATCAACCCGCAGGCGCCCACCCACGTCCTGGTGATTCCCAAGGCGCATCACAAGGACGCCGCCGCCCTCGCCGCCGCCGCGCCCGAACTCGCCGCCGACGTGCTGCGCGAGACGCAGGCCGTCGCCGACGAGGAGAAGCTGGAGAGCTACCGCATCGTCTTCAACACCGGCAGCGGCGCCGGCCAGACCGTGTGGCACGCGCACGCGCACGTCCTCGGCGGGCGCGGCCTGAACTGGCCCCCCGGGTAGGCGCCGTGTCCGTCCGTGAACTCGTCGTCCTCGGCACCGCCAGCCAGGTCCCCACCCGGCACCGCAACCACAACGGCTATCTGCTGCGCTGGGACGGCGAGGGCATCCTGTTCGACCCCGGTGAGGGCACGCAGCGGCAGATGCTGCGCGCCGGGGTCGCCGCCCACGACATCCACCGGATCTGCGTCACGCACTTCCACGGGGACCACTCGCTGGGCCTCGCCGGGGTGGTGCAGCGCATCAACCTGGACAAGGTGCCGCACCCGGTCACCGCGCACTATCCGCGCTCCGGGCAGCGGTTCTTCGACCGGCTGCGGTACGCGACCGCGTACCGCGAGACCGTCGACATCGCCGAGGAGCCGGTGGACGCCGACGGGGTTCTCGCCGACACCGGCGCCTACACGCTGACCGCGCACCGGCTGTCCCATCCTGTCGAGTCGTACGGATACCGGCTCACCGAGCCCGACGGCCGCCGTATGCTGCCCGACCGGCTTGCCGCGCACGGCATCAAGGGCCCGGACGTCGGCCGTCTCCAGCGCGAGGGCCGGCTGGGCGATGTCACGCTGGAGGACGTGAGCGAGACACGGCGCGGGCAGCGGTTCGCGTTCGTCATGGACACCCGGCTCTGCGACGGTGTGCACACCCTGGCCGAGGGCTGCGACATGCTCGTCATCGAGTCCACGTTCCTCGGCGAGGACATCGCCCTCGCCGAGGAGTTCGGGCATCTGACGGCCGGCCAGGCGGCGACCGTGGCACGGGACGCGGGTGTACGGCACCTGGTGCTGACCCACTTCAGCCAGCGCTACAGCGACCCCGACGAGTTCGAACGGCAGGCCCGCGCGGCCGGCTTCGAGGGCGAGCTGACCGTGGCGAAGGACTTGCAGCGGGTGCCCATGCCGAAGCGGCGGTAGCGGCCCGGCGGCTGGGCGTCGCGGTCGTGGTCTCAGGCCGCCGTCGTGTGCGCTGCCGGGGTCTCCGCCCGCTGCACGGGGTGGTCCGGGAGCCCAGGGCAATCTCCTGCACCTCCACCGTCTGCCGTGCGCCCGCCGTGCCGCGTACGGCGACCGGGGCGAGCGGCACCGCGACGAGCAGCAGGCCCGCCGCGAGGACCGCGCCCATCACGGCACAACCGGCGTGAGCGGACAGCAGGCTGCCCGTCAGAGGGCCACGCCGCCGTCCCCAGGGACGAGGCGGAACCCGCGAGCACCGCCCAGCGGCCCCGGGTGTCGAGTGAGCGGCGAGACCGATCAGATACGACAGCACGATCGGGTAGCACAGGTTCCGGGCGATCTCGCCGACCGCGAAGGACGGCAGATCCACGGCGGACGCGCTCAGGGCGACGCAGCCCGCGATGAGGGCGGTGCCCGCGCCGATCGGCGCGCACGGCGCTTTCCCGGGCCGTCAACGCCACTGCACCGCCCCGGCCCCGCCCGGCACCGCCGCCTCGATCCGGGCACGGATCTCCCGCATCACGGCCACGATCCGCTCCTCGTGCTCCGGCGTCAGCCGGGCCACCGGCACCGAGCAGCTCACCGCGTCCCGCGCCGGGACGTCGTACCGCAGCGCGAAACCGAAACCGACGATCCCCGGGACACCCTCCTCGCGGTCCACGGCGAAACCGCGGGCGCGCACCCGCGCCAGATCTGCGGCGAGCGCCTCCCGTGTGGTGTGCGTCCGCGCGGTGAGCGCCTCGTACGGCCCGTCGGGCAGCTCGGTGTCCGGACGTTCGGCGAGCAGCGCCTTGCCGAGAGCGCCGGCGTGCGCGGGCAGCCGGCGGCCGACCCTGCTGATCGTGCGCAGATACTCGTGCGACTCCCGCGTGACCAGGTACACCACGCTCGCGCCGTCCAGCCGGCCCAGATGGATCGTCTCGCCGAGCGCGTCCGACGCCTCGTCCAGATACGGCCGCACCAGCCGAACCCGCGGGTCGGAATCCAGATAGGCGGTGCCGCTCAGCAGGGCGCGCAGTCCGATGCCGTACAGCGAGCCGGTGACGTCGGTGCGGACCCAGCCGCGGGAGATCAGGGTCTGTAGCAGGGCGTACATCGAGCTGCGCGGCACGTCGAGCGTGTCCGCCAGCTCCTGTAGCCGGGCGGGCCGGTCGCCGCGCCGCGCCAGCAGTTCCAGCAGCTCCACCGTCCGCGCCGCGGACTTCACCTCGCGGACGCCCCCTGTCTCGGACATGAGCCGATGGTAGACGGGCCCGCGCACGCCCCATTGACGCCCGGCTGTCCGCGTATCTAACCTCCATCTTCATACGTAGACAACATCTACATGGGGAGATGGCGCGTGTGAGTTCCGCAGCCGGTACGGCGCTCCGGATCGCCGACGTCCGCCTCACGCCGGTCCTCGTCGCCGACCCGCCGCTGCTGAACACGCAGGGCGTCCACCAGCCTTACACCCCGCGTCTGATCGTCGAGGTGGAGACCGAGGGCGGGACCACCGGCGTCGGCGAGACCTACGGCGACACGAAATACCTGGAAGTGGCCAGGCCCCTCGCCGAGCGGCTCACCGGACATCAGGTCAGCGATCTGAACGGGCTGTTCCTCCTCGCCGACCAGGTCGCCGTCGACCGGTCACAGGTCTCCGGGAACGTCGATGTCGGAGGACTGCGAGGCGTGCAGACCGCCGACAAACTGCGCCTGTCCGTCGCCTCCGCCTTCGAGGTCGCCTGCCTCGACGCCCTCGGCCGACACCTCGGCCTGCCCGTGCACGCCCTGCTCGGCGGCAAGGTCCGCGACACCGTCGAATACAGCGCGTACCTCTTCTACAAGTGGGCCGACCACCCCGACGGCGTTCCCGCCGAGAAGGACGACTGGGGCGAAGCCCTCGACCCCGCCGGGATCGTCGCGCAGGCCCGCGCCTTCACCGAACGCCACGGCTTCACCTCCTTCAAGCTCAAGGGCGGCGTCTTCCCGCCCGAGGAGGAGATCGCCGCGATCCGCGCCCTCGCCGACGCCTTCCCCCGGCATCCGCTGCGGCTCGACCCCAACGGCGCCTGGAGCGTGCCCACCTCGCTGAAGGTGGCCCGCGAACTCGGCGATCTGCTGGAGTACCTGGAGGACCCCGCGCTCGGCACACCCGCCATGGCCGAGGTCGCCCGGCAGACCGGCGTACCGCTCGCCACCAACATGTGCGTGACCACGTTCGCCGAGATCCCCGAAGCCTTCACCAAGGGCGCCGTCCAGGTCGTCCTCTCCGACCACCACTACTGGGGCGGCCTGCGCAACACCCGGCACCTCGCCGCGATCTGCCGCACCTTCGGCGTCGACGTGTCCATGCACTCCAACACCCACCTCGGCATCTCCCTCGCCGCGATGACCCACGTCGCGGCGACCGTGCCCGGCCTCCACCACGCCTGCGACTCCCACTACCCCTGGCAGGCGGAGGACGTCCTCACCGAACGGATCACCTTCGACGGCGGCCGGGTCGCCGTACCCGACGCGCCCGGACTCGGCGTCGAACTCGACCACGACCGGCTGCGGTTCCTGCACCGGCGGTGGCTCGACGACGACGGCCGGCTCCGCGACCGTGACGACGCCGCCGCGATGCGCGTCGCCGACCCGGACTGGGTGACACCGGCCGTACCACGCTGGTAGGACGCGTGGACGCGGGCCGTTGTCAGTGGCGTGGTGCACACTGACTGGAACCGCACCATGTCAGGGAGCGCACCGTGATCGCGTCCGCCTCACCCCACGGAAAGGGACCGGCCGGGACCGGACGACCCCCCCTCGGCAAAGGGCCCTCGCCCATCACCGAGGGGCCGCAGCAGCAGGCCCAGGTCGACCCCCTCGCCGCTTTGCGCGCGCCCGACGACCCGCCCTGGGACGTGTACCTGACGGGCACGGTCTTCCTCGACATCATCTTCACCGGCCTCGACTCCGCGCCCGTCCGCGGCACCGAGTCCTGGGCGCGCGGCATGGGCTCCAGCCCCGGCGGCGTCGCCAACATGGCGACCGCGCTCGCCCGGCTCGGCCTGCGCACCTCCCTCGCGGCGGCGTTCGGCGACGACCACTACGGCGAGTACTGCTGGGACGCCCTCGAACAGGGCGAGGGCATCGACCTGTCCCAGTCCCGCACCGTCCCCGGCTGGCACTCGCCGGTCACGGTCTCCATGGCGTACGAGGGCGAGCGCACCATGGTCTCCCACGGCCACGAACCGCCGCCCGCCGACC